>JBLHTH010000031.1:0-27830 GCA_047627195.1 Pseudohongiellaceae bacterium | reverse complement strand
CATTTCAAAGGTCACGCCGTCATGAAGATCTTCGCCGGGATGAATCTCAAAGCCAACGTCGACACCCGCATCTTCAAAACAGTCGAGAATAGGTAGCCAGCGTTTAGCCAATTCATCAAACGCGGTTTCGACTAACCCAGCGGGTCGCTGCGGCCAGGGATAAAGATAGGGCCAGGCTAAGGCGCCGGAAAAACTAGCGTGGGCGGTAAGGCCTAAATTCATTGATGCTTTCGCAGCAAGTTTTACCTGCTCGACGGCCCAGGCCTGTCTGGCTTTTGGGTTGCCTCGAACTTCGGGCGCAGCAAATCCGTCAAACATTTCGTCATAGGCTGGGTGAACTGCAACCAGCTGGCCTTGCAGATGGGTAGACAGTTCTGTGATTTCAATATCATGCTCTGCTAGCACGCCTTTAATTTCATCGCAGTAGCCTGAGCTTTGTGCGGCAAGCTTGAGATCGATAAGGCGATCGTCCCAGGTTGGCATCTGGACGCCTTTAAACCCTAGATTGGATGCCCATGCCGCAATTTCATCTAAGCAATTGAAAGGAGTTTCATCGGCGACAAATTGTGCCAAGAAAATAGCAGGACCTTTAATTGTCTTCATAATAAGCTTTTTTCATAATTTGATTTGATATACGGTTTTCATAAATAATTCAGATAGTTAGTTTTTTACATTTCCAACGCGAGTTAAAAAGGAGACTCTGGAAAATAATAGTCTGCGGCGTTGTCCTTGGTAATAAGCGGCGAGCCTAGAATATAGTCGCCATTGATAGGAGCGTTCGAAAGGAACTTCAATGCAGTAAGCTCCATTGCCGTCGCTATCATTGAAGGTGGGTATAACACATCCACCGGAGTGAGTTTGTCACCATCCATAACTCTTTTAACGATGTCCTTCATTCCGCCACCGCCAACGATAAACAATTCTTCCTGGCGTCTAGCTTGTCGCACCGCTTGAATTACGCCAATAGCGATATCATCATCTTGTGCCCATACCGCATCAATTTTAGGGAAGCGGGCCAAGAAATCTTGCATAACAGTAAAGCCATCATCGCGATTCCAGTTTGCGTATTTGTCATCTAATACGGTGACGTTACTGCCTTCTATCTCTTCAATAAACGCATCGAAGCGTTGTTCATCAATGACGGTTGGAATGCCGCGCAAAATGACAATATTGCCACCGCTACTGAGGCGTTCTTTAATATATTTTGCTGACACTTGGCCAAGCTCGGCGTTGTTGCCTGCCACATAGACATCTTCAATACCTTCTTCGCTTAACCCTCTATCGACCACCGTAACAAAGATTCCGCGACGTTTAACGTTACGAACTGGGCCCGTTAGCGGCGCAGATTCAAAAGGTAAAACCACCAGCGCATCGATTTGATGAATAGCCACCAAATCCTCGAGGTCGTTGGCTTGCTGGGAGGCGCTACTGGCGGTTAGCAAGACTATTTTCATGCCAGGGTTTGCAGTTTCAAGGCGTTTTTTAGTTTCTTCTGCATGAAAATTAAGACCGCCGGCCCAGCCATGAGTTGCCGCAGGAATAGAGACGCCGATTGTTTGCGCGCTTGCCGAAGCTAAAATGCTCAGTCCAAAAACTGCCGCGATGATGCTGCGAGTGAAAAGCTTAAGTCTTCCGAGTTGAAAATTCATGTGCTGATCCAATTGCCTAACAAAGTAAAAAATTTAAGACGCCACTTGTTTGCGCCAAGCGCCGCGCTGAAGGTATACGGCTGCAATCACAATTATGCCTTGTACAGCGCCGTTCAGATAGTTACTTATCATGTCTGTGAGGTTTAAGATATTACCGATAAGTGTGAGAATTAGCGCGCCCACTACAGTCCCCCAGATACGGCCATAGCCACCTTTTAGCATGGTGCCGCCTATAATAACCGCAGCAATAGCCTCGAGCTCCCAAAGCACACCAGTCTGCCCTGATGCTGATCCTAGTCTGGGCACGTAGATAATAGTCGCAATGGAGACGCAAACCCCCTGTAGAACATAGGTCATAGTTTTAACACGGTCGACGTGAATAGCAGAATAAAGGGCAACTTTCTCATTGGAGCCAATTGCAAAGCAGTGTCGACCGAAGACTGTTTTGTTGAGTAGCACGTAGCCGATAATAGCCACGCTTAAGAACACCCAGACAGGGTAAGGTAGGCCAAGGAGAGTGCCGTAATACACTTCGCTATAAACATCGCTTACCGTGAAATTAAGGGACAAAGTGCCGCCATCGGCCATATAAGTAATGAGAGAACGATAAATACCCATGGTGCCGAGGGTGACAATAAAGGCCTCGATCTTGGCCTTGGTTGTAAGTAGGCCGTTAATAAACCCAGCGGCAGCGCCTACTAACGCCGAGGCAAATATTGCGATCAAAATGAGCACAGCAATTGACTCTATATGATCCATCAAAGAATTCATGATTAAAATCATGCAGCCAGAAATAAAGGCAGCCATTGAACCTACTGAAAGATCAATCCCCCCTGCCGTGATGACGAAAGTAGCTCCAATCGCTACAATACCTATAAATGAGCTTCGCGCCAGAATATTACTGAGATTGCCAGAACTTAAAAAGGCGTCATTTATAAAAGCACCGAGAATAAAAAGTGCAATCAGGGCTACAAACGGTCCAGCGGTTTTTAGGTCAATACTACGGGGCATTTTTATTTCAAGCACAGGCTTGTTCACCTTCTTCTGTTAACTGAGATTCCAATCCTGCGGCATAGCGCATGATTTCATGTTCTTCTTTTTGCTCGCCTTCTAATATTCCGACAAGCTGACCTCGGCACATTACAGCAACGCGGTGCGATAGACCGATGACTTCCATCATGTCAGAGGAAACCATTATTATGGCGTGGCCTTTTTCAGCGAGGCGAGCAATAAAGTGGTAGATCTGGCTTTTTGTTCCAATATCGATACCCCTTGTTGGCTCATCAATGATGATAATGCTTGGCTCGGCCGCCATTACTTTTGCTAACAATAATTTCTGTTGATTGCCACCAGACAAATTGCCTGCATTGATGGACAAATCCTTAAGTCGTATCTCAAAGGTATCGATGGCATCGCTGAAAGCCACTTCTTCTTGCTTGGTGTTTATTAATCCATTTGAAAATTTATGCAAAGAAAATAAAGAAAAATTTATTGGCAGGTTCATGTTCAGCAACAGCCCGCTGCCCTTGCGATCTTTTGTTAGGTAGGCAATGCCGGCATCGCGTGCGGCGGCAAGACTGTTAAATGAAACTGGCTTGCCACGAACTAAAAGCGTGGAAGATTTGGAAAATCGATGTAATCCTATTATAGCTTCCATTAGCGCTGTGCGTCCTGATCCGACAAGGCCAGCAAAACCCAAAATTTCACCAGAGCGAAGTTGAAAACTAGCATTAGAAATAAGGCCAGGGACTACGCCATTTTTTAATTCCAATACAACTTCACTTGCGCAGTCCGCAGGGGCGACAGTAGGAAACAAGTTGGTTAATTCGCGGCCTACCATTAGACGCGCCATATCATCCTTGGTTAAGGTCTTTGCATCATAGTCGCCGACTAGTTCACCGTCACGCAATACCACCACGCGGTCAGCAATGCGCTCAATCTCGTCGAGCTTATGAGAAATATAAACGATAGCGACACCCTGTTCGGTAAGTCTATCGATAAGTTGGAACAGAGCCTCACTTTCCTTAGCGGTAAGAACAGCTGTTGGTTCATCTAAGATCAGCAGGGTTGAATTTTTTGCATAGGCTTTGGCAATTTCTATCATTTGTCTCACCGAGATAGGAAGCCGGCCAACTGGGACAAGGGGATCAATGTCGCAGTTAAGAATGCTTAGGTATTCCTGGGTAAGTTCTAACATTTTGCGTTTATCCAAAAAAAGGCCACGCTTAATTTCGTTGCCTAGGAAAACGTTTTCCACAGCGTTTAGCTGTTCCGCAAGGTTAAGCTCTTGATGGATAAGTATTACCCCTTGTGCCTCCGCTTTGGCATGGTTCCAGGTGCTGGCATCTAAGGGTTCAAGCTTACCAGCCTGATTGGCAAGTTGCAGTGTGCCTCCGCTAACGGTTTCGTAGCCGCCAATGAGTTTTACCAGTGTTGATTTCCCAGCCCCATTTTCACCGAGCAAGGCCAATACTTGACCGCAGTTTATCTGTAAATCTATGTTGGAAAGCACCTGCACCTCGCCAAATGACTTTACTAAAGATTTGGCTGAAAAAAGCGTTTTATGTTTGGGGGTATCTGGCATGGGGTCTGTTTAGATTCGGGTTTTAAAATTTAAGGCAGAGTCTTACGCTCTGTCGGAGCCTAAATCCTTGATTTTAAGTACCAAGGCTTAAATCCTTGATCTTAAGTACCAAGGATAGGCACCTAATTTAAGTGCCTAACATGCTGTTATGAATCTTCTATCGTCCCGCCAGCCAACTGACAGCGAGCAAGGCTTAGGAGGATAAAACAAACGCCCCAAGTATTACATACCTGATGATATTGTAATACTTGGGGCGCGAATAGGGCTAATCCCTCAGCGCATACAATCAGGGTTCAAACCTGATGCTCGTGCAGCGTGCAGTAAAATCGTGGCTTGGGAGAGACGGTTTTCCAAGTCCTCTATTCTAGAGCGGTGGGAAGGGTGCGTGGACAATAACTCGGGAGGGCTAGGACCGGCGCCAACGGACATGTTTTCCCAAAGAGTAATACTTGATGCTGGCTCAAAGCCTGCCCTGGCCATCAACAAAATGCCTATCGAATCAGCTTCGCTTTCTTGAGCGCGGTTAAACGGTAAGAAAATCCCGTACTGCGTTGCCGTACTCAACACTTGCAGCGCTGCAGAAGAGGCACCAAAGATTTGAGCGGCGGCAACACTTACATCGCGAATCGTCGACTGACTGGCGCGTTCGTTGCTGTGGTCTGCTAAGACATGCCCTACTTCGTGGGCAATGACCGCTGCCAGTTGGTGTTGATTGACCGCGGTATCAAACAGGCCTGTGTAGACACCAATTTTGCCGCCGGGAAGCGCAAAGGCATTTGCCTGATCCTGGTCGAAAACCGTAACTTCCCAAGCGACGCTGTCGCGGTCGTCATCATTAAGGGCTGCTATGACATGGTCTGCTACGCATTGAACGTAGTGGGTGTCCCGAGCTGATGAGGAAATGGGCGTTTCTTGTTGTATCTGCCGATAGGCCTGCTCACCCTGTCGGGCCATCTCGACGTCTGAGTAAAACACAACCTGCCTTCGCTCTAACGGAGAGCTCGCACAGCTGATAAGAAGAATAGGCAAAAAGTAAAAGGCAATTTTTCTTAGCATGCGATATCACTTTAAAAGTTAGTTTACTGAGGGCTGGCCCTCATCTATTTTTCGGTTGAAATCCCAAAACTCTGATTCGCTCGGAGGTTCGGCTGAGCAAATTCGGTTTCGGCCGTCTGCCTTTGCATCATAAAGGGCTGAATCCGCTTGTTCAACGGCCAACTCCCAATTGCCTGAAAAGCTTGAAGCTAAACCGATACTCACACTAAGAAACCCAAGGTCACTTGTTGCATGCGGGTATTTTTCGAGAGCGATAGTGTCACAAATGCGCTGAGTGGCGATTTGTGCCCCCTCCAAAGATGTCATCGGCATCAAAAATAGAAATTCTTCACCACCGTAGCGAAAGATTTTATCTGAACTGCGCAGGTTTTTACGTAGCTTGTTGGCTATGAAAATTAAGGCTTCATCGCCTGCTTGGTGCCCATAGCCATCGTTATATCTTTTGAAGTAATCAATATCGATTAAAGCGATTGAGTAAGGTTGGGATTGACGTTTTGACACTGCTGCCGCGTGTTTAATGTCGATCTCCATAGCACGGCGATTAGGTAGTCCAGTTAAAGGGTCTTCTATGGACAGCATGTGAAGCTTACGATTTTGGTCTTTAAGCGAGTCACTCTTCTGATAATTTGCCACGTGAGCTTTAACCAAATCTGTTTGGGTCACTACACCGATTAGTCGATGGGTATTGTCGATCACTGGCAAATGGCGCAGGTTCCTGCTCTCACATAGATCTAGTGCTTCAAGGATAGTGGTGTTGCCATTGACACAAACAGGGTCACGGCTCATCACATCGCCTGCCGTCACGCCTTCTTTAAGACCGTTTTTGGCGAATAAGCGAACGATATCCCGTTCGGTAATAATGCCGGTTGGTTTGTCGTATTCACAGATCAATGCACAGGAATAATGCTTTTCAGAAATCGTCTGAATCACCGATAGCAAGCTTTCGCTAGCGTCATGGCGGATTGTAACTACTGACATTAATTTACTTAGCATCACTTGCCGGCTCTCTTCTTTGGTGGTGTGCTAAAAAGTATAGATCCTTTTTCGAACACCGGTCAGGAAAAGAATGGGATTTAGAGCAATAGGACTTATCTTTAAAGCCGGCACGCTTGGAGTCTAGGTTATTCTTAGAAATCGCAAACAGCCGGATCTACTTGAGAACGAAGCTCATCGCCATTCGGCGAGATTTCGATCTTATAACAATCACCTTGCAAGTCGCGCAGAAGTCGGTGTTTCGGAGTAACTGAAACAGAGTTTCTAGCAGTGGAATTTATATAGACGACATTTCTTTCGCGCACAGGTGCCGATCTATAGGTTACGGTTTCAATTGATCTGGAGGGGTAGCTTTGATGGTTTAACATTGAGCCCAACACCAGTGCACCAATGAAGTTGTCATTGCTCCGGTTTCGATTGCGGCCCCAACGGTTTCTGTAGCCACTATTGTAAAAGCCGTTGTTAAAATTGTTATTGTAGTGATTATTAAAACCGCTATTAAATCTGTTTCCGTAGGAAATGCTGACAAAGTCGTTGCGCCTATTGCCAGCTCTACCGTAGTGATAAGGGTTGCCGCGGCGGTCAAAGTCGCGGTTGCGGTTATAGCTGCGGTTATAGGCACGGTTATAGCTACGAAAGTGCCCACCAGCGAAGCGGGAATCGTTATAGCCATCCCTTCCATGCCTGCCGTCAGCAATCGCTTGCTGCGAGAGCAAGACGGTCACCAATAACCATACACCCAAGAATAATTTGTTCATCTTCTCCTCCACACGGATTGATCGCATTAGGGTTTAGTGACTACAAGCATACTCACCGTCAATGAATACAAACTGAACGCAGAGGCGGGGGTTTTTAGCGTTAGACTCTAATTTTGGTTTGAATGAGTTCGCTCAGAGCTCGCGTGGCGGGGCCTGCATTTGGTTTGTCAGCAAACATTAAATAAAGAGGCACTGAACGCTGAAACCCTTCTTGCAGTTGTATTAGATGCAAAGAACCGCTTTTTAGCTCTTCCTTGACCCATTTGTCCGGTACAAAGGCGAATGCCAAGCCAGTTTTTACTAGGGAGATACTGGAAGAGAAATGGCTTACAGTCCACCGCTGCTGAGCGCCGAGCCAGCCTGCATCTTGTTCTCGTTTGATGCCAGTGTCGCGCAAAACGATCTGGCGATGAGACTTCAATTCAATCTCGGAGACGTTTTCGCCTTTTTTTACTAGCGGATGCGATGGGGCTGCTACTGGCAACATACTAATTGTTGTTAAAGGAAAGCCGTTAAAGCCAGTGGGTATCGCCCCGCCGATCACAAGATCGGCTCGCTTCTCTAATAATGCTTCAGTAGTGCCTGAGAGGCTGGTTTCTAGCACTCGAATCCGAGTGTGTGGAAACTTCTCTGAAAACACTTCGAACGCGTCTACCAAGGCATTTACCTGTTGCAGAACATCTACGGCAATAGTGACTTCCGACTCAAACCCTATAGCCATAGAGTTGGCTACCGACTCTGCGCTGGAAGCGGCATTGAGTATCTGCTGCGCGTATCGATATAGCACTTTCCCTTCGGCGGTCAGCACGGCTTTTCTCCCTTCCAGGCTCAAGACTGGCTTGGGAAGTTGCTCGTTTAACTTGGCTATTGAGTAACTGATAGTAGATTGACTCTTATTGAGCATTTCGGCGGCACGAGAATAGGAGCCCTGATCGACGACGGTCTTAAAGGCGAGCCACTGGTCTAATGTAACGCGGAATGCTTTCATCTATTTCTTAACATATTCAATATATCGATATATTAAGCCAAATAATTGCGACATAACATCAAAATAACTGATTTAAGATAGGCCCATCAACTTAACTTACCCATTCACGCCGGAGAGCATGATGAAAAACCTATTGCGAGTTAGTACCAGTCTTTTTGATAAAAACAGTGTGTCATCCGCTTTGAGCGCAGATTTGGTCGTTGCACTTAAAGGTAAAGGGGAAGATTTTAATGTTATCGAGCGAGACTTTAGCCAGCAGGCTATCCCACATTTAGATGGGCAATGGCTAAAAGCCATAAGCACACCTGCAGCGCAGAGCAACAGGAGAAAGCTTCATTTTCAGACAGCTTAATATCAGAGATTCAGGTCGCAGACATTTTGGTTATCGGATTGCCGATGTACAATTTTACAGTGCCTTCCATGCTTAAGGCATGGATTGATCACATAGCAAGAGCTGGGGTTACCTTTGCTTATACGGAACAGGGACCAAAGGGCCTTTTAAAGAATAAGAAAGTGTATCTAGTGTCGGCAATGGGTGGAGTGCATGACACAGCAGCCACTGACTTTCTTCGCCCTTACATGAAATTGATCATGGGCTTTATCGGCTTGGACGATGTAGAAATCATCAACGCCGGTGGCCTCGGTATGGGTGAAGGACTTCGCGCAGAGAGCTTGGCAGCAGCGCAGATAAAAATACAAACACTAACCGCTTAAGTTAACAGGGTACTGGCGAATATTTCAGGAGACAAGCAGATGACAGCACAATTATTTCGGTCAATTGAAGAAGTTATTAAAGGGCAGCAAACCAGTGATGGAGATGGCGTTAAACTCACGCGTGTAATTGGCGGTGAAAATCTTAACCGCTTCGACCCTTTTCTTATGCTGGATGAGTTTGGGTCGGACGAGGCTGCTGATTATATCGGGGGATTCCCCTCTCACCCCCATCGCGGATTTGAGACGGTGACCTATATGTTAAATGGCAGCATGGAGCATAAGGATCATATGAACAACATAGGCAAACTTGATTCCGGTGATGTGCAATGGATGAATGCCGGTTCCGGCGTAATTCATTCTGAAATGCCGCGCCAGGAAGAAGGTCTTATGAGAGGTTTTCAGCTCTGGCTGAACCTGCCTGCCGCTGAAAAAATGAAACCGGCGACCTATCAAGACCTCAAGTCTGAATCAATTCCGGTTTATGAAATTGATGGTGTGAAAATTAAAGCGATCGCTGGCGAACTAGTTAGCGATGGAGTACAGCTTAAAGGAGCCGTTTCTGGTTTAACAACTGATCCAGCATATTTGGATATTGAATTTAAAGCTTCGCGCTCGTTAACTTTGGAGGTTCCCGCTGGTTATACCGCTTTGGTTTATGTCTATGAGGGCGAGGTTACTCTAAAGGATAGCGACTATCCATTGGAAAAAGGGCGCTTGGCCAGACTTAGCAAAGAAGGACTATTAGTACTAAATGCTCGGCATGGCTGTCGAGTTTTAGTAATGACTGGCAAGCCTATCGATGAACCGATTGTTCAGCACGGACCTTTCGTTATGAATAAGATTGAGGAGATTCGTCAGGCTGTTCGAGATTACAATCAAGGATGCTTGGTTTAAGAGTCTAGTGGCAATTTAGGTTTGGTCCGTTTAGGGTATTGTCAGTTCTTTTGGAAGGTGGCGTCGAATTAGTTTCGTAAGTTCTTCGCAGTCAGCTTTGCGCCCCGTACTTTTTCGACTACATAGAACGATTGTTCTGCCAAGGCTGTTGTCAGCTAAAGGTAAATAGTCTATCAGTGACTTCAGCGGTGGATTTTTACCGACAGCCAGGTATGGCAGCAACGAATAATTTTTGCCTGTAGCAATCATATGTCTGAGAGTCTCGAGGCTAGTGGCATGCAACCGCTTTTCTGCGCGCCTTTTTTCTGCAGGGCAGACCGAAAGAGCTTGGCCACTTAAGCAGTGGCCCTCCTCAAGCAGGATCATGTCTTCGCCATTTAATTGAGATGTTGATATTGGCTGCGAGGCAATCATTGGATGATTTTTTGGAGCTGCTAACATGAACGGTTCAAAAAAGAGATCAACGCAATAGAGGGTGTTACTCGCAATGGGTTTTGCAGCGATCACAATGTCTAGCGAACCGGCAATTAGTGAGTTTAGTAGGTTTTCGGTTAAGCCTTCGGTCAGCTGCAGATCCAGATCTGGGAAATTTTTTGCCAGCGAACTAAGAACTAGCGGCATTAGATAAGGACCAAGAGTAGATATTATTCCTATTTTCAACTCCCCGGTAAGTGGCTTTGTCTCGTTTCGGGTAAGCTGATCAATTGACTCTGCTATATCCAAAATAGACCGAGCGAGGATAACTATTCGATGCCCTTTTTCGGTAATCAGAACGCTGCGTTTGCTGCGCTCGAAAATCCTGCAGGCCAGCTGTTCTTCAATATGTTGAATTCTGCTGCTCATAGCAGGTTGAGAGATTGCGCAAAGTGTTGCCGCTTTGCCAAAACTTAAATGTTCGGCAACCGTGCACACGTAGGTCAAATCACGCAGGTTAAGATGCTTTACACTCATAAGTATTGCTTATATAAATAAAAACTAATACTAATTATACATATATATGGGTTAAGACTATAGTATGCAACATACACAAAGCAATTCGCACAAAGACAATTCACAGCAACAAAAGGGGCGCGTAAATGACTGATAAACAAGAAACTATAGTGCAGCTAAAAGTACTTCTAGCATCTACCTATACACTCTATTTGAAGACACATAACTATCACTGGAATGTGACTGGCCCAATGTTTGCCAACTTGCATGTACTTTTCGAAACACATTACACAGAACTCGCACTGGCAGTAGATGAAATCGCTGAACGGATTCGTGCTCTGGGCGCAAAAGCTCCGGGCAGCTATTCTGAGTTTGCGAAACTGTCACTGATCGAGGAGAGCAAGGGCGAACCTACAGCAACTGACATGCTCAAAGATTTAACTAAAGATCAGGAGATAATCGCTAAGCTGGCTTTAGAAGTGGTGGGAGCAGCTAACGCAGTAGGCGACGAAGCCACTGCCGGAATCGCGACTGAGCGCCAGTCGATTCATGAGAAGAATGCTTGGATGTTACGCAGCCATTTGGAGTAATTTCATCTTCTTTGTTGGCAAATCTTTGTGGGTCTGCTGGCAATGCCGGAGCGCTTTACTCAAAGAGGCAAGCGGTCGCCTTCGGTGGCAATGTTGTAACCTTGAGAGCGAACATACTCACTTTCCGGACTACGACTATTGAGCAAAGGATTGGTGTGGTTAAGGTGGATGAACCACACTTTATCTTTGTCTTCTGGCTTCAAGTGATCCAATGCTGCCATGCTTTGGGAAACAAAAGGGTGAGGAATCTGAGACATATCTCGATTGCCTAACTCCCCGTCTGCGTAAAATGTTGCATCGAGCAACGCATAATCAACAGCTTGAATAAGCTCGGCAATGTCTTGATCCCACGCCTCCCATTTGTTGATGTCAGGGATAAAGATTGCCGTCTTGTTGGGCCCTTCAATGCGGTAGCCGACAGTTTCAGAAAATTCATCGCGATGGGGAACCAAAAACGGCGTTACCAGCAGGTTCGGAAATTGGTTTTTTTGCTGATGTTGAATCTCCTTTAGATCAATATTGCTGAGTTCAACGAGCTGACTCCAGGGGCCATTGCTGCGGATGAATTCAGCCATTCTAGGCATTGCAAATACCGGAACACTGCTCGTGCCTTGGGCCTCATGCCCAAAGAACATCAGCCCCGCATAATGGCCGATGTGGGCATGAGTTAGGAACACGCCGTCTAAAGAATACTCACCGTCCGGTGCTTCAATGTGAAGGTCATACAGTTGAGAGGGGAGTTGAGGTGTTGCTTCAAACAAAATCTTGGACTTAGCTGCCGGGTCAATGACAGCAAGTGACGTGGCCCCTCGTCTACGGGTTTTATCTTCCCAGCCGGGCATGCAATGGGCGTCATAGCAGCTGCTTTGAGGGAAACCTGCGTCTTGCGCTACGCCAAGAATGAAAATATACGGATCAGCCTGAGCTAACAATGTCGAACTGCAAAGAAATAGACCGGCAAGGCCAAATGATTTGATGGTTAGTGTGAAATTTAACAACATGATGGCTTTGACCTGTATTTCCTTGGGCTCTCGTTTTTAGTGCTGTTATTTTGGGTCGATTATCGTATCTTTGGCCTGTTGCTTCCAGAGCTTCTCACCTAGCTTCTTACCTAGCTATGATTCTTCAATCAGGCTGCCGGCAGAAATACTTCCGCTACGTAAGACTGTCGCTCGCAATCCGCCTTTTCCAACTAGCTCAGGCAGGACCGCGCGATGGACAGTGGCAGCAAGGTAAGCGCAAGGCTCGCAAAGCTCACTGCCAAAACAAACAGAGTCGCCCACTTTGAATTGTTTGCCCACTAAAGCATTAAGATCAATCCCACTGGTTACAACGCTGCGCCGGAAGTCACTAAATTCTAGGTCTGAATTATGGGTGATCAGAAAGGCCTCCAACTCTTCTTTTGCAATAAAGCTAATATGATTGTCAGGAACAAGTTCCCCCTCACTCAGTAACTTTTGGGCCTGTGCGTGATAGCGATCACCCACTATTCCTTTGCCAGCTTCCAATTGGGCAGACGCCAGTTCAGTGATTTCACCGCGTCGCTGTTTAACAATAAAAATTTTTTCAACTAATCCCATGGAAAAATCACTCTAGTCAGAAATTAACGCCATGACGGCACCTTCAGGATCTTCAATAACGACAAAATTACTGCTCCCCATTCGGCGAGGACCTTCGATGACTTTGCCCCCCCGAGCTTCGCAGGCAATGGCACTTTGTGCGACATTAGCAACGCGCACATAGACAAGCCATTGGGCTGGCAGGTTAGCGTTACTGCCGCGGGCATGGCATATGCCTGCAACTGTGGTTTTAGAGCCGGGAAGGTTTATATTGAAATCATCATAGCTTCCCATGGATACACCTTCGCTCGTCCAGCCGACTACTTTGGTATAGAAATCTTTAACGCGAGTGGCATTGTCCACAGTTAGATCTAACCATTCGATTTTGCCTATACCGCTTTGCGGTTTTGCGTCTATTTGGTCGCTCTCGAGGCGATCGCTTTGTTCATCCTCGGTTTTTTGATCTTCGTCAGACATAAATATTTCCTAAAATCATTCTTCGTCGAGTATATGGGTTGGCAATCCATCAATGCTAACTTGGTTTTTAAGTGCCCAGTATTTTTTTATTGCACTTTTGTCTTTTGTCGCTAGCCATTTCGGGAAATTGTCTCTTTCTTCTTTGTAGTCAAAAAACGGTACGCCAAATCCACAGGAGGTTTGTACCAAATCAAATTCAAAGTCGACATATTGGCGCGCGCTGGGGTGTGGCTCAAACAGTTTTTCGAGCTCTGGCCAAGCGTCATCTCGCGGATGAATTGCCGTAGCGTTACCGTAGAGTCTGAGAATTTTTGGGTTGCCATCGAAGGCGCAAAACATGATGGTCATGCGAGAGTTTTGTGCCAAGTGGGCAGCAGTCTCGTTTCCGCTTCCGGTAATGTTTAGCCAGACTATGCGGTTGGGTGACATAATTCGAAGCGAATCGAAGCCTTTTGGAGAAACATTTATGCATCCATCGTTGGCTGCGGTGCCAACAAAGAAAAGCTTTTGCAGAAGAACAAAGTCGCGGTGTTCTTCTGAAAGTTGCTCATAGCGTCTTGCCATGATGGTTCCTTAAAATTTGGCCGAAAAAAACGGGCTGTCCAGCTAGACAGGTCCTAGTCAGGCAGGCTGAAGACATAAATCGCATTACCCCAGCGAGGGTACTTAATTTCCGTAGCGATCACACCGGGCACTGTCCGTGGGCTGGTGCCACCGAGTGCTGAAGTTACCGCAATATACTGTTTGCCATCAATCGCAAATGATACCGGATGCCCCTGCACGGAGGTGCCTAAGCGGGTTTCCCAAAGCACCTCGCCGTTGGTCACGTCCAACGCTTTAAAGCGGCGATCGAGATCGCCAACAAAAACCACATTGCCGGCGGTAGACATGGTGCCTGTATGAAAAGACGCACGCTGCTGATGGGTCCAAATTTCCTCCATGGTGTCTACATTATAGGCGCCAATTTTACCTAAGTTGCCGTTAGTTCCTGGCATCTCGAAAAACTTACGGCTGGCTGCTAGGCCGCCACCACCTTGGACAAGAGAGACTTCTCTAGCCGCATTTTCCAAACAAGTTTGGCTTAATGGTGCAATCATAGTGCCGGTCGGTTCATGGTAGGTCATCGAATGCCAGTCTTTGCCGCCGGTGCTGCTTGGGCATGAAGATGTCCACTCATTCAGTTTGGCGTTTTGGATGTCTTCGCGGTAGGTCACCTCACCTGTTTCAGCATTGATATTAGTGAATGCATTTTGAAATACTGTTTCTTTGTGAGCTAAGAATTCTCCAGAAACGCGATCGTTCTTCCATAGGATTCCGTATTTTCCCAATGAAAAAACCAGTTTCTCATCGCCTCTATTAACCAAGACTCTCTCAAACACTTCATCCAAGTCCAATGCTTCAGCCGGTACGTGTTGAAAATGCCAATCCAGTTCGCCGGTGTCAGTGTTAACTGCCACGGTGGAATTGGTAAACAACCCAACATCATGGATTGTTAAGTGACGGCTAACCGGCACCCAAGGTTTTTGTTGAGCGGTGCCCCAGTAGGTCAGTTTTAGCTCCGGGTCATAGCTGCCGGTGATCCAAGTCTCGCCCCCAGCACGAAAAACATTTTCAAGCTCGCCCCAGGTGTTTCCTCCGAGTTCATCGGCTTTAGCAATGGTATTAAAGCGCCATTCCAGTTCGCCGGTATTGGCATTGTGCGCGCTAATATAACAGTCCTCCGGGATGTAACGGGCGCAGCCTGCTAATCCCAAGATAACCTTGCCGTCGGCAACAATTGGGCCGCTGGAATTAGAAAAGCCCTTGCTTGAATCGGCAACAACCGTTTCCCAAACTTTCTTGCCCGTGCGGGCATCAAGTGCCAGCAGTCTTGCATCTGTAGTAGCTTGGATAATTTTGTCATCATAAATAGCTATATTGCGCATGTCTTGACGGTTGGCAGGCCCGCTCCAATGCTCCCAAATCAGCTCTCCAGTTTTGCCGTCCAGAGCTTGTATTACATTGCCCGGGTTAATTAAATAAACGATACCGTTGTACACCAGCGGAGACGGTTCTGAATCTCCCTCATGCATATTCCAAACCCATTCAAGAGACAGGTCACCAACATTGCCGACGTTAATCTGGTCTAGCGGGCTATAACTATGTGCCTGATAGTTTCTTCTTATCATCGGCCAGTCGCCGGGATCAGGGTTTTCTAACATCGCATCGGTCACGGGTACGAATTTAACAAAGTCGTCAACATTGCCAGCAACAGTAAGCCCTTGTGGAGGTTCTGGTTCAGTGCGCTGCCTTTGCGCGGCGATGCGGGAAACATTGTCGGCAATGACAAAGTTGGTAGTGGAGGTTAGTGCTTCGGCAACTGCATCAACGCCGTTTACAGACAGAATGTGAGCGGTAATGTTGAGATAATCCTCATCAGCTAGAGATTCATTGCCACCAGGCGGCATGTTGGCTTGAATGTTGTTGAGTAATAACGACGGGTTCTGTGCGCCCCAGCGCTGCAAGAAACTGCTGCCAGATAAAAGCGGGCCTAAAGTAGTGCCTTCTAGATTGGCGCCATGACAGGCGGCGCAGTTGCTGGCAAATGCGGTGGCACCTGCCACTGTCTGGCTGGCAAAACCATCACTTGAAGAGGCGTTAGCATCCTCGTTAACATTTGGGTTTTGAGCGGTGAGCTCAACCGAGTTCTCGGCGCCGCAAGCGGCTAGGCCGACAAGTATTAGCAATCCGGTGCTGATGTTTTTCAAACTACTAGGGAATCTCATCATGTTGCCTCTCGTGAGTATTGTGCTTATTATTTTTAATTAATCAGAAAAACTGCAGTGTGTCTTACTAAGCGGTTGCTTTTATTGGAGTGCTGTTATTGGAAATGGCTGCGTAAAAAAACCCAACCACGCAGTTCACCGAGAGGGTTGTTGATGCTATGAATTTGGATATAAAAATTATTCGCTTTTAGCTCGGCTATTTCATCATCGCTTAGCTGCAGCTGGGCTGTTATTTCCCCGGTAGGAGCATCAGTAGCATTTAGGGTATGGATTACCGGCCCAGGTCGAGCGGGAGGCCCGTTGTGCACATGAGCGGCGGTTGCTGTTGAACTCATGCCTTCGAATGAGCCAGTAATTGTTAGGGTATTGGCCGCTAACGTTAAAATCACCTCACCTTTTCCGAGAATTTCGTTAACGGTTTGAGGGGTTGTTGGCATTGGTGAAAGTCGGGCTCTGAAGACTTCGCTCTGCGCCGAGACCGGCGGCATGATAAAAAGGCTAGCGATGAACATTAATTGAGGGGTGAAGAAGTGGCTTTTCGCATAATGACTAAGGGTTAATTTTTTAGGAAATTCCATAGTTACCTCTGGGTTCTTGTGACTCAGTTTGGGGTGTGGATCTTAGTAAAACCTCAACGAGCTACAGACCACTGAGGTGAAAACATCTCAGGAAAGGTCACTCATTGTCGGAGTTTTAGGTTAAAAATTTTAGCGACATTCGAAGTTTTCAGCGCGCCAGTTTGTTGAATCATTAGCGCCGTTGCTAGGTCCTATGTACGCGGCCGTCGCGGGGTAAGCGCAGAGGGGCCTTTCGTTAACAGCGTCACCGCCGCTGTTTGTTGCGGTGATTGAGTCTGGGGCTTGGCCGTTTTCTACCCAATCAACAAGAGGGGCTAATTTGTCCCAGCTATTGGGTCCAGACCCATTTGCACAATGTGCCATGCCAGGGGCTAAGAATAAACGAGAGCTTTGATTAGCCGTTTCCAAGCTGCCAGAGAAAGTGGTGTTCAGCATCTCTTGATAATAGTCGACGGTGTCTGACGCTACGATCAACGTGTCGACCAAACCATGGTAAACAATAAGTTTGCCCCTACGGTCTTTGAGAAATCGGCTAAGATCGGGGTCGGTAGCATCGGTGATGGCCATCATAAAATCACCCTTACCTGAGGTGAAATCATTGATGTCGTAATCAATCCAATGAAACTCTGGCATTACTCCACCTTTTCTAGCCTGATAATTAATATCTCGCACATCAGGAACTGCGACACCTGGATCTTGCTCATAGAACAAGTAATTCATGTGATCACCGGCGACGCCCATTAACTTGCTCGGACCGTTGTTATTGCCCGCGTGGGGGATGTAAAGGCCAGTCCAGCGTTTTTCAGAGCCAAACAACTTACCTGGATAAATCTGCACGCCGTTGTTGTCGCGAGGGCCATTATAAAGGTCCTGAACTGTCTGTAACTGAGCGCCGGTGAAGCACTGATCGCTGGTGTTGTTGGCGGGACACATTAAATCTGCAAGATCTAAAGCCGGATTGAAGTTGCAGCTAAAAGGGTCATCGATCACTCCATCACTAATGCCGTCGCGGGCATCACATTTATTCAGTACCTGCTCATGAAGAATATCAATTAAACGGACGCTGTCGAAGTTGCCGTCGCCGGTGGTGTCCACGGCTAGATTTCCGCTAAGGTTGTCGCGAAATATTCGTTGTAAATTCCAAGTGCCTGCGGCGTTAAGTGCTTGATAAGCAAAAGCAGGTGCCCCAGCCACGATGCCATCGAAGTCATCTGGGTAGCGTTGGGCTTCCATTAAGCCTTGGCGGCCGCCTTGCGAGCAACCTTCGAAATAGGAGTAGTCCGGGCGGGATCCATAATAGGCCTGAACAAGAGTCTTGCCTGCCATCACGGTGAGATGAACAGCGCGGTAACCAAAATCGATTTCGGCCTGACGATTATTAAATCCAAAAGACGCGCCAGGTTCGACACCACTGTCATGACCGGTATTACTATTGGCAACTGCATAACCTTCGGCAACCCGGTGATCTGCGAAATCCAAATCACCGTCTTTACCGCCGTCACCCAATTGCAGAAAGCGGCCGTTCCAGTTTTCAGGCAATGGCAGTTGGGTGTGAAAATGGATTGCGGGTGAAATTATGCCGCGAACATAGCAATAAGGCTCGGAGCCCTGAACGTTATCTCGAATAGAGGCAGAAATTATAGTTAGGTTTCGCAGCTCGCTCAAAGCGTGGCATGCCTGCATTGAAACGCTTGAAGTAAGTGCTGCAGATTGGGAAAGCCCGATAGCAGGTAAAATGAGGGCAATACCGGCGGCGATCAGCATTCTAGAGGTTTTAGCGGGCAAATTTTGACGTATCATAGTTAACTCTGTGCAGTGTCTTTGATTTTATTGTTAAATCGACTTTACCACCAACCGGCGCAAAAGCAATCCGCTCTATTGGTGGTGGCTCGGCGGCTAAACTCGCCCATCATTTAGTGATAGCAATAGATTTTTGTGTTGCTCTAAGTGAGCCCTAAAAGAGCCATAAGACATCCCAGCAACAATTAATTAAAGGAACAGTGAGCAATATGGAAGAAATATCGAGTAACAGAAGCTTTGGTGGCGTCCAGAAACGTTTTACTCATCACTCATCGACGCTGGACTGCCAGATGAACTTTTCGATATTTTTGCCTAAACAGCTCAATGTCATTAGTGGTGACTTGAATCCGAAGCTCCCAGTGCTGACTTTCTTGGCTGGTCTGACCGGCAACGACGAGAGCTTTGCTCAAAAAGCCGGTGCTCAGAGGTTAGCGTGCGAGCTGGGAATAGTGATTGTTACTCCCGACACCAGTCCCCGAGGCGAGTCTGTGCCAGACGATCCAGAGGAGGCCTATGATTTTGGCCTGGGTGCTGGATTCTATCTTAATGCCTCACAGACTCCTTGGAATTCAAACTATAAGATGTATGACTATATAGTTCATGAGCTGCGAGACATCGTGGCCACGCATTTCCCTGTTGATGACAATCGACATGGACTTTGTGGCCATTCAATGGGGGGGCACGGGGCACTTTCTATCGCCATTAAAAACCCCAAGAGATATACCTCCGTTTCGGCCTTTGCCCCGATAGTCTCGCCAATGAATTGTCCTTGGGGCACAAAGGCATTTACACATTACCTCGGCGACGATAAATCTTTATGGGCAGATTATGATTCGGTTGAATTGCTTAAAAACGCGACTGCGCAACTGCCAATGTTGATTGACCAAGGCACAACAGATAAGTTTTTAGATAAAGAGCTAAAACCTGAGCTGTTAATAGAGGCGGCGCGCAGCTGCGGATATCCGCTAGACTACAGACTTCGAGAAGGCTATGACCATAGCTATTTCTTTATCGCTAGTTTCATTGAAGAGCACCTTCGCTTTCATGCGCAGCACTTTGGCATTTAAGTAGGTGCTTAAGCTTTTTTAAATAGCGAGCCAAAGGATGATGCCGCTTAGTATCAGCATAATTTGGCTTAAGCGGTCGTGGCTTGCGAATAAGACTGGGTCTTCATCGAGTGTGCCGGCGTAGGCTTTCAGCCAAACTCTTGCCAGCATTGCGATCAGTAGGGGGCAGATAGCCCACAAAAGCTCGGGAGAATCGTAAAGGAAAGTTATGTTAGCGGCGTTGATGTAAACCATAAACACGAGTATTGAAGCGGCGCTGGACATCACCCCTAAAACAGTTACAACTAGAAGTCGGTCGGTGCTGTAGTCACGCCCCTGGGTGCTGACTTGGCCTTCTATCATTAAATTACGCAGTTCGGTTGTACGTTTAAGCAAGGCCAGCCCTAAAAATAAAAACCCAGAAAATGCGATTAACCAATCCGTGGTGGTGATCGCTATTGCTGCAGATCCCGCGATGATACGAAGAGTATAAAGCAGTGATAGAGTTGCCACGTCAATTAGATACAAGCGTTTTAAATAAAGGCTGTACAAACAAGTAATAAGCCAATAGCCAATGAGGACAGCGAAAAATTCTGTACCTACTAAGCTGGCAAATATCAGTGATAGCAGCAATAGCAGGGGCGCGCCAAACACGCCGTATGCTAGTGGCAAGGTGCCAGCGGCGAAGGGGCGTTTGGATTTACTGTTATGTTGGCGATCGCTTTCGATATCGAGCATGTCGTTAACAAAATAGACACTTGATGCGCATAAACTAAAACTGAAAAATGCCAGCGCTACAACTACAAGCAAATCAGTTTCACCGAGTCGGTGTGACAGAATAAGGGGTAAGAAAATTAAAAAGTTCTTTAGCCATTGGTGGGGACGCATGGCTTTAAAAAAGCGGGGAAGAAGAGAAGGCGGCGTATCAAATTCGAGCAGAGGCCGCTGCTGGGTGTTTGAAGATTTTACTTTCTCTGCAATAGAGCTTTCCGCATTTACCACAACGATTTCATCAGCGGCCTGCCATACGGTCAAATCTGCTGCGCTATTGCCCGCATAGGAGAAACGCCCGCCTTCAACATATTCTTTAATTCGAGTTAGCTTTGATTTAGATTTCAGATTGATCGTACCATCGCTACCGATAGCCGCATCAAATAAGCCGTAGTGGTCGCTCGCAGCAGTGACGGCCTTTTGGTCGGATGCTGAAATTAGAACCAGTTCTCTTTGGTTGTGTCTTTCTTTCTTTAAAAAGTCCAAAAATTCAGGATTAACCGGAAGTAAAGCGATGTCGATTGTCACCGCTTCGGCCAAATTTCGTTTTAAACCGCTGCGGCCTTTTGCTAGCCAAATTAGTATTTTGAAAATGGAGAAAGGGTTGTCTCTCACCATTACTAGAATGGCCTCTAACATCCAGTCAGATTTAATGAGTGTGCCATCGAGATCTACAAACAACGGCAACTGATGATTAGCTATGGCCATGTTTTAAAATTTCAAACGCTGAAAAATAAATTCGGGTATCGAGACCACTACCATCATAATCAACCGCCAATAGCCCGGGGTGTAGATGACCAGGCGTTTTTTACGAATGCCTTTTACTATGCTTGCTGCAACTAGCTCTGGCGACGACCATAGCGGGCCTTTTTCAAACTCTGCGGTCATTGGCGAGTCGACTAGGCCAGGTTTTATGTCGAGCACGTGAATTCCATGGGGCAGTAGAGCTCCTCGCAGTCCTTGCAGGTATGTAGACACCAGTGCTTTTGATGCGCCGTAAACAAAGTTTGGCTGCCTGCCCCTGTCGCCTGCGACAGAGGTGATCACAGCGATACTACCAGAGCCCTGTGACTTGAAGGTGCCAGCCAAGATTGTCAGCAATGAAATAGTGCTGAGTCCGTTAACGTTAATAGCTTTTTGAGTTAATTTAAAACTCGTTTCACATGCTGTTTGATCCGGTAAATCGCCATGACAGATTAGCGCGAGATCTATTTTATCAAGAGACTGCAATGCAATTTCAAGCGCTTTTTTATGGCCAGCTGTTTTGCTGAGATCTAGGGCAAGGTGACCGCTGATCTTGGCGCCACGAACATCAAGATCATTGGCAAGCTCGCTTAGACGTTGTTCATTTCTTGCAATCAAAAAAAGTTCTGCACCAGCTTCTGCATAGAGTCTGGCGGTGGCTTTGGCTATTGCTGAAGTGGCACCGATAACTAGAATCTTCATGCTCGCTTTGAGTCCTTGTTGTCATTTTTAATCTTTCCAATACTCAATCCCACTCTATTAGATTGCAGCGAGCCAAAAAGGTTGTCAGGGTCGATGGATTCCTTAAGCGTCAGGAATTTTTCCCAATTAGGATAGCTTTGCTTAAAAGTACTTTCGGCCATTCTTGCATCCTTGGCGAGATACAGTCGACCACCATGCTCAAGCACAATTTGGTCTAGTTCATCCAATAGAGGAAACAAGGATTTTTCTCTTTTAAAATCTAATGTAAGGGTGTACCCCTCTAATGGAAATGAAAGCCAGTTTTTGTTGGCTTTACCAAATTTTTTCAGTACCGATAGGAAAGATCCCTTGCCAGCAGCGGATACTCTCTCTAATACTTGTGTGATCGACGCCAAAGCGGTCTCTGCCGGCACCACAAACTGGTATTGCAAAAACCCATTGCGGCCATAGAGCCTATTCCAATTATCGATGTTGTCTAGTGGAAAAAAATAGGAATCATAGTTTACGGTGTCTGATTTGGGCAGTAGCTTTTTCAAATTAAAATAGCAGCTGTTAAATAGGCTCATCGAATATTTATTGAGGAGAAAACTAGGGGTTGTTATGGGGACATTGATCCCCCTTCTAGGTTTTGTTTCAAACTTATTGTTGTTGGCGTGTTCACCAAGAAAAATAAGTGACCGGCCAAGTGACTTACCGCGAGCTAAACAATCTAACCATGCGACAGAATAAGTGCTGGCATGATTTTCTTCGAGTATTTGAAAAGTAGATGCTAGGTTTTCGCTAACAATGGATTGTCTGTTGATAAAAACACTGGGAACATCTTTCAATTTTAATTTTGCGTCGAGTATGATTCCTGTTAATCCCATGCCGCCGCAGCTGGCATAAAAAAGCTCTGTGTTCTCTGTCTCGCCGCAGTAGACGCACTCTCCTGATGCGAGCAGTAAATTGAAGCCAACAACATGGTCACAAAAAGAGCCGTCGAGATGATGGTTTTTTCCATGAACGTCCGCTGCTATGGCGCCACCGACTGTGACAAACTTGCTGCCTGGCAGCACCGGTACAAACAATTTATTTGGAATGACGACCTTAAGAAGAGTGCTGAGATTGACTCCCGCACCGCAATGTACAATGCCATTTTCGCAGTCCAGCGAAAGAAAGCTATCTAGAAAACGGCTGCTCATCACACGCTCCGCCAGGGCGCTATCGCCATAACTTCGGCCAGCGCCACGAGCGATCATCTCACCTTCATTCGCATGGGCTTGAAGCAGGCGCTCAAGTGCAGGGCCATCAAGTGGCTCCAGCACTGTTGCTATGGTTTGTGGATAGCGTCCCCAGCTGTCAAGGATCATTTTTACCCTTAAGAATTAAAAACGAAGCGTTTATCGAGACGATATTTTATACCATATCCGATCGTGAGTCCGATGACGGCTCCGCTATAGCGAGCGAATTTGGTCCCAAAATAATTGTCAAAGCTGAATTCGAATCCCCAGAATAGCAATGTTGTGAACACGCCCGTTAGGCTGTAGGCGCCAAATTTCGCTAATGAGTTGCGAGCTGTTGTGGACTCATTTTTAAAAACAAAGCGCTTGTCCAAAAAGTATTTGCTGATTAAGCCAGTGGCAGTGCCGGCGACTATTGCCATTTCTAAGCTATAGGACACGTTAACAAAAGAGATTGTAGCCTCTTGGGTGAGTAAATTAACTGCCGTGGCAATACTCGCGCAAATACAATACATCAGCGCAGTGTTTAAAGCCGTCATGGTTGTGTCACTTGCAGATTAGTCTCAAAACTGTCTTGGCTAGATTGGAATACGTATGTTTAATCGCCTATTATGCTGTCACGTTCGGCGGGTATACTAAAGTTATTTTTAGTTTCCATTATTACAGATCAGTGGGTAGGGTCTCACTCTTGCCATTTACCTTTCCAATCGCCTTTTCATCAGTCTGTTTATCAGCCTTAACAATCCCAATGGGGAAATCCTATGACAGTTTTTGAGTTCACCTTAGAGCTTGCCCGCGAGGCAGGTGAGTTAATAGTGGATCAACGAAACAATGCTGAGCTTACTCATCAATATAAAAATGGTCAGGAGTTGGTAACTAATGCTGATTTGTTAGCTGACAAGCTGATTATAGAGAGTATAAAGGCAAGCTATCCAAGCCATCATGTCCTGTCCGAGGAGTCTTCTCCTGAGGCTATTTCGATCGCTGATCTTGATGCGCCATTATGGATTATCGACCCGATTGATGGGACGGTAAATTATGCCCACGGTCATATTCAATCCGCTGTATCAATTGCCTACGTTGACGCTGGAAGTATTCAGCATGGCGTGGTGTTCAACCCTTTCACGGATGAGATGTTTTCAGCGCAGCTTGGCGGTGGCGCGTTTCTTAACGGTAAAGCTATTTCAGTTGCCAGTGAAAGCGATCTACGCCGCAGTATTATTGCTACAGGGTTTCCCTATGATAAAGCCACTATTGAGCCGATTTTGAAGCGAGTATCGGCAATGCTGAGAGAATGCGCCGATATTCGCCGTCTGGGGTCCGCAGCGCTTGATATTTGCTGGTTAGCAACTGGCAGACTAGATGGTTATTACGAAAGTCTAAGTATCTGGGACTTTGCTGCCGCACAGCTCGTGGCTAAGGAGGCGGGTGCGCAGTGGGGGCATTTCAGCGAGGTTCCAGAGGGTGTCGACCCGCAGTTTTACGCTGATGACATTTTGGTTGCTAACCCGGCGCTCTATCCTAAGTTACTGTCTCTTTTGCAAAATGTTGATTATGACGATTAACATCTTATATATCATAAGGTTTAAACGTGGTGTCTGGCAGTCTGAGAGAACTATAAAAGCGACCAAGCGAAGGTCCATTATTTGACCAAAAGCTTGGTAAACTTTAGAGTAGCTTAGTTGAGGCAGCGCTTGATTAATTTTTAATCAACCCGCTAGAGTTTTTTTTGAAAACCTTAATCCGCGGGGCTTTCAGAGTGCAATTTCGTAGTATCTAGCTAAGAATTTAGGTTCGGTCGGGTAAGCGAAGCAATAAAAAACAGTCACAGCGATAATTTCCAGGAGATTACAGTGAAAACAATGACTTTGTTGAAAACCGCCGCATTCTCTCTGGCTTTGGCACCCGCTATTAGCGGTGCTGCAGACAGAGTAGGCGATTTTTCTTTGCTAGACCAAGACGGCTATAACCACAGCATGAGCTGGCTTGATGATCACAAAGCTGTCGCACTGCTGGTGCAAGCCAATGGCAGCGCCGCTACCGAAGCTGCAGTTCCAGCTTTCGCTGCTTTAAAAGCAGAATATGATGCCAAGGGTGTCGAATTCTTCATGATCAATCCCATGGGCAAGAACAACCGCGCTGAAGTAAAGGCCATGTTGGTTGAATACGGAATTGAAATCCCCGTATTGATGGATGATGCGCGGCTTATATCAGAGGCATTGGGTATTGCTCAAACTGGCGAAGTGGTTGTTTTCAACCCGAGCAAGTTTACTGTTGAATATAAAGGTTCAGTTGCCGGTGCCCAAGCCGCTCTTGCTGAAATTGTAGCAGGAAAGGCGGTTAGCACAGCGATGGTTACAGCGACAGGTGAGGCCGTTACTTATGCAAATAGTGATTCGATCTCCTACGTTCGGGACATCGCGCCTGTTTTAGCTGAAAACTGCTCAAGCTGTCACCGTGAAGGTGGAATTGCCCCATTTGCTATGGATAGCCATGCAATGGTTCAAGGTTGGTCGCCAATGATTCGCGAAGTATTAATGACTAAGCGTATGCCCCCTGGTCAGATTGACGGCCACGTCGGTGAATTTTTGAACGGCATGGTCTTAGAAGATCAAGAAATCCGCAATGTGATTACCTGGGCCGAAGCCGGTGCACCTAAAGACGGTGACGAAGATCCACTAGCACAGCTTACTTGGCCTGAATCTAAATGGGCATTCGGCGAGCCAGACTACATCATTGACGTTCCAGCTCAGCAAGTGCCAGCGACAGGTGTATTAGATTACAGAGATATAGCTATCAAGATCGAAATTGATGAGGACCGTTGGTTACGAGGCAGCCAGTATTTGGCAGGCGACCCAACTGTACTTCACCATACGATCAACCGATTAGATTTTCCTGATGACACAGGCCGAGGCGGTTTCTTAGGTAGTGGCAATCCGGATAAGGCAAGTATTACTCCTTATATTCCAGGTGCTGACCCAGTGTGGAATCCTGATAACACCGGTGGATTGCTGAAAGCCGGTTCTGTTCTAAATTTGAACCTGCATTACACAACTACCGGTCGAGAGACTATTGACGATAGTAAAATTGGTCTATGGTTCTACCCAGAGGGTGAAGTACCAGAAGAGCGTATGTCTGGCGCATGTGCCTGTATCTTTCCACCGAACTGGACGTCGATCCCGCCTAATGATCCAGACTTCGAGCAGCAAGCGTCTATTACTATTGGCAAAGACGCCAACATCATGAGCTTTACACCACACATGCATTTCCGCGGCAAGTACATGCGTTTCTACGCAGACTTCCCAGATGGTTCTAGCGAAGAATTGATCAACATCGCTCAGTACGATTACGCTTGGCAGCGTGCTTATACACTGGCAGAGCCAAGATTTGTCCCAGCTGGGACTAAGATTCGCGCGGTTGGTGCGTTCGACAACTCCAGCCAAAATCCAGCGAATCCAGATCCAGACCGTGAAGTTCCATGGGGCCAGCAAAGCTGGGACGAAATGTTTTTCGGTGCTGTTAACTGGAAGTACACCGAGCAAGGCGGCGAAGACTAAACTCGCTGTTTAAAAAAGCCCGGCATAGCCGGGCTTTTTTTTACCTGAATTTTGATTATGGGTGGGTTTAGTGCCAACAGTTGGTATTCGTTAGCGTTGTTTTTTTCGCTTTTTCTTGAGTTTTCCGCCCAAAGCTTTCACCCAAAGTTTATAGTGTTGGCGTCGCCCCATATAAGAGCGAACCGATTTAAAACGAGATAGGTATGAAAATAATCCGCTTAAAATAGCGAAAAGCACTCCAGCAACAATCCCTAGAATAATTACCTTTACATAAATATTAGTATCCACTTTTTCAGTATATCAGATTTCAAAAATTGTCATTTTGGCTGTGAATATAGCTTCGGTTACAGTACTTAATAATACCTAGTACTGATTTATGGGCTCGCAAAATGCGAAAACGTATTCTAAGAAGGGTTGAGCTAAGCAATGATAGGACTGATTTTCAATTTAGGTATGTTTGTAAGCAGGAGGTTAAAAAGAGCAAGGCGCATTAATATTATGTGCCTTGCTTAAGTATTAGGGTTCAATGCTTAATGACGTTTTTGAGCGGAGTTGCCAGTCGGCGCGCGGCGACGATTTTTAGACTTCGGCTCTTCCTCAATTAGCTCAGCTTGCGCTACGTCAGCAACAAACAAAGACTCTGTACGCCTCTTAAACGGTGGACGACCACTGTAATCAACTGTGGTTACGTCGATCCATTCGCCTTTAATTGCTTGTGCAGAGTCAGCTTTCTGTATTTCTAGCTGGGCCACTTCGACCGCTGACAAGACTTCAATGGTGCGCTTAAACGGTGGGCGGCCACTGAAGTCAGTAGTGATTTTAGTGACACAGTCCGTTTTGCAAGGGGCGTCAGCAAACGTTGCTCCAGCAACTAAAGCGACAAAACAACCAATAACAATACTTAGTATTCTCATCTTATTACCTCTGTTACCTACGTTGACCACTTTTCTAAAGCACCATTATAGGGCCTTACATGCACCATTATAATGCGGTATTACCGACAGTAGAGGCCGAAAAAGCCGAAATATGCGAAATGCACAAGTGTGGCGCGGTAATTGCAAATCACTGGTATGCATCTATCGGAACATCTTGTCATGCCAAACCTAGCCTCTCAGTATTTTGACTTTGCAGATGCCCTGAAAAGTCAGATCGGTGCTGTCTTAGTATCGCTATTATTGCTTGCCACACCAGCGGCTACTCAAGCTGCAGACTTCGATTTTAAAATAGCGATGTCTCAAGCCGACTCAGGCAATTTTTACGTCAAAGGCCGGTTCGGCAATGAGGAAAGTACAGATTTTTTGGTAGATACCGGCTCTGGCTTAGTCATTCTGTCGGAGCCAGCTTTTAAACGTATAGCGGTCATGGCGGGAAGCAAACCTGTGTCTCGTAAGGCCGCACGAATGGCAGACGGGCGAACTAAGGCAATAAATGTTTACAATGTTGAGCAGTTAGTGC
>JBLHTH010000030.1:0-28401 GCA_047627195.1 Pseudohongiellaceae bacterium | reverse complement strand
CGCCGATTTGGGTTGAGTGCAGCCGAGGCAGAAGCTGCTATGAAGCGCGGTGGGCTGCCTGAAGAGTATGAGCATGAGATACTGGCGCCTTTCAAAGACGCGGTAGTGCAGCAAATAAGTCAGACTTTGCAATTCTTTTTCTCATCAAGCCACTATAATGAAGTTGATCATATTCTCTTGGCCGGCGGCGTTGCCGCCATAGAAGGATTGAGTGATCTAGTGCAAGAAAGTCTGTCTACTCCGGCCCGTGTAGCTAATCCGTTTGAAGATTTGGTTATTGGTTCGAAAGTTAACAAAACTATGCTGAAAAACGATGCCCCTTCGCTATTAATTGCCTGCGGGCTTGCCATGCGAGGTGAATACTAGTGGCGCAAATTAACCTGCTACCCTGGCGCGAGCGGCTAAGGGAAGAGCGTAAACGAGAATTTATCAATATCCTGGCGGGTATTGTGATCATCGCTGGTGGTTTGGTGTTATTAGTGGATCGATATTTTGTTGGCGAAATAAACACGCAATCGGCACGCAATAACTTTGTCCGGACAGAAATCAATATACTTGATGAGCGAGTGGCAGAAATCACAGAGCTGCGCCAACAAAAAGAAGACATTCGTGCGCGTATGAACGTGATTACCGATTTACAGGGTACTCGTCCATTAATCGTTAGGATGTTTGATGAGTTAGTTAAGACTCTGCCAGATGGTATTTATTATAAAACACTCGAGCGGGTGGGTGAAAGAATTGCTATCGACGGTGTTGCTGAGTCCAATTCGCGGATTACTGAATTATTGCGTAATTTGGAGGCCTCGGATTGGTTTCGAGATCCAGATTTAAGTGATATCACCGCGGCGAGTGGCGCCGCTAATTCTTTGACAGAAGCATTTACATTTTCATTGACTGTGACATTAGACCTGCCTGACCAGCAGGAAGAGGTTTAAGGGCGCCTATGTCTTTTTTTAATAATTTAGTTACCGATCTACAAAAATTCGATTGGACCGATCTACAAGATCTGGACACCATGGGTGTTTGGCCGTCACCGGTTAAAGCAATTATCGTGCTTGTGATATTTTCTGGATGTTTGACAGCTGGATACTTTTTTCACGTTCAAAACCTCCAGTCTGCGCTGGCAACGTCAGCTGCTGCAGAAATTACTATCCGAGCAGAGTTTGAAGCGAAGGCTTTTCTTGCTTCTAATTTAGAAGAATATCGCGCTCAAACTCTTGAGATGGAAGAGTCTTTCACCGAGTTGCTAAGGCAGTTACCATCGGCAACAGAGGTGCCGGGGCTAGTGGACGATGTAACTGACACAGGCAAGGGCAGCGGCCTCGAGATTTCAAATATAGCTCTCGCGGCAGAAACCGTTCGAGAATTTTATATTGAACTCCCAATCGATATTGATGTGGTTGGTGACTATCACGATTTTGGTACTTTCGTAAGCGGCCTGGCCAGTCTCGACAGAATCGTTACGCTTCATGATTTTACGATTCAGTCCAGAAGCGATACCTATTTAAATATGAATATTGTTGCAAAAACTTATAGATATAAGGACGTGGACGCCGAGCTGTAATGATTTCATCTATCCAACAACGTAGAGCTTTACAGATTACTTTTCTGTCAACATTGCTTGCTGCCTGCGGGAGCAATGACAACTTTTCAGATCTACAAGGCTTCGTAACTAGCGTGAAGGAGAGGCCGACAGCACAGGTTGAGCCGGTTCCGGTCTTCGTTCCTTATGAGGGGTTTATTTACAGCGCAGCCTCTCAGCGCAGCCCATTTGACATGCCGCTGATTATAAATAGAGATGAATCTCAGGAGCCTGCTTTAGACGTTCAGCCAGATTTTGATCGACAGCAAGAACTATTGGAAAGCCAGTCGCTAAGCGAATTAAATATGGTGGGGATGCTGTTTAGGCAAGGAACTTACGAAGCACTTATTGAAGACGGCTTCGGTGAAGTGCATCGGGTCGGGGTAGGAAGTTATCTGGGTCGTAACTATGGCCGAGTTCAGGCTATTAGTGAAACTCAAATGAGTATTAGAGAACTAGTACCAAGCGGTAGTGACGGTTGGGTAGAGAGACCACAAACGCTGACTCTACAATAGCTTGAGTGAGTTAAGGCAATGGGTATGTTAAAAATGATTGAAAAAAAAATGAAAAAGCTAACAATGAGTTGCGCAGCCATGGTGTTTAAGTGGGTCACGCTTATTGCGCTGATGTTTGGCGTGTCATTTAACAGCTATGCCCAGCAGTCGATAACATTAGACAGTATTGGTTTCGCTAACTTGCCCGGCGACAGTATTGAAATTCAGTTAACGTTCGACTCAGTACCGCCTGAGCCATCAAGTTTTGTTCTTGATAATCCTGCTCGTATCTCTCTTGATCTTAGCGGTGTTGCTAGCGGTTTAGCTCAGCAAAGATTTAATATTGATTCAAATAACGCTCAAAGTGTCATGGTATTGGACGATGGCAGCAAAACGCGGCTGGTCGTAAATCTGGACCAATTGGTTAATTATGAGTCAAATTTAACGGGCAACGTGCTGACAATTCAGGTTGGCAATGACAGCAGAAGCGGCGGCGGCGTAGCTGCGGCTGGTCAGGTGTTTACCGGAATTGCCGGCAGCCGTCAAAATGAAATTGTTGACGTAAACTTCAGACGCGGCGAAGAAAATGAAGGCCAAGTTGTTATTGAACTGTCAAGTGATCAAGTGATTGGCAGTGTTGAGCAGGTTGGCGCTAGAGTTTATGTTGAATTCGCTGATACCGAAGTCCCAGAAGATTTAAATCGTCGTTTTGATGTAAGCGATTTTGCCACCAATGTCAGCACAGTCGATGTGCTAGGGCAAACAGGTCGCGCAACGGTTGTGATTGATATAGAAGGCACCTACGAATACGTTGCCTTTCAAAGCGGCAATGTTTATACCGTGAGCGTGCGGCCGCCGGCAATCAATGTCTCTGGGAATTCAGATACAGCCGGCTATACAGGCGAAGTTGGGGGGCTTTCTTTTCAAGATATTCCGGTGCGCTCAGTCTTGCAGATTCTCGCGGACTACTATGAGTTTAACTTTATAGCCAGTGATGCGGTTTCCGGGAACATAACTATTCAGATGGAAAACGTGCCTTGGGATCAAGCGTTAGAACTGGTGCTTAGGTCTAGAAACCTTGGCAGTCGGTTGGAAGGTAACGTGTTGTATGTGGCGCCGGCAGATGAAATCGCAGCGCAGGATCAGCTGGAACTTGAGGCGTCACAACAAGCACAGGCCTTGGCTCCAATGTTCACAGAGTTTGTGCAAGTTAATTATGCCGACGCGCAGGAAATTTTACTGCTTCTCACCGGTGTTGGCGGTGGAGCTGGAGCTGGCGCGGATGCCGGAGGCTTGCCAGGCGGCGCTGCGGCCGGCGGTGGGGGTATTCTTTCAGCCAGAGGCACCGCGTCAGTGGACCCCCGAACCAATATTATTATTGTCAGAGATATAGAAGAAAAACTTCAAGAAGTCAGAGCGATGCTGGCGCGTTTAGATGTTGCCGTTCGTCAGGTGCTTATAGAGGCTAGGATCGTGAACGTTTCTACAGATTTTGGCAGAGACCTTGGTATTAGATGGGGCGGAGCCGGAAGTGCGCCAACTGGTGACAATATTCGCTACGGTGGTTCTCAGGCAACAACTGGAGAAGTGCTCAACAATGAAAACGCTCGTCAGGTAGCTATTCAACAGGCACTTTCCGCCGGTGATGCTGCCAGAACAGCGGCACTTCAAGCAGGTACAGACCCTAGTCTAATAAGCACACTTATCGCACAGGCGATAGCCGCTGTGCCTATTCCTGTAGGCGAAATTAGTTTTCCAGACGCCCTTGCTGTTGATTTGGGGGTGGATGACCTTGCCGCGTCTTCTTTCTCAATCGGCTTCACTGGCGCAAATGGTTTGATCGAATTAGAGCTGTCAGCATTGGAAAGCAGTGGTAATGGAGAGGTAATTGCTCGGCCAAAAGTTACCACACAAGATAAGGTGACAGCGCTTATCCAGTCAGGTGTACGAATTCCATTTCAATCCCAAGCTGGCGGCACCGCCGGTGGTTCAATAACCGAATTTGAAGACGCCGTGCTGTCTCTGGAAGTCACTCCTCAAATTACACCAGATGGTCGTATAAATATGCAGTTGGATATCCGGCAAGACTCGGTCGCGGCGGGCTCTGGTGCGGTACCTGCGATTAACACCAATCAAGTGCAAACAAGTGCTTTGGTTAACAATGGAGAAACTATTGTACTGGGTGGTGTGTTTAGAGAAGAAAACACAGTGACGGAAACAAAGACCCCTTTTCTTGGCGACCTCCCCTATATTGGTAGGGCGTTCAAACGAACTGAGCGTGCCAGTCGTCGAACTGAGTTATTGATTTTTATAACTCCTAAGATTATTGCCGATATCAGTATTAGATAATTCCACCACTACTGTATCGATGTCTGTAAGCGGGCGGAGCTGATTATCAACTCCGCCCGTTTTCGTTATGAGACCGGGAAATTAGTGTCTGTTAGAATATAACAAAGGCACCACTGACCGTGCGCGTTATTCGTAAGTCATGCGCAAATAGCCTCACTAAAATTCAGGGATTTTATTACTTGATGAAGCCGTTACATAATATTTTTTTAATTGGTCCTATGGGGGTTGGAAAAACCACCATAGGCCGAGTATTGAGCGAAGAGCTGGGGATGGATTTTTTCGATTCCGACAGAGAGATCGAAGCCTCCACCGGTGCCGATATTCCATGGATTTTCGATGTTGAAGGTGAGGCAGGGTTTCGAATACGGGAATCAAAGATGATCGAGATCCTGACTCAGAGAAAAAGAATAGTCTTAGCGACCGGTGGTGGAGCCATTTTATCGCCTGAAAATCGTCGGTGGTTATCTGCCAGAGGCACTGTTGTATATCTGCGCGCGTCAATTAAACAGCAATTTGAAAGAACGAGCCGAGATAAAAACAGGCCTTTATTACAAACCCCAGACCCAGAAAAAAGAATTAAGGAGCTGATGCAGGTGAGAGACCCTCTTTACAGAGAGGCTGCTGATCTGATAATTGATACTAATCGCCGCAGTCCGAAAGCGGTGAGTACTGAAATCCTTTTCCAACTGAATAACCCGAACGTTGACGGTGAGTCCGAATAATTGATGGAACAAGCAATGGAAACCATAACAGTAGAATTAGCAGATAGAAGTTATCCGATAATGATAGTGGATACGCTGATGTCACAGTCGATAAAAATTTCTAGCTACTTAGGTGTTGGCAAAGTTGTGGTGATTACCAATGACGCCATAGCGCAGCTGTATTTGGATCAAATCAGATCGTTGCTGCACGGTCGAGAGGTATTGGAAATTGTTTTGCCTGATGGGGAGCAGTACAAAAACCTCGATGCAATTAGTCATATCTATGATCAGCTAATGGCTGCCAAGTGTGATCGAAAAACAACGCTGCTCGCCCTTGGCGGCGGTGTGGTCGGTGATATTACCGGGTTTGCAGCCGCTACGTATCAGCGTGGGGTGAATTTCGTCCAAGTGCCAACGACCTTGCTGGCTCAAGTTGACTCGTCAGTGGGCGGTAAAACCGGGGTTAATCATCCTGCGGGTAAGAATATGATCGGCGCTTTCTATCAGCCCCAATGTGTTGTTGTCTGTACTAATTTTCTCAAAACCTTGCCAATCAGAGAAGTTAAAGCTGGTTTGGCTGAAGTGATAAAATACGGCTTGATCAATCGGCCCGACTTTTTTCAATGGCTGGCAGATAATAGCGAGGGTCTTTTGACTTTGGACTCTGAGCTAATAGCGCAAGCGATAAAGATTTCCTGTGAAGCAAAGGCTGAAATAGTAGCGGCTGACGAAAGAGAGGGCGGTGTAAGGGCGCTGCTCAATTTAGGGCATACTTTTGGTCATGCCATAGAGACAGCAAGTGGCTACGGCGTACTTTTGCATGGTGAAGCCGTGGCTGTGGGCATGGTGATGGCGGCAGACCTTTCGAAGCGGATGGGATTGCTCAGCGCCGCTGATGCCTTAACTATTCGCCTTACGTTAGAGGAAAAATTTAGTATGCAGGTCGTCCCTCCTGCCGATATAACGGTAGAGCAGTTTATCGATTTAATGGCTTCGGATAAAAAGGCGGAGCTGGGGAAGGTTCGGTTTATTCTTCTCAAGGCCATTGGCCAAGCCTATATAGAAGCCGATGTTGATATTAAGCTGCTCAAACAAACATTAACCGCTGGCCAGAATCTGTGTAGATAAGTGATGAAATCTTACGTCCAACAATTAAAGCTTAGCTTCGACCCTTTTAAGGCGAGCGCTAATAGCGATGAGTTTTTCGAAGGCGGCAATCGCAGCCAAGTCCGCGATCAGATTGTCGAGCGGGCTATGTACAGTGAGTCCTTGATTTCGGTCTCGGGGTGCTTGGGCAGCGGAAAAACGAGCTTGCTAGCCGCCATTACTCGAAGTTTTGGTGAAGAAGCTGTTGTCGTTGATATTGTTGCTACATTGTTTATGAGCCCTGATCGGTTTATGGATCAGTTGGTAGGGGCGCTGCAGTTACCTGGAGAGTTTGAAGGTATTGAGGATAGAGCGCATGCGGTGGCTCGTTTAGCTGGCCAATTGCAAATGGATGCAAGGTCGCTGCTAATTCAGGTTGATGACGCCCACGAACTTAGTAGCGAAGTATTGAAAGAGCTTGTAGCGTTGAAGAAGGCTGCCGCGGCGGAAAGTGTGCATGTCATTTTGTTCGGTGAAAGTCAGCTGGGAAACGTGCTTGAAAACACGTTAGAGCAAGATCAGATTGCTATTCTTGCAGAATTTGAATTAGACGGTTTTGGCAGTGAAGCAACCATCGATTATGTGCGATTTAAGTTGGACGGTGCTGGCTATACTCAGGACATGCCTCTGGCGGGCAGCATTTTGGGGGCCATTCATAATTCATCTAACGGTATGCCCGGAGCAATAAACGCATTGGTAAGTGATGCGCTGGATAAAAAATTTGCAGCGGATTTAGAGGCTGCGGGGGTTGAACTAGGGGCATTGGAAAGGCAATTCAGTGCCGAGGTGGCTATAGAGGAAAATGAGTTCATGGAAGAAGAGCTTGAGGAGTTTTCGGCAGCACGAGAGGTTGAAGTTCCGGACTCGACTTTAGATGAAGCATCATCTGCGGCGCGATACTTCGTTGCAGCCGCTATTTTGCTTGTGGTGTTTGTTGCAGCGGTTGCGATGTTTCGCCCGAATCAAGGGGTCGAAAACGACGTTGCGCGGATCTCTGTTCCGGTTTCCGGCTCGCTTCCTGCTGTTAGCTTCTCGCAGTCCTCCACATCGGCACTAGCGCCTGGGGCTATTTCTGAAAATGTTTCATTGTCGGTAATTGCCCAGCGTCCGCGATCCTCCAACGTAAGCCAGGATGTCACTGAGGCTGAATCAGCGGCCAGCAATGAGGCTGAGGGTGGCAGTGAGATTGACGATGAGCAAAGTACTGCATCCACAGGGGCTATTGTCAGAACCGTTGAAGTAGAGCCCGTTAGTGCGCTTGTTTTAGCTGCGACTGAGCCTTTCTTGGAGCCTGTTTCAGTGCCTACGGCTATAGCCTCTTCACTAGCCCCTGTAGTCGCTGCGCCGAGCCCTGCCGGCAGCGAGGTCAACGGCACTGCAGTCAGAATCCCGGAGCCAATTACTGTCGATTCGAATGCGAGTGAGTTGAGCAGTTTCGAGCGAAAACTCCTGTCTTATCCGTCCGCTAGTTACACCGCGCAGATTGTTGGAGCTTCTTCTGAGGCAAACATTCAAGCCTTCGTAAAGGCGGCGCAACTGTCCGTTACTGCGGGGTATTTTGAGACACGCCTCAATGGCAAGCCTTGGTATGTTGTGGTTGCCGGAAATTTTCCTGATAGGGCATCAGCCGCCGCGTTTGTTGTGGCACTGCCCGATTCTGCTAAGGCTTCGGGCCCTTGGGTTCGCAGTCTTGCCGGTATCCAGTCTGACATCCAAAAATTGCAATAGCGCCTCAAAAAGTTCCTAAGATCTGCCTAAGTTGGTGCCTGAGCCTTTGAGCTTAAGGGCTGCTCGTGTAAAATTACTTGCACATATTCTAGTCACTTAAGCGGTGGCCGACCGAAACAAAGGATGAATCTGAGTGAGCTTGAAAAATGATCGTTTCCTAAAGGCGCTTATGCGCGAACCCGTTGATGTAACACCGGTATGGATGATGCGCCAGGCTGGACGCTACCTGCCTGAATATCGCGCTACAAGAAAACAGGCTGGCAGCTTTCTCGATCTTTGTAAAAATGCAGAGTTGGCCTGCGAAGTAACCATGCAGCCATTACGGCGTTACGATTTTGACGCCGCTATCCTGTTTTCAGATATCCTGACAATTCCCGATGCGTTGGGTCAGGGTTTATATTTTGAAGAAGGCGAGGGGCCAAAATTTCGGAAAGTAATCCGCACAGCCGCTGATGTTGAGAATCTCCCCGAGGTGAACATTGCCTCTGAGCTTGAGTACGTCATGAACGCTGTCAGTGTTATTCGCAAAGAGCTAAACGGATCCGTTCCACTTATCGGTTTCTCAGGCAGTCCCTGGACGCTAGCGACTTACATGATCGAGGGGGGCGGTAGCAAAGATTTCCGCCACGCCAAGCAGTTTATGTATGACAATCCTGAAGCAATGCATTTGCTATTGAATAAGCTGGCAGATGCTGTCACCGACTACCTGAATGCCCAAATTGATGCTGGCGCGCAGGTGGTACAAATATTTGATACCTGGGGCGGTATTTTAACGCCTTCTTGCTACCAGGAATTCTCGTTAGCCTATATGAAAAAGATAATCGCGAATCTCACCAAAGAGCGCCAAGGCCGAAAAGTGCCTAGTATTGTCTTCACTAAAAATGGTGGGCAGTGGCTGGAATCTATCGTCGCCTCGGGCGCAGACGGTGTTGGATTGGATTGGACTATAGATATTGCCGAAGCTAGGCGTCGCGCCGAAGGGACTGTGGCACTGCAAGGGAATATGGACCCGACAATGTTGTATGCCTCGCCCGCGGCTATACGCAAAGAAGTTGATAAAATTCTTGCCGGCTATGGGCCAGGCCCTGGCCATGTGTTTAATCTTGGCCATGGTATTACGCCTCAAGTTAATCCCGACCACGTCAGCGTTTTTGTTGACTCAGTCCATGAGCTTTCAGGGCAGTACCATAGATAAAGATAGTGCTAAAGACACCGTTACGGCCTTTGTTAGCTTGGGAGCGAACCAGCCCTCCTTTGCGGGCAATGAGCCGCAAACCCTGCAAGCAGTAGTGCCTCATTTGCAGGAGCTCTGCGCCGCGCCAGTGACGCTGTCGAGCCTTTATATTTCCGATCCTGTGAACTGTGAGCCAGGTACCGAGGACTTCGTGAATGCGGTGGCGCGGCTGGAGGTCCCAGTAGCAGTGTCGCCTTATGATTTACTTAGCTGGCTTCACAAAATTGAAGATTTATTTGGCCGTCAGCGTGAAAGCAAGTCCGAGCCCAATGCGCCGCGGCCTTTGGATCTGGACCTAATTAGTTTTGATGGGATGGTGGTTGCTGACGAGCGGCTCACTTTGCCTCATCCGCGCGCAGCGCAGCGCCTTTTTGTCCTAGTTCCTCTGGCGGAGCTTTGCTCTGAGTTGGAGCTTGCTGCTTCCACGCGCAATCTCGGAGAGTTAATTCACCGTCTACCAAAGTCACCTGGCCTCAAAAAGCTTTAAGTGGGTTGGGACGCAGTGGCCGAGGGTAGCTCTGAAAACCATCTTCGCAGTATCCTTAAAATGTTTTTAACACGCTGATAAATATAGTTAATATATGTATTAAAAGCGAGTTCAGTAGCTGCGTGGACAAGGTTTAAGCCCACTTTTTTGGTTCCAAGTAAGTGACTCAGTTCCCCAAAATTCATACAAGTTTAGCTCCCGTTCTGGTATTCTGTCAGGGTTAGTAATGGCTGCGTAGCCTATAATAATTAATAACACGACGGCCAAAGGCCAGCTCAAGTAAATGAAATTAAGAACACTGACATTCGCGCTTATCTCCGCGCTCTCTACTACGGTAGGGGGGCTAGGGCTTGCTGGTGCCGCGAATGCACAAGATTCACTCTCCATTTTGTCCGGTCAGAATTCAGCCGCTAGTTTTAGTCTCGGCCCAAGCGCGTTATTGGGCGATATAGAGTCCAGCATTAGTGTTGGACGTGCAGTTGAGGAAAAAGGCTTCCAAAATAATATGGTGCAAGAAGCGCTTAATTTTAATTTGGGGCTTCAATTGGCGCCTTTCGAAGGGCTGAGCATAAGGGCGGACGCGTGGCGTCAGCAAGTAGAAGACAGTCCGGCGGCGTCATCTTCAGACGTAAAGCAGTGGTCCAGTCAGCCCCAGTTCTATATCCAAGATTCGGTGATTAATGAGTTTGGGCTTGAGAATCCGCTGCTTGGCTCCAGCCTTGAGAGCAATGGTTTTGATATAGGTGCTTCTTACGTTTGGGAAACCAGCAGGTTCGGTCAATTTACGCTGAGCTCTACAACGACTTATGTTGACGAATTCGAAAATAGCGGCAGTCTACTTGATCTTGTTGAATCAGATCTTCAGACAGTTAATGACCGCATCGTAAGCCCTGAGCTGCAAAGTAGCTTGATGCTCAGTTGGGAGTTTGGAAACCACAGAGCAAAAGCAATAACGAATTACTTCGATTCTTTCAAAGACATCAGTGAGCTTGATATAAGTGAAATTAACGAATTGCTTGATAACATTACCACCGTTGATTTTCAGTATGGCTATAGTGTCAATACTGGCGACAACGACCGAGCAATTATTTCGTTCGGTATCCGCAATATTTTCAATGAAGAAAGTGCTCAAATACTTAATGCTACTACACGTATTCTGGATCAGAATGGCCGTGTGGCATACGGGTCGATCAAGTATCAGTTCTAGTCACAGGCTTTTTTAGGCAGGAAAAGTAAAGCAGAAGAAGGTAAGAAAAAGTAGAACAAGGACGAGCCCCCCACACTTAAATTCATACGTGCGCCAGCTAGCTGAACTAGCGATTTGCTTTAGCTATACAAAAACAGTCGACCTTTTCTGCACCGCCTATGAAAAGCGCCCGTGCAGCCTCGCTTAAAGTTGCCCCCGTCGTAACTACATCATCCACCAATGCAATATGTTTAACGCCCACTTCATTGTGTAAATCAATGCAGGCGAATGCCTTTTTAAGGTTCGATTTACGCAAACCCGCCCGTTTGATTTCGGTTTGGGGCAGGGTGTTCTTGATTCTTGTCAGCGCCTTGTTAAGTAAAGGTGTGCCGGTCAAGAAAGAAAGTTGCTTAGCTAGTTCAAGGGCTTGGTTGAAGCCACGCTCTTGTAAGCGGCTCTGATGCAGAGGAATCGGGACAATGGCATCTGGGTAGCCATGACATTCGCAGTGGCGCTTAAACTCTTGTGCAAGAATTTCTCCCAGGGCAAGGCCGGCAGCAAAGTTTGCCTTGAATTTGAACTGGCTGATTAGCTTATCTGCTGGACTCGCATAGGACATAACAGCGACGCACTGATGAAAGACCGGTTTTTTAAGTGCGCAGGGTCCGCACAATAGCGGACTAACCAACTGAGTCGTCTCGACGCCGCAGTGCCGACATGGCTGTTTTATAAGCGGGAGATCTTGACTGCAGATTGGGCAGAGATTGGTGCCAGTGGTTGAATTTTGTCCGCAGAGAATACAGTCATAAGGTGTCAGTGCTTGGAGCACCTTGCTAGCGAAGGAGCGGGCCTGAGAGCCAATTGTTACTGGCCATTCTTCGATTTTTTTTGTCGTTCCAGATTCCATTTTTTACTGACAGTTGGTTGAGTGGCTGTTGACGATCTTGTGCGCCTCAATGCTGGGAATGGCTAAGTATAGGCAGTGACAGCAAGTTGGCTAAGTTAATGATAAACACGGTACATGTTTATGACCGCTTCACTTATAATCTTTAGAAGTTTTAAAATTAATCAAGGATTTGACCATGGCCACATATAGAGCTCCGCTTGCCGACATGCGATTTTTATTAACAGATGTGTTTCAGGCAGAATCGTTGTTCAGTGGCATGCCAGATACGGCAGAGGTATCGGGTGATCTGATTAACGCCATTGTTGACGAGGCAGGGAAAATAGCTGAAGGCCTGCTTTCCCCTATTAATCAAATAGGCGATCAAATTGGCTGTAAATTAGAAAATGGTGCGGTGTCCACGCCAAGCGGATTTAAGGAAGCATACAAAGCCTACGCCGAAGGCGGATGGTCTGGGCTGACCGGCGACGCTAACTACGGCGGCCAAGGCATGCCAAAGCTGCTTTCGGCTATCATTGAAGAGATGATGTTCGGCGCTAACTCCTCGTTCGCTCTCTATACAATTCTTACTACCGGAGCAACGCTCACCCTTAGTCATCATGCTAGTGAAGAATTGAAAAAACGCTACCTGCCAAAGATGTATGAAGGCACCTGGTCTGGGACAATGTGCTTGACTGAGTCTCATGCAGGAACGGATCTTGGGATGATTCGGACCAAGGCCGTTCCTCAAGCTGATGGTTCATATAAAGTGTCCGGTACTAAAATATTTATAACCGCCGGTGACCATGACTTAACAGAAAATATAATTCATTTGGTGCTGGCGAAATTGCCTGATGCGCCAGCTGGTCCTAGAGGGATTTCTTTGTTTCTAGTTCCCAAGGTTCTTGTTGATGATGAAAGCAATTTAACTGGTGAAAAAAACAATGTTCACTGTGGTTCCATTGAGCACAAGATGGGAATTAAAGGTTCGGCGACCTGTGTTATGAATTTTGAAGAGGCTACGGGCTTTTTAGTAGGCGATCTCAATCAAGGCCTTTCTAACATGTTTACTATGATGAACTATGAAAGGCTTTCTATGGGCCTGCAAGGGAACGGTTTGGCTGAAAGTTCTTATCAAATTGCCTCGGAATATGCAAAAGACAGATTGCAGGGCAGGGCGCCGACCGGCCCGCAGCTAGTTGAAAAAATGGCTGACCCTATTATCGTGCATCCGGATGTTCGACGCATGCTGCTAACCATGCGTTCTAATATTGTTGCTGGGCGTGCCTTGTCAATGTATGCGGCAAGTCAATTGGATATTTCTCGCTTTCACCCTGACGCTGACGCTCGCGACAAAGCCGATCAGCTCGTAGCGTTATTGATTCCAGTTCAAAAAGCTTATTGCACAGACCGTGGTTTCGACTCCTGTGTTTTAGGCCAGCAAATTTTAGGCGGTCACGGCTATGTGGCTGAATGGGGGTTGGAGCAAAACGTTAGAGATGCACGTATCGCTCAAATTTATGAAGGAGCTAATGGCATTCAGGCGCTAGATTTAATGGGTCGGAAAACTGTTCGTAGTAAAGGTGCGCTATTAGAAGTCTTGCTTGGCGAAATGAATGATTTCGCGGCCGAAAACCGGTCTATAGCAGAGCTAGCGCCTTATTTAGAGAATCTGTCGGATACTCAGGCTTTGCTGTCAGAGACCACAACATCAATTATTGCTACCTGCGCCGACAACCCAGATGAAGTCGGAGCTGCTTCTTATGCCTACATGGAATTAATGGGGTTAAGTCTTTATTGCTATATGTGGAACCGTGTTTTGGCGGCGGCCTTTAAAGGAATCGCAGAAGAAAGCGGTGATAGCAATCATCTCGAAGGTTTGATCAAAACAGGGGATTTCTTTATGGCCCGTTTACTGCCGCGAGCTAAATCATTGGCAGAAGAAATATCTGCCGGCGCAGATTCAATGATGGCAATGTCAGTCGATCAATTCTAAATAGCGGTTGTTGTTTTTCACTGAATGGGTGGTCTTTAAATCACCCATTCTATGTTTTCTGAAAACAAATCTTTATACAGGCCAAGGTCTTCATCGGCCTCACCTACCAAAATCATATTGCCATTAATCATGGGAACTACAATGCCGTTGAAGCGTTCGTCATTGATTTTGTATTCAATACTGACGGGGCTGTTATTGATAACAAATACACTAATCGCTCCTTCGCTTCCCTCTATCATCAAGTGAGCGCTGTCATAAGCAGGAATGATGATGCACGGCTTGGCGAAGCGCACCGGCGTTTTAGTGATGAAAGAATTGCTGACCAGGCGCGTGCCAACTCCCGTCATCGCATTTGTTATCATTGGCATGCTGACTGAACCTAAAGATAAGCCGCTATTGATAGCCTCTATCTCAGTTGATTCATGGTACAGATGGTTGATGACTTCCTTGCCAAAGGCTATTTCAGCGGCGTTTGGGCCGGCGTTGAAACTAGGGCTATAGGTAAGTGAAAACGTAACCCCAATTGCCAACATCAAACTTGCCGCAACAGCGAAATACTGGAAAACTTCGGAATTAGCTGCAGGCTTCTCAGTGAGAGTGCTTAACGTATCGCTCGAATTGCTAGTAGCTTGTTCGGCCTCCGGGATGGACAATAATTTTCCTTTGAGGCCATCAGGAATTTCGATAGTGTTAATAATCCCGCGCATATCCTCATCCATCTTTTGCGTTTGGTTTAGGATATTTTGCAGATCGGGGTTGCTAGCGGCGCTATCCAAAATTTCTTGGTCTGGCGCTGCAGGGTCTGTGTATACCCGTTTCCGGAAATCAATTTCGTTCATCATTCAACTCTATGTCTCAGTGATCTGTTTGGTTTATGCAGCGATATGTTTTGTGACTTACTGGTTAAGTTCTTCAGGATCCATGCCAAATTCAACTTTCAATTTGCTTCGAGCCCTAAACAGCCTAGTCATTACGGTGTTATTGTTCAGATCTAGTATTTCGGCAATCTCTTTGCCGCTAAATCCCCCAATAACCTGAAGCAACAGAGGTTCTCTGTATTCGCTTTCGAGCCGGTTGATTGCGTTATGCAATAATTCTCGGTCCATTTTGAAATCAGGTTCGTTTTCATCACTTTCGGCAATCGCTTGCCCTTCGATGTCAACCAGCTCGGGTCGGTATCTCTCATATAACCTAGCGTTCTCTCGCCTAAGAATGGTAAACAGCCATGCTTTGGCTGCTTTATCATTCTGTAGACTCTCTAAAGACCGCCAAGCACGCAAAAATGTTTCCTGAACTAAGTCTTCGGCCAGCGGCGGGTTCTTGCAAAGCCAGAGCGCATAGCGGAAGACGTCTTGATACAGCGCGGCAACTAGCGATTCATAGCGTTGTTTTTTAGTGGTTCCATGTAGGACCGGTATATCACTCATTTTTTTTCAAATTCGTTGCAAAGAGGGCAGTTTTTCTAAGAGTTAGCGGTAGTTTCTTACTGAATCTCCGCTGCTGTTATTCTCGAGGCTTGAGAGTGTGCCTAAATTGCTAGGGCGCTTCAAGCTTTTTACCCGCGCTTTGATATCAGATTGACGGGGCTTGCGGGGGATAATGTCGTGTTAGAATGGTTCGTTGTCTAAATAATCGGAATGACTTAATGATCACAATAGCTATAGCGGGTGCTGCAGGGCGAATGGGTAAAACCTTAGTCGAGGCTGTTGCCCAGCAGGCGGGGCAGCTTGAACTGCGCCAAGCGACAGTATCAAAGAAAGACCCAAGCTTGGGTCTGGATGTGGGTTTGCTTAGCTTGGGGAGGCCCTTACAGGTGGTGGCCCAAGCTACTTTGGACCCGAGTAGCTTTGACGTTCTAATTGATTTCACAAGCCCTAGCGCTACGCTTGAAAACCTTACCGATTGCAGGTCGGCTGGCAAAGCCATTGTTATCGGAACCACTGGATTCGATGAAAAGCAGTTGGCTTTAATCAAGGAGGCCTCTGAGTCAATAGCGGTTGTGATGGCACCTAACTTCAGCGTGGGAGTGAACGTTAGCTTCAAACTACTAGAATTGGCTGCCAAGGTTTTAGGTGACGGTTACGACATTGAGATATCCGAGGCCCATCACCGTCACAAGAAAGATGCTCCATCTGGAACTGCATTGAAAATGGGTCAGGTGGTGGCGCGAAGCTTAGGTCGAGATCTTGATGAGGTTGCAGTATACGGGCGCGAAGGAATGGGTGAAGAGCGAGACAATCAAACCATTGGCTTCGCAACTGTCCGTGCTGGCGATATCGTTGGTGACCATACGGTCCTGTTCGCAGGCGGTGGTGAGCGATTAGAAATTACTCACAAAGCTAGCAATCGCATGACTTTTGCAAGCGGTGCAGTCAGAGCGGCAGTTTGGGTTGACTCAAAAGGGCCTGGTTTGTATGGCATGGAAGACGTCTTGGGGCTTTGACTAGCCCTATGAAACCTCCCAGAGCTCTCTAAATAAGTGGGTGGACAACTGTGCAAATAGCTCTAAAAATAGTTGAGTCCCCTAGCAATAACTCATAAATCCATACACCGACTATTTCTCTGCGTCAATTCTGCTATTTCTAATAGACAGGTAGGGGGGTGCTTCCGTATCATACTCGCTCAGTATGTTTAGTGTTGAGTGCTGAGAAAAATGTTAAAAAATAGAATTAAACACAAGTTGAAACCAAAAATTTAAATGAAAAGCGGAGTGAATTATTTCACTCCGCTTTTTTTTGCCTAAAATAAATAAAATGGAATTAGGAGTGAGTGTGGCTGGAACAGCGGTGCTGGTATTGGAAGACGGAAGTGTCTTTCACGGGAATGCAATAGGTGCGCAGGGAAGCTCTGCGGGTGAGGTGGTGTTCAATACTTCAATGAGCGGTTATCAAGAAATTCTTACGGACCCCTCCTATGCAAAACAAATAATCACATTGACCTATCCTCATATAGGGAGCACGGGCACAAACGAAGAAGACAACGAGTCTGACCACGTGTGGGCGTCTGGGTTGGTTATTAGGGATTTACCATTGCTGGCCAGTAATTGGCGCAGCGAGCAGAGCCTTGGCGAATTTCTGAAGGCCCATAACGTCGTTGCTATCGCTGAAATCGATACCCGCCGGTTAACTCGAATTTTGTGCGAAAAAGGGCCGCTTAACGGCTGCATAGTTGCTGGACCAGCACTTTCAGATAGCGCGGTTGAAGAGGCGGGTAAGTTAGCCGAAGGCTTCGCAGGTCTCAAAGGGATGGATCTAGCGAAGATTGTGAGCGCTAAAGAAAGCTATGTTTGGGATTCTGGAGTTTGGGACTTAGTTAAAGGGCATGAGCCAATGCAGGACGCTGCGTTCAATGTGGTGGCCTACGACTTTGGCGTGAAACGCAATATTTTGCGCATGCTGGTTGCTCGTGGCTGTAAGGTCACTGTTGTGCCTGCCCAAACGCCAGCCGCGGAAGTCTTGGCGATGAATCCTGATGGGGTTTTTCTTTCCAATGGCCCGGGAGATCCGGAGCCTTGTGATTATGCAATTGCGGCCATCAAAGAATTTCTTGATCAAGACATTCCTTTATTCGGTATTTGCTTAGGCTGCCAGCTGCTAGCGCTTGCCTGCGGAGCGCAAACCGTAAAGATGCAGTTAGGCCATCATGGTGCTAACCATCCGGTGCAAGACTTATCCTCGAAAAAGGTAATGATCACTAGTCAGAATCATGGTTTTGCGGTTGATCAGGCGACTTTGCCGGCGAACCTCAAAGCCACCCACAAGTCGTTGTTTGATGATTCTCTGCAAGGTATTGAGCGAATAGACAAGCCGGCTTTTGGATTTCAAGGTCATCCGGAAGCGAGCCCTGGGCCGCATGATGTTGCGCCGCTGTTTGATCATTTTATCGAGCTGATGCAAGCAGCTAAGTCGTCGTCTAAAGCGCCGTAGACAGCCAATAAATTACTTGAGCTTATAGCTGAGCTCTCTCCTGAATTTTCACCTGACAAAAATGAGCGTTACAGCCTAAATCATGCCAAAACGAACCGACATAAAAAGTGTACTTATTCTGGGCGCTGGCCCAATTGTAATTGGTCAAGCTTGTGAGTTTGACTACTCAGGCGCACAGGCTTGCCAAGCCCTGAAAGAGGAAGGTTACCGGGTCATTCTTGTGAATTCGAATCCGGCCACTATCATGACCGACCCCTCCATGGCTGATGCCACCTACATCGAACCTGTAAAGTGGCAAATGGTTGAGAAAATCATTGAGAGAGAAAGGCCTGATGCGGTGATATCCACCATGGGCGGACAAACAGCATTGAACTGCGCTCTTGATCTGAAACGCCATGGTGTACTCGAAAAATACGGGGTTGAATTGATCGGCGCCAGCAGTGAGGCAATCGACAAAGCAGAAGATAGAGAGCTATTCGACAAAGCGATGGTCGCGATTGGTTTAGAAACCCCCAGACATGTTATGGCGCGCAACATGGAACAAGCGAAACAAGCCGTTGAAGAAATCGGTTTTCCCTGCATTATCAGACCTTCTTTCACTATGGGCGGATCGGGTGGCGGAATTGCTTATAACAAAGAAGAATTCGAAGAAATATGTGATCGTGGTTTGGAGCTTTCACCGACAAATGAGCTGCTTATTGATGAGTCGTTAATCGGATGGAAGGAGTATGAGCTCGAGGTGGTTCGAGATAAAAATGATAATTGTATTATTGTTTGTGCCATTGAAAATTTTGATGCAATGGGCGTGCATACAGGCGACTCTATTACCGTGGCGCCCGCGCAGACCTTGACCGACAAGGAATACCAAATTCTTCGAAACGCCTCTATCGACATCCTCAGAGAAATCGGAGTTGAAACTGGCGGGTCAAATGTTCAGTTTGGTATCAATCCCAAAGACGGCAGGATGGTTGTCATCGAAATGAACCCTCGAGTCTCTCGCTCATCTGCGTTGGCTTCAAAGGCCACTGGCTTTCCAATAGCCAGAGTTGCAGCAAAACTGGCCATCGGGTACACCTTAGACGAGCTTCGTAATGAGATTACCGGAGGCGTAACTCCGGCATCTTTTGAGCCTTCTATTGATTATGTTGTTACAAAAATACCTCGTTTTACTTTCGAGAAATTCGGCGATGCCGATGATCGCTTAACCACACAGATGAAGTCAGTTGGCGAGGTGATGGCTATTGGCCGCACTTTTCAGGAGTCTTTGCAAAAAGCCTTGCGTGGACTTGAAGTGGGCATGTGTGGCTTTGACTCTATCCTTGATATCAATGTCAGTAATGCTAAAGAGATTCTAGTGAGGGAGCTCACTGAACCTGGGGCTCAGCGGATTTGGTATTTAGGAGACGCTTTCCGATTAGGTTGGTCCATAGACGCAATCTATGAGCTTTCAGGAATCGACCCTTGGTATTTAGTCCAGATAGAGGATCTGATTAAAATCGAAATGAGTCTGGCGGGAACCAAGCTGTCTACCCTAGACAAGTCCTCTATGTTCCAGCTAAAGCGCAAAGGTTTTTCCGACCAGCGTTTGTCGCAATTGCTGGGCGCGACCGAATCTGAGGTGCAAGCGTGCAGACATGCGCTAGACGTTCGTCCTGTTTACAAGCGGGTCGATACCTGCGCTGCCGAATTCGCATCAACTACGGCCTATATGTACTCCACTTACGAGGAAGAGTGCGAAGCAAACCCGACAGACAAGAAAAAAATCATCGTGCTTGGCGGCGGCCCCAATCGTATAGGTCAGGGTATTGAGTTTGACTATTGCTGCGTTCATGCCGCGCTGGCAATGCGGGAAGATGGTTATGAAGCAATTATGGTGAATTGTAATCCTGAGACAGTATCAACGGATTACAATATTTCAGACCGCTTGTATTTTGAGCCTGTAACGTTTGAGGACGTTACAGAAATTGTGAGGTTAGAAAAGCCAGTGGGCGTTATCGTTCAATTTGGTGGCCAAACTCCCCTGAACTTAGTCAAAAGATTAGAGGCAGCGGGTGTGCCTGTGATTGGTACGTCTCCAGACGCTATCGATCGAGCGGAAGATAGAGAACGGTTTCAGCAGTTAATTCAAAAACTGGGGCTAAAGCAGCCGCCAAATAAAACTGTGCGCAGCGTTGAAGAGAGCTTGATTGAGGCAGAGAAAATTTCTTATCCTTTAGTGGTTCGTCCATCTTATGTATTGGGCGGTCGGGCCATGGAGATTGTCTACAACCAAGCCGAACTCAAACGCTACATGCACGAAGCAGTTATGGTCTCTAACGAGAGCCCGGTATTGCTAGACTACTTTTTAAGTTCAGCCATAGAAATAGACGTCGACTTGGTTTGTGATGGCGAGCAAGTAGTAGTCGGCGCAATTATGCAGCATATAGAGCAGGCAGGAATCCACTCAGGAGATTCTGCATGTTCGTTACCTCCATATAATCTGCCAATGGATGTGCAAGACAAGATTCGAGAGCAGGTCGCGAGCATTGCATTAGAGCTCGGGGTGGTTGGATTAATGAACACTCAGCTCGCTTATCAAGACGGTGAAATTTACATTATCGAAGTAAACCCGCGCGCGTCTCGCACAGTGCCCTTTGTGTCTAAGTGTATTGGGGTGTCTTTGGCCAAAATTGCAGCTCGTTGCATGACAGGAATGACCCTTAAAGAGCAGGGCTTCACCAAAGAAATTATCCCATCAACTTACGCGGTGAAAGAAGCTGTGTTCCCGTTCAATAAGTTTCCAGCTGTAGATCCAATACTTGGGCCGGAAATGAAGTCAACTGGAGAGGTAATGGGGGTTGGTAAGACATTTCCCGAAGCCTACGCAAAAGCACAAATGGCAGCGGGTGAGGTAATAGAAGGTCCGGGTAAAGCGTTCATCAGTGTTCGTGACCCAGACAAACCTCATGTTGTTGAAGTGGCGAGAAAAATTGCTGCTCTAGGTTATGCTTTGGTGGCGACATCAGGCACGGCTAAAGTTATTGAAGACGCAGGTTTGGCGGTTGAATACGTTAACAAAGTGAACGAAGGTAGACCGCATATTGTCGATATGTTAAAAAACGACCAGATACAGGTTGTTTTTAATACGACAGAGGGCAAGCAAGCAATTGCGGATTCCTCAACCATCCGTAGAACAGCGCTCAAACATAGCGTGTTTTGTACAACAACAATAGCCGGAGCTCTCGCTGTTTGTGAGGCGCTTGAGTTCGGTACCAATATGAGTGTATATACCCTGCAAGAGTTGCATGCTGGCCTTCAGTAGGCGAGAGTAGCCGAAAATGGCTGTGAGTAGCTGAAAGTAACCGATAGTGGTCTAGAGCAGCCGAACAGTTTTTCTAGCCACCAAACCTAAGAATTAATTATGCGAAAAGTACCGATGACAGTAGACGGCGCGGAAAACCTCCGTGTTGAACTCAATGGGCTAAAAAGTACCACCAGACCAAGGATTATAGCGGCAATAGCGCAGGCTCGAGAGCATGGAGATCTTAAGGAAAATGCCGAATACCATGCGGCGAGGGAGCAGCAAAGCTTTTGTGAAGGACGTATTGCAGATATCGAAAGCAAGCTCGCCGACTCGCAGGTGATCGACGTAACTAAAATAGAACCGACCGGGCGGGTGATTTTCGGCACGACTGTTACTTTGCTGAATTTAGAGTCAGATGCGAGGGTTAAATATTGCATCGTCGGTGATGATGAAGCCGATGTGCCTTCTGGTAAGATTTCCGTCAGCTCGCCAATATCACGCGCTTTGATGGGCAAATCTGAAGGCGACGAGGTGGTAGTAAAAGCCCCCGCCGGCGACATTGAATTTGAAATTGAACTAGTGGAGCATATCTAGTCCCAAGTTCTTGGGCTGTCTCGGCTTGTGCAAACTGCTTTAGGCGAGACGGCGTTTCAAGTTTGAGAGCTTCGGATCTGGCTTTTTCGATGGCCTGTAGAGCAGTACAATATTCCCAACGCTTTGAATACATTCAGCTTTAAATTCTTTACAAATTTCGATAATGAGCGCTTTTTTATCATCGCGCTCACCGGCAGCTATCTTCACCTTAATGAGCTCATGGTTTTCTAAAGCGCGATTGAGTTCTTCCCCTACAGTCTCGGAAAGTCCTTTTTGTGCAATCATGACGATTGGTTTCAGTTTGTGTCCAATCGCTCGGAATTTCTTTTTGTCGATATTAGTTATAATCATGGCAGTGTCGCAAAGCGAAGAAGGCTGCGGATTCTAGCAACAAAACCAAAGTCTGGAAAATGTTAAATCGCAGATGCCCATTTTACGGTGTCTGCAGGATGGATATTTAATGGCAAAATCTAAAAGTAGCAAGGCTTGGTTACAGGAACACTTTGATGACAGTTATGTGAAACGTAGTCAGGAAGACGGCTACAGGTCCCGTGCTAGTTATAAGTTGTTAGAGATTAATGACAAGGACAAGCTGATAAAGCCCGGCATGACCGTGGTTGACCTTGGTTCAGCGCCGGGTGGATGGTCACAAGTGGCGGCTAAGTTAGTAGGTCATAAGGGGCGCGTGGTCGCTACAGATATCCTGTTTATGGATGGTTTGGTTGGTGTTGAGTTTCTGCAAGGTGATTTTACCGAGCAAGAAGTTGTCAATGAATTACTCGGATTGCTTGATGGCGCAACCGCTGACCTTGTAATCTCCGACATGGCACCCAATATGTCTGGTATGAGGGATATTGATCAGCCGCAGGTGATGTACCTGGCAGAGCTGGCTTTGGACTTGGCAAGGACTATACTAAAGCCAGGCGGGTGTTTTGTAGTAAAAATATTCCAAGGTGAAGGAATTGAAGGCTTCCAGCGTGATTTGCGCAGTAGCTTCGCAAGCATCAAAGTTAGAAAGCCTAACGCCTCACGTGCACGATCACGAGAGGTTTATCTTCTTGCCTTGGACTTCAAGGGTCTTGACTGATTTGTTGTGAAATCTCATAGCATCGAAGTAGAATGTAATATATCTCTATTTAGTTCGATCTGCTGAGGGTAGTTTAACGTATAACTCTTCGAGCAGTTTAATAGTCAGAGTCACGCGAATTGTGGCTTTCCGTCTGAGAAGACAAGAATTTAGTTACCTGGGGGATAAACCCTTGAATGATATGGCAAAAAATTTAGTTCTGTGGATGATTATCGCGGGTGTATTGCTAACGGTATTCAGCAATATTAACCAAGAAACTAGCGATGACAGTATCAATTACTCAACCTTTGTCAAAGAGGTCAGGTCTGGCCAAGTTGAAAGAGTGGAGCTGGCGGGCATTGATATTGCAGGGGTGCGTTCAGACAACACGAGATTTCGAACGGTTATGCCTCTTATTGGCGATGATCGGCTGCTTAGTGATCTGTTTGAAAACGATGTCGAGGTTATTGCGAAAGAACCCGAGCAACAGAGTATCTGGACACAGCTTTTAGTCGCCAGCTTTCCGATCCTTATTATTATTGCTTTATTCTTTTTCTTTATGCGGCAAATGCAAGGCGGCGGAGCTGGCGGTAAAGGCGGCCCCATGTCGTTCGGCAAGAGTAAGGCCAAACTCTTGGGCGAGGATCAGATAAAGATAACATTTGCAGATGTTGCCGGTGTTGATGAGGCCAAAGAAGACGTCAAGGAGCTTGTAGAATTTTTGCGCGAGCCGGACAAATTTCAGCGCTTGGGTGGCAAAATACCTCGCGGAATTTTAATGGTTGGTCAGCCAGGCACAGGTAAAACTTTATTAGCCAAGGCTATCGCTGGCGAAGCAAAAGTACCTTTCTTTTCAATCTCCGGTTCTGATTTCGTCGAGATGTTTGTCGGTGTCGGTGCGTCGCGCGTGCGGGACATGTTTGAACAAGCTAAAAAACAGGCACCTTGTATAATTTTTATTGATGAGATTGATGCGGTTGGTCGTCATCGTGGAGCCGGCGTTGGAGGCGGAAACGATGAGCGAGAGCAGACCTTAAATCAGTTGCTGGTCGAAATGGATGGTTTTGAAGCGAACGACGGAGTTATTGTTGTTGCCGCCACAAACCGGCCTGACGTGCTTGACCCTGCCTTACTTAGACCTGGTCGTTTCGACAGGCAAGTTGTTGTTGGTCTGCCTGACATCCGCGGACGCGAACAGATATTAAAAGTTCACATGCGCAAAGTTCCAATTGATGAGAATGTTAAAGCAAGCCTCATCGCTCGCGGCACTCCCGGATTCTCAGGTGCTGATTTGGCAAACCTAGTGAATGAAGCGGCACTATTTTCAGCTAGAGCCGGCAAGCGCCTGGTAACGATGGAAGAATTTGAAAAAGCCAAAGATAAAATTATGATGGGTGCGGAACGCAAGTCCATGGTGATGTCGGAAAAAGAGCGTTTGAACACCGCTTACCATGAATCTGGGCACGCCGTTGTTGGTCGTTTAGTGCCTGACCATGATCCTGTTTATAAGGTCAGTATTATTCCTCGTGGTCGCGCCCTTGGTGTGACGATGTTTCTTCCAGAGGAAGACCGCTACAGCTTGAGTCGTCAAAGTATTCTTTCACAGATTTGCAGTCTTTATGGCGGCCGAATCGCTGAAGAGCTGACTCTTGGCAAGGACGGTGTCACAACTGGCGCATCCAATGACATTCAGCGTGCCACTGAGATGGCTAGAAATATGGTTACTAAATGGGGACTATCCGATGAGCTAGGTCCCTTACTTTACTCCGAAGATGAGGGCGAAGTGTTCTTGGGGCGCTCTGCAGCCTCGCAAGCGAAATCGGTTTCCAGTGATACAGCAGTGGCGATTGACCGTGAAGTTCGAAAGATTATTGACGAATGCTATGCCCGCGCCACTAAGATTTTGAATGATAACAGGCACCTTCTAGATCTAATGAAAGACGCCTTAATGGAGTACGAAACCATTGATCAGGCGCAGATCAACGAAATTATGGAAGGCAAAAAGCCGGGGCCGCCTGCAGATTGGTCGGATTCGGATAATAATGATTCCGGCTCTAGCTCTAGCAGCGCTGGTGGAGTTGCGGAAAAGCAGCCCAGCAAGGAAGAGAAATCAAGCCCTATCGGTGGTCCTGCAAGCGAGCACTAAAGTCAGTGCTCGTGGCAGGTCACTGCCACCTCGGCTGAGTTAAATCAGAGTTAAATCCAAGTTAAATTCAATGCATAAACTAACCCTAGGAGTACGACAGGTCGATCTGTCTACTCCTGCGTGCATGGGTATTATTAATATCACGCCAGATTCATTTTCCGATGGATCACAGTTCAATAAAGATACATCCCAGAACCGATTTGATGTTGATCTAGCCAAAGTGCTGCAAGCCGTGGCCAAGATGGTTGCTGAAGGCGCGCTATTTATTGACGTAGGCGGAGAATCCACCAGGCCAGGTGCTACCGCGGTTTCAGCTGCCCAAGAACTAGACCGAGTAATACCGGTGATTGAGGCGGTGCGCGAAAATTTTGATATTTGTATATCTGTAGACACTAGTTCCCCACAAGTTATGCAGGCGGCGCTTGGGGCAGGCGCAGAGTTAGTGAATGACGTGCGCGCTTTGACGCGTAAAGGCGCTATTGCCACGGTTGCCGCATCACGCGCTGGGGCTTGCTTAATGCACATGCAGGGCAAGCCTCGCTCCATGCAAGAAAAAATAGTCTATGCCAATCTTATTGATGAGGTTTTTGAGTTTCTCAAAGCCAGAGTTCAGATCTGTGTCGATAGCGGCATTGAGAGATCTCGCTTATTGGTTGATCCTGGTTTTGGCTTTGGAAAATCCCTCGAACATAACTTCCAGATACTTAAAAATCTGACTAAGTTCTCTAGTCTCGGTTTGCCTGTGTTGGTCGGCGTTTCTAGAAAGTCTATGATTGGAGGAGTCACCAACAGGCCTGTTGATCAACGTGTACATGGTTCTGTGGCGGCAACTATGGTGGCTTTATCAGGTGGCGCAAAAATTGTGCGGACCCACGATGTGGCTGCCACCATGGATGCAATTAGAGTACACTGCGCTCTACAAAATGCATAGCGAGTAGGATAAATGCAAAAGAAGTCAAAGCAATATTTCGGCACAGATGGGATTCGCGGAACTGTTGGCACGGCGCCGATCACGCCAGACTTTATGCTAAAGCTCGGATGGGCTGTTGGTCGTGTTTTTGCTCAGGACGGTAACGCTCGAAACAAGATATTAATCGGCAAAGACACACGAATTTCCGGTTATATGTTTGAAGCAGCCTTGGAAGCCGGTATTACAGCTGCCGGCGTTAATATTCAGCTGACCGGTCCGATGCCGACACCGGCAATTGCCTACCTAACTCGAACACTGCGGGCTCGAGCCGGCGTCGTAATTAGCGCGTCTCACAATTCTTTTGAAGATAATGGAATAAAGCTTTTTGCTGGCGACGGAACAAAACTGCCAGATGCCATTGAATTTGCTATCGAGGAACAATTAGATAAAAACCTAACGACAGTAGCGCCACAGTTATTAGGCAAGGCGTCGCGCATAACCGACGCAGCAGGACGTTATATTGAATTTTGTAAAAGCACAGTTGGTTCGGAGCTTAAATTTAACGGTCTTAAAATAGTCCTTGATTGCGCTCATGGCTCTACTTATCACATCGCGCCATCTGTGTTTGAAGAGCTCGGGGCGACGGTGATAACAATCGGAACCTCTCCTAACGGTTTGAATATTAATGCTAATAGTGGATCCACTTCGCCCGGAGAACTAGTTAAGGCGGTGTTGGCAGAAAAGGCGGATATCGGAATTGCCTTCGATGGCGATGGCGATCGAGTTGCGATGGTCGATCATACTGGCGAAGTAGTAGACGGTGACGAGATACTTTACATCATCGCTAGAGACAGGCGCAGCCAAAGTATTGATTTCGGTGGAGTGGTCGGAACCGCCATGAGTAATCTGGGTTTAGAGTTGGCATTGGATGCTCTTGATGTGCCCTTTGTACGATCTGCCGTGGGTGACCGTTACGTGATGGCTGAAATGCTTAAGCGCGGATGGAATTTAGGCGGCGAGTCCTCCGGACACATCATTTGTCTGGATAAGACGACTACCGGTGATGGGATCGTTTCTGCGCTTCAAGCCCTTGCGGCGATTTCCCACAGCGAGCAGCCTTTAGCTGAGTTGAAGAACAAGATGCGCAAAATGCCTCAATCTATGGTGAATGTAAGAATAGACAATAACTTCGACATTTCTAGCAACCAAGCGGCGAAGTTAGCAGTTGCAGAGGTTGAAGCTCAATTAGGTGACAAGGGGCGTGTACTGCTCAGGCCCTCAGGTACAGAACCTCTTATTAGAGTTATGGTTGAGGGGGAGGATCAAGATAGTGTCGTTAAATTAGCTAAAGAATTGGCGGAAGTCGTGGCGGCACAAGTTTCTGCTTAGTGATTTATTGCAACGATTTGAAGACTTGGTTAGACTTGGCGCCCGTTTTGACTGGGCTTCGAATTAATTAATTGGAATTCCGAGGTTTTGAACTCAATGCGCCGCAAATTGGTTATTGGCAATTGGAAGATGCATGGCTCCAATCAGCTGGTTCAGGAACTGCTGGATCACCTGAAAAAAGGCCTAGATGAAACGGACAGTGCGGAAATAGTTGTTTGTCCGACTGCATTGCACTTAAGTTTGGCTTCGGATGCATTGCTCGGAAGCCAAATTAAACTGGGCGCGCAAAACGCTAATGCTCAGACCGGTGGCGCGTTCACCGGTGAAGTGGCTGCTGCAATGTTGGTGGAATATGGCATAAGCCACTGCTTGGTTGGACATTCTGAGCGGCGCGAGTTGTATTTCGAAACTGATTTTGACGTGGCAGAAAAATTTGCTGCGGTGCAAGCGGCAGGGCTAACACCAGTGTTATGCTTCGGAGAATCTCTGGCGCAGCGTGAGCAGGAAGCGACGGAGGCGGTGATATTGGCGCAAGTGGATGCGGTCTTAGCTCAGGTTGGAGTTGGGGCATTTGTCGGTGCAGTGTTAGCATACGAGCCCATTTGGGCTATTGGCACGGGTATGACTGCGACCCCTAGGCAAGCCCAAGCGGTTCATGCGCTGGTGCGCCGGCATATCGCGGCGCTGGATGGTACGGTTGCTAAGAATTTAAGAATTATTTACGGTGGTAGCGTTAAAAGTAATAATGCCGCGGAGTTGTTTGACCAAGCCGATATTGATGGTGGCTTGGTGGGTGGTGCTTCTTTAAGCGCCGAAGAGTTTATAGCCATTTGTAAAAGTGCGGATTATAAGTGATGGAAACGGTAATAGTTGTTGTTCATGTAATTGTCGCTGTGGCAATTGTTGGTTTAGTGTTGTTACAGCAGGGCAAAGGTGCCGATGCAGGTGCCTCGTTTGGCTCTGGGTCTTCTCAAACTGTCTTTGGGGCCTCCGGTGGTGGAAACTTTTTGGTGCGAGCTACAACGGTCGCAGCGACTATTTTCTTTGCTACGAGCTTGTCATTGGCCATATTTGCGAAAAACAACGCAGGCTTTGCATCCCCTGACGGCATCCCTATTTTCAATGAAAATTTATTGCAGGAGTTGCCCTCAACACCGGTATCTGACGTTCCTCAATTGGAGGCAGCCCCGGTGTTAGGCGATAATCAAGATGTGCCAAGCCTTCCAGGCGTGGATAACTAGAAGTTTATGCCGAAGTGGTGAAATTGGTAGACACGCTACCTTGAGGGGGTAGTGACCTTT
>JBLHTH010000029.1:0-29105 GCA_047627195.1 Pseudohongiellaceae bacterium | reverse complement strand
TTAAACCTTCCTCAGCAAGCACCCACCTCTATTACTTGATTCGAATTTTTAAAGAACTTTTTGCCTGAAGCCAATGACTCAGGGAGGGCGTATTATACGTATCTAAAGCTCGCTGGCAAGACCTATTATCACTTTGTTTTAGGTTATTTATCTCACCTCGACACAAAAGAATACTAAGTCCAAAACTCGCCCCTCTTGCTATCGAAAAAACATCGGCAAAAATAGCTTTAAACATTGTTACTGGACTAAGCGGTTCGAACCTTTCGGTAAACCCGGTAACCCAAAAGAACAACTAAAACAGCTCCGTAGAGTACCGCTTCGCCAATATCTAGCCGAGAAATCCACAGCAGATGAACAATCGCGAGGATGCCGGCAAGGTAAACCAGCCTATGCAGACGCTTCCATGAGCGTCCTAATTTACGCACCATGACCTTAGGAGAGGTGACTCCTAAGGCAAACAAGATGACATACGCTGCAAACCCCACCGTGATGTAAGGCCGCTCAAGGATTTCCTCCAGCACTGCCCCCCACCTAAACTGCAATAAAAATGTCAGCCATACAGACATATGCAATGTTGCATAAAAAAAAGCGAACAGCCCCAGCATGCGCCTGTGGCGGGTAAACTCTATTTGATTGAATATTTGTCTAAGCGGTGTCATTGCCAAGGCGATAAGCAGAAACCTTAGCGCCCACTCTCCTGTTTCCAACGAGAGCTCCTTGGCAGGGTCTGGCCCAAGGTCTCCCCAAACCGCGGTATACACAAGCACCACAAATGGAACCAAGGCCAAACTAAAAACCATTGGCTTTATAATTTTTTTCATTGTGTTGAACCGGGTAGGGGTGGCCTCAGCGGGAAGCAGCACTTCCCTGTTGAGCCATCTTTCATCTTAACTTAGCGAAACGTTAGCTTTTGACTAGAACTAAAAGTTCTTGGTCAAGTCCATGCCTGAGTAAAGCGAAGCCACCTGTTCAGCATAGCCATTAAACAGCTGCGTGTCGGTGTACTGGCGGCTAAACAAGGTTTGTGGCAGCCTACGCTCTTTATCTTGGCGCCAACGTGGGTGGTTAACCTCAGGGTTCACATTAGCGTAAAAACCATATTCACTAGCCTGAAGGTCATTCCAGGTCGTATTGGGCATTGTTTCACGGAAGTTAATCTTCACAATAGATTTGATGCTCTTAAAGCCGTATTTCCAAGGGACTACTAAACGCATAGGCGCACCGTTCTGTGATGGCAAGTAATCACCGTACAAACCCACCGCCATAAATGCCAGAGGATTCATGGCTTCGTCCATACGCAGGCCCTCTCTATAAGGCCAGTCGACAATGGCAAACCTTGAGCGCACCCCTGGCATCGAATCCCGATCAACTATCGTCTCAAACTCTACAAATTTTGCCTTTGAGGTCGGCTCGAATTGCTTTATCAAGTCCGCCAATGAAAACCCTATCCACGGAATTACCATTGACCATGCTTCAACACACCGCAACCGATAAATTCGCTCCTCTAATGCGTTAGGCTTAAGCACATCTTCCAAGTTGTATTTACCTGGTTTAGACACCTCGCCAGTAATCTCCACAGTCCAAGGGTCAACCTTAAACTCACCCGAATTGGTAGACGGGTCAGATTTATCCATACCAAATTCGTAAAAATTATTGTACTTAGTTACATCATCGTGAGGGGTCAGAGCTTCCGCTGTATAATAAGGACCAGATCTCGGCGCGGGCTTAATATCGCTGAATTTCTCAGCCCACCAAGGCGCAGGTGCAGAGCGCTTCATTCCTGCTGGCGCCCTCGCCATTAAACCGCCGCCACTTTGAGCGCCGGCAATAGAAGGTAGAGCTGACCCTACTGCGGCACCTAACAAAAGTTTAGAACCATCGGCCATAAACTCACGGCGACTGTGATAAACGCTTTCTGGCGTGATTTCCGAAGGCTTTATATCTGCTGGCTTTTTTATCAACATGATTCTAATTCCACTTATATGCGGTGTATTTAAAGAGTTTGGCGCTTTCTAAATTCGCTACTTTAGGTTTCATAACATCTAAGACAGGCTTAATTAGAAATTTCTTTCTATTAATAACCAAAAGAATAATCTCAATATCTCAGATTAGACTTTCTTCTATCAAAACAGAAAAATAGCGTAATCAACCTTTAGGACCTTTACTCTTGTCTAATCTGTGTCTTTACCGGCCGGTTTTTGCTCAGCAGCCTCAGATTGTGAATCTTTTTCAGCCTTTAGGCTATTAATCTCGGAATTCACTTTTGATGCTTTCTTAGGCGTACTACGCTTAACCGCCTTCACTTGGTTTTGAATGGGTTTGACAGTTGCCACGCCCTCTTTCGTGCCTTTTACGGCTCGAGCGCCAACAACAGCGACTTTCGAGGCGCCCTTCTTAACAAAACGATTATTATACAGCCATATAATAGGCCCTGAAGCGCCGTAAAGAACAGCCCCCAGCAAGAGTACCTCGTGTGGGTTCTGAGCCACAACAACCAAGAACACCACAGCGAATACGAAAACCATTAGAGGCACCGTACCCTTAAAATTAAGTTCTTTAAAGCTGAAGTATTTATAGTTCGAGATCATTAGCAGGCCAGTAAAAATCGTAAGAGTGGCTGCCAGATAGGCAATTAAAGGTGTCACTTCTACACCGTACTTATGGGCCACCCAAGGCACAAAAGTTACGATGCCAGCAGCTAAGGGGCTCTGCAAACCAACAAAGAACCGCTTATCTGCTGTTCCTAGCTGAACGTTAAAGCGCGCCAGACGAATTGCTGCACAAGATACAAAAACGAAACTAGCCGCCCAACCTAGCCGGTCAAGTGGCCCAAATCCCCAGCTAAACATTATTAATGAGGGCGCCACGCCAAATGACACCATATCTGACAGGCTATCAAACTGGGCTCCAAACTCACTTTGCGTATTGGTCAGTCTTGCGATCCGCCCATCCAGACCGTCGCAGATGGCCGCAATCATTATCGCCCAGCCAGCTTCGTTGAAATTTCCCGACATCCCAGCAATAATTGCGTAAAAACCCGCGAACAAAGCGCTGAGAGTTAACAGATTTGGCAGCAGGTAGATGCCTCGGCGGCGAATTTTCTTGCCGCCCTCCGACACAATTTCTTCATGTTCATCAATTGGAAGTACGTTCTCTTGTTCTGGGCTTGATTCGCTTTCTTGATCCGTCATTGGCACCCGCAATATTTAAAAGTTAAACTGAACCCCGATTATAGCGCTCATGCAGCTGCGGTGTGTGTTGTTTTTTAAGGAATATTGCACCAATCAAGGCAGATGCTATATGATCTCGCCTCACAAATCGTCAGCCCAGGCATGGGGTTTAAAAAACCTTCGTAGTTGAGCGCGCGAATAAGCTGATAAAAATTACATTTCGGAGCACATCCATGAACTATTTCAATACGCTACCTCTCAGGCTGCAACTAGAGCAATTGGGCAAATGCCGCTTTATGGACCGCAGTGAGTTTGCGAACGGCGTAGACAAACTAAAAGGCAAGAAGGTCGTTATCATTGGCTGTGGGGCACAAGGCCTCAACCAAGGCCTCAACATGAGAGACAGTGGCTTGGACGTGTCGTACACGCTCAGAGATGCCGCTATCGCAGAACAGCGCGACTCATGGAAGAACGCCACCGAAAACGGATTCACGGTCGGCACCTATGACGAGCTTATCCCGCTTGCGGATTTAGTCCTCAATCTGACACCAGACAAGCAACACAGCGCAGTAGTTGCTCAAGTAATGCCATTGATGAAAAGGGACGCTTGCCTTGCCTACTCTCATGGTTTCAACATTGTCGAAGAAGGCATGCAGATCCGCGACGACCTCACCGTAGTAATGGTTGCTCCTAAAAGCCCTGGTTCGGAAGTTCGTGAAGAGTACAAACGCGGGTTTGGCGTACCTACCCTGATTGCCGTGCATGCAGAGAACGACCCAAATGGCGACGGCATGGAAATAGCTAAGGCCTATGCCGCTGGCACCGGCGGTCATCGAGCCGGCGTATTAGAGTCTTCCTTCATCGCAGAAGTGAAATCTGACCTGATGGGTGAGCAAACTATTCTCTGCGGCATGCTCCAGACCGGCTCTATACTGTGCTATGACAAAATGGTAGAGAAAGGCATTGACTCTGCCTATGCCTCAAAGCTGATTCAACACGGCTGGGAAGTCATCGCGGAAGGTCTAAAGCATGGCGGCATCACGAATATGATGGACCGACTCTCTAATCCTGCCAAAATAGTTGCTAATGAGCTTTCAGAAGAACTGAAAGAAATCATGGAGCCACTCTTTCAAAAGCATATGGACGACATAATCATCGGCAATTTCTCATCCGGAATGATGGACGACTGGGCCAATGACGATGACAAATTACTAACTTGGCGTGAAGCAACAACCGAATCTGCATTTGAAAAATCAGTGGCCGGCGATATGGATATTTCCGAACAGGAATACTATGAAAACGGCATTGTTCTGGTTGCCATGGTCAAAGCCGGTGTTGAACTAGCATTCGAAACTATGACAGCAAGCGGCATCATCGAAGAGTCTGCCTACTATGAATCTCTACATGAAGTCCCTTTAATCGCCAACCTGATTGGTCGCAAAAAGCTTTATGAAATGAATAAAGTCATTTCAGACACGGCTGAATACGGCTGCTACTTGTTCTCTCATGCATGCGTGCCCTTACTAGCTGATTTCATGAAGAAAGTTGACACTGACGTTATTGGCAAAGGACTACAGTTGCCAGATGACGGTGTTGATAACGCGGAACTCATTCCGGTAAATGACTCAATTCGTTCGCATCAAATTGAAGTCGTAGGCAAACGCCTGCGTACTTACATGACAGCGATGAAGAAAGTCATCTAATTTGTTAGGTGTCGCAGTAAATGCAAAGCATTTACTGCGACACCTATATTTCAACTTTCAATTTATTAAAATAATTCCAAAGCTCCGCAATGAAACTACCGAAACTCCCATTGGCTTAGCTACTTAGTGAAGGTGCGCTAATAATCATCGCGGTTTATTTAGCGATGGTCCTTGAAGGCATATCGCATGACCGCGCAGCTAAACTGTCGGCGCATACCGCGCTAGCGCAGATGCTCGGGGAAATGAGAGAAGATCGGGGCGATATCGACGAAATTCGCGAACTACAATTCGAGCGAAATAGTCAGTACCTAGCAATCGACGAATGGTTAGCAAGTCCTGAAACAATGCCGCTTGACTCGATGGCCGAAGCAATTGACGCGACCTTTCTTGAAAACCGCTCCCTCTATCCGCGACGCTCGGCATGGACTACGATGGTTGCAGCGGGGCAATTAAGTGAACTTAACGCACCAAGCCTACTCGGACGGCTGGGCGATCTCTACGAGAGTGCTACTACTGGTTATCGATAACGGCAATGATTTCGACGAGGACTTGAATGATTTAGGAGGCAACTCGGCCCCTAAGATATGGGGTGGAATTAATAAGCGACTGTTAACAACAGATGACCGCGAAATTTCAGCCCTTCGGAATCAATTTCGGCTTCTACATCTCGGGTGGAACTTGTGGTATTTAGATCAACTAGATGGATACGGGCAGACAATAGATTCGCTAGCTTTCGAAATTGAGGCGTATCTTGAAACCAATAATTTTGATATCTAACGTTTAAGGTATATCAAGACAGGCCTTGATTTAAGCAATGGCGGCTTTAGGCGAATAGCAGACCCCGCAGCCATTGTCGTATTTGATTTAAACCGGCCGCAGCTTTGCACTGCGCGATTATAACCAGTAAGTTTCCAATCAGTACTGTTGCAGCAGTCATCCGGCTTTGCTAACTCTGGCGTAGCAATTGGAGCAAGTAACTATTGCGCTTATGAGCGTCGCGTGGATGGTCGCCAATAAACCTGAAGTCGTCTTCACTATCACCGATATGAATTTCACTTATAGCTCTTATTATCGCCGTACAAAACCAAGTTCCTTCGACAATCACACCTTCCTGCAGAGCAACGGTAGTACGAGAAAACTGCGGCTTTTGCGCTTTATGCAGGATTACCAATATGGAAATAAAAAATACCGAGCTAATTGGCGTGGACGAAGACATTCGCTTACACCCTATTGAGGTAGTTGGAAAGCAGCTGCGCGAGGATGTGACGCGATCAAGAAGTTAGTCTGAGACTACATTCAAACTAATTTAAACAAGATGTCGGAGTAAGTGCGAAACACTTACCCCAACACCTTGGCATTGACGCCAGCAATGACAACATCAGGCTCTGATTCGAGAGCCGCGACATTAGAGAACTTACACAAGTAACGGTGTCAAAAAAATAAGGTGTCGACAGTTAAATTGCTAGTACTTTATCGCCGCGAGAAATTCCAGTCACGCCAGTACGTGCCACTTCTAACACAGTACTATCGCCTAGGGCTAAAATGAACGCATCTAGCTTGTCGCTAGTTCCCGCTAGCTGAATACTGAACACACCCGTGGTCAAATCAACCACTTGACCTCTGAAAATGTCAACTGTCCTACTTACTTCCGCTCGTTGCGCGCCAGTGGCTTTAACTTTGATAAGCATTAACTCACGCTCAATATGTGCACCCTCAGTCAGGTCAACAAGCTTCACAACGTCAACAAGCTTATTCAAGTGTTTAGTGATCTGCTCGATTCGTGCTTCGTCACCGTTCGTGGTTAAGGTCAAGCGCGATAGAGATTTGTCATCGGTTGGAGCTACTGTTAAGGAGTCGATATTGTAATTACGCTGCGCAAACAAACCGACAACACGAGACAAAGCACCTGGCTCGTTTTCTATCAATACAGAGATTATATGGCGCATATTATGTTCTCTCCGTTTTGCTGAGGATCATATCTTTCATAGCGCCACCTTTAATGGCCATTGGATATACATGTTCTTCTGGGTCAACACAAACATCGACAAAAACTAGCCTATCCTTAAGCGCAAAGGCTTCTTCAAGCTTGCTATATAAATCCTCGTATTTCTCTATTCGTATTCCAACGTGACCGTATGCTTCTGCTAATTTGACAAAATCAGGTAGAGATTCTGCATAGGTGCTTGCTGAGTGACGGCCACCGTATTGCATATCTTGCCACTGCTTTACCATCCCCAGCGCTTCATTATTAAGACAGATAATCTTAATAGGAAGATTGTACTGCATGCAGGTAGCAAACTCTTGAAGGTTCATTTGAAAGCTACCCTCGCCGGTAATACAAACAGATACCGCCTCAGGAAATGCCAACTGAACACCCATCGCTGCAGGAAACCCAAAACCCATGGTTCCCAAACCGCCCGAATTTATCCAGCGCCGAGGCTTGTCGAAACCGTAGTATTGAGCCGTGAACATTTGGTGCTGCCCCACATCCGTTGAAACATAAGCATCACCCTTAGTTATTTCATAAACCGCCTGAACCGCCTGCTGAGGCTTAATAACTCCATTAGCACCTGGTGTTACGGCCAGACTGTCTTTAGCGCGCCACTGCTGAATTTGATCCCACCAAACTTTCAAAGCTTTTTGGTCAATCTCGGTCTTAGACTTATTAATCTCGGCCAGCATTTCTTCCAACACATCTTGAACCGCGCCAACTATAGGAACATTTGCAGTAACGGTCTTGGAGATTGCAGCCGGGTCGATATCGACATGCAAAATAGTCGCGTCAGGGCAAAACTTGGACGTATCAGAGTTGGTTACACGATCATCAAATCTAGCCCCCACGCAAAGGAGGACATCGCAATAGTGCATCGCCATATTTGCTTCGTAAGTGCCGTGCATGCCGAGCATCCCTAAAAACTGAGGATCGGTGCAAGGATAGGCGCCTAGCCCCATTAGAGTATTAGTCACCGGATAGCCCAGTTTCCTGCCTAAAGCAGTTAATAAATCAGCTCCCTCACCTTGAATAACTCCACCCCCGGCGTAGATCATTGGACGCTTCGCATTCTTCAACGCTTCAACGGCCTTTTTAATCTGCCCGCTATGGCCTTTGCTGGGCACCGAGTAAGAACGCATCTTCACATTCTTGGGATACTCATAAGGGAACTTATTTTTGGGGTCGGTCATATCCTTAGGGATATCTATAACCACCGGGCCAGGGCGCCCGGTGGTCGCCAAATGAAACGCCTTTTTCACCAGCATAGGGATTTGCGACGCGTCTGACACCATATAGCTATGCTTCACGATTGGCCTAGAAATGCCCATCATGTCAGTTTCTTGAAATGCATCAGTACCTATCAGGCGACTCTCAACCTGCCCCGAGATAACCACCAAGGGAATTGAATCCATGTAAGCCGTTGCGATTCCTGTAATTGCATTTGTTGCACCAGGTCCTGATGTGACTAGCACCACACCGGGCTTTCCGGTCGCGCGTGCATAGCCGTCTGCAGCATGAGTTGCTGCTTGTTCATGACGAACTAGAATATGCTCGACCTTATCTTGGTTAAAAATTGCATCGTATATGTGCAACACGGCACCGCCGGGGTAACCGAATATGATTTCAACGCCTTCATCATGCAAAGCACGAAGTAGCATTTCACCACCAGATAGTTGATCCACTTGTCTAGCCTCTGTATTAAAAATACATTGATGGCAAACCTGAGTCTGCCGAATAGTTGATTATGGTTATAAATAGACAAATAGCACAAAGCGCCAATGAGGCAACCGCAGCTATTTATTCTTATTTAGGTTAATTTTCATCAAAAAGCAAATGCATGAAGACCATGCTGTTCGGCTTTTTGTCGGCCCCGTACGCGATAACGTGATAGGAACCTAAGGTGGATAATGTCCAACACCTCAAAGAAGCAGTCTGTTGTCATTCCAGGTCATGGAGAATCAGACTAGCGCGGCGCGAGACAGGATTGACCGAGACTCACCGCTTGTAGCGGTAATTCTGCCAGCAACCATAGGAAAGTCAAGCAAAGCGGGCAAAGATACCCGCTATAAGACGTAATAGTATCAAGACCAAACAGAATTGCCTTTTTTCAGGCAACTTCTGTGCTGACGGCTTGATTAAGCTTTTTAAACTCTAGCTCGCCGCCAATATTGAGGGCTATTGCGATGACATCTCCAGCAACATAATCACCCTGCAATACCTGCTGCGCTAGAGGATTCTCTATCCAGTTTTGGATAGCCCGTTTTAAAGGCCTCGCCCCATACACTGGGTCATATCCGATCTCTGCGATCCGGTCTAAAACTGAGGTGCTAACTTGCAGGGACAGATCGTTATTAAGTAACCTCCCATTTAAGAGCCCAATCTGAATTTCAGCAATGCCACGTATTTGCTCTCTTTGCAAAGGATGGAAGACGACCGTCTCATCGATTCGATTAACAAACTCTGGCGAAAAGTGCTTTACTACAGAGCCTAAAACCGCTGTTTTCACGGCCTCATAGTCAGTGCTGGCAAAGTTAACTTCGCTCATCATTTCCTGAATTCGATCAGACCCCAGATTAGATGTCATTACGATGACCGTGTTCCTGAAGTCCACCGTCCTGCCGTGGCCATCGGTTAAGCGGCCATCGTCCATGACCTGTAAAAGAATATTAAAAACGTCTGGGTGAGCTTTTTCTATCTCGTCCAATAAAAGAACCGAATATGGCCGGCGCCTTACAGCTTCCGTTAAATAGCCTCCTTCTTCATATCCCACATAGCCAGGAGGCGCTCCGATAAGTCTAGCCACCGAGTGTCGTTCCATGAATTCAGACATATCGATACGCACCATTGCCTCATCGGTATCAAACAGAAATTCGGCCAGTGCTTTGCATAGCTCCGTCTTGCCAACCCCGGTTGGGCCAAGGAATAAGAATGAACCATTTGGCCGATTTGGATCCGATAAGCCAGAGCGCGATCTGCGCACTGCATTGGACACTGCATTAACGGCCTCATCTTGCCCTATTACTCTTTTATGAAGAGCCTCCTCCATTGCTAGCAATTTGAGTTTGTCACCTTGTAGCATCTTGCTAACTGGAATACCCGTGGAGCGCGACACAACGTCGGCAATCTCTTCTTCGGTAACTCTGTTTCGCAGCAGCTTTTTCTCTGCCGCCTCAGCCTTCGCCGCATGCTCGAGCTTAGACTCTAGCTCAGGAATAATGCCGTATTGAATCTCAGACATTCGAGCTAGGTCACCGGCCCTGCTGGCCAGCTCCATATCACTGCGAGCTTTCTCAAGGCTACTACGAATTGTCTGCGCACCCTGCAAGGAGATTTTTTCAGCTTTCCAAATTTCTTCTAAATCGGAATACTCTTTTTCCAACTCTGCAATATCGTCCTCAAGCTTTTCTTTGCGCTTCAGAGATGCTGCATCGTCTTCTTTCTTTAACGCTTCGCGCTCAATCTTGAACTGAATTAGGCGACGTTCAAGCTTGTCCATTTCTTCAGGTTTAGAATCTATTTCCATACGAATCAAACTAGCCGCTTCATCTATCAGGTCGATTGCTTTATCTGGAAGCTGACGGTCAGTAATGTAGCGCTGAGAGAGCTTGGCCGCAGCAATAATAGCGCCGTCTGAAATATCTACGCCATGATGAACTTCGTAACGTTCCTTAAGCCCTCGCAAAATTGCTATCGTATCTTCTTCACTTGGCTCATCCACCAGCACTTTTTGAAATCTACGTTCCAAAGCTGCATCTTTTTCAATATGTTGACGATATTCATCTAGCGTTGTTGCGCCCACACAGTGAAGCTCACCCCTGGCAAGCGCTGGTTTTAACATATTTCCTGCATCCATCGCGCCTTCCGCCTTACCGGCACCGACCATGGTATGCAGTTCATCGATGAACAAAATCACCGAGCCTTCCTGCTTTGACAATTCGCTGAGCACAGACTTGAGACGCTCCTCAAATTCTCCTCGGAACTTTGCTCCAGCGATGAGTGAACCCATATCAAGTGATAAAACTTTTTTGCCTTTTAAACCTTCAGGCACCTCACCGTTAACTATTCGTTGAGCTAAACCTTCAATAATCGCCGTTTTACCAACACCAGGCTCTCCGATAAGCACAGGGTTATTTTTTGTTCGTCTTTGCAGAACCTGAATTGTTCGGCGTATCTCAGCGTCACGACCTATCACCGGATCTAGTTTACTGTTGGCTGCAAGTTCAGTGAGATCAACACAATATTTTGAAAGAGATTGCCACGAATCCTCGGCACCGGGACCACTGACACTCTCACCTCCACGCAGATTGCGAATAGCATTTTCCAGCGCCTGTTTAGAAACACCATAAGAGGCAAGCAGCTTACCCAACGCAGATTTATCATCCATAGCAACCAGCACAATAGTCTCACTGGAAACAAAACTATCCCCACTTTGCTGAGAAAGTCTATCCGCCTGATTGAGCAGTTTTCCTAATTCTTGGGAAACGGCTATGGTGCCGTCGGATGAACCGATTTTCGGCAGGTTGTCTACTAAAGCTTCAAGTTTACCTCGCAAATCAGCGACGTTAAAACCAGTCTGAGACAATAGCGGCCTCACCGACCCACCCTTCTGATCCAGCAACGTTAGAATCAAATGGGCTGGTTCAATAACGTTACTGTCTTTTCCTAGAGCCATCGACTGGGCATCGGAAAACGCCGATTGTAACTTGCTAGTTAGTTTATCAATGTTCATTTCTGCAGGCCTCACATTCATCAATAGTCAAATATTCTAGTGACTAAAACTATCTTCTGCCCAAGTAAATAAGGGCTATCAACTTTCAATTCAATGGTAAATGAAAATTTTTAACTACGATACTTTCTAAAGATTACAAAATATTGATTTGCATCAGCTATAGCTTGGCTGTGAAAACCGATCGGTAAAGCGCCCTGACAAAGGCTGATTAGCAAATTTAAAAATTGAGAATGAGAGCGGGTGTTTAGTACTAGGTATAGATCTGAAAAATGAGAGGTAAACACGATAGATAAATCAATCAAACCTCAACCGCCAAGGCAATCATCGACTCCACATACTTTCAGAAAATGATTAGGCGTTAATCAGAATTACATTGGCCATTCGCCCAGTCACGGGACTGTGACGGTAACTGTAAAGCGTACCGGATTCGCAAACGGTACAAGTGTTCGAAGAACTTACCTCAACCCCGAGCGCAAGTAATCGGTGTCGTGCCAGCCCAAATAGATCTGCCATATATTTGTCTGGTTCAACACTAGCTCGAAAACAACTTTCGACAGCACCAGAGCCGTCAGCCTCTGTAAAAAGTTTAACAACATCAATCCCTACTTCGAAATGGCAAGGCCCGATAGCAGGACCGAGGTACGCCGCAATATCCTGCACAGGCGTTTTCATATTCTGTATAGTATTTTCTATGACACCTGCCACTAAGCCCCTCCAACCAGCATGAACAATTCCTACTTCCGAGCCATCTTTTGCCGCAATAAATACAGGCAGACAATCCGCCGTTAGTACGCAGCAAGCTATGCCTTTGTGCTGAGTCACCAGCGCATCCGCTTCATAAGGTTTTGCCGCCACGTCGATCTTGCACACCCTTGTTCCATGTACCTGAATCAACCACTGGAAACTAGGCTCAAAGTTTAGCAACCCAGCTAATTCCCGCCGGTTAGCCGTTACAGTTTGCGCATCGTCGCCGACGTGCTGAGCTAAATTAAAACCGTCAAAAGGCGGCATGCTGAATCCTCCTACCCTGGTCGTGGTAAACGCTGTCACTTTGGGCGACACACCCCAATTAACTGGGATGACCTTAGCAGTCGGAATTGACTTCATGACGCCGCACGTTTATCCAAACGCAGAGCCGTTAGCAAATTTTCCATGTCCTCTGGCAATGGCGCTTGCCAGGATACTTCCTCGCCGGTAATCGGGTGAACAAGGCCTAACTTGGCAGCATGGAGTGCCTGTCTACGAAAGTTCCTGAGCACCTCAATCAGGCTTTCATGACTTGCTCCTGGAATTTGAAGACGGCCTCCGTACATAGGATCGCCAAGTAGAGCACAATTGATCGATGCCATATGAACACGAATTTGGTGGGTTCGGCCTGTTTCTAATTTAACATCTACCAAGGTATGCGATCGAAAACGTTCGGCCAACTTGAAATGAGTTACCGCTTCTTGGCCCTCAATGACGACCGCACGCTTTTTCCGGTTTTTCGGATGACGGCCCAGTGGCTTATTAACCGTCCCGCCCCCTGTCAGGCTTCCTCTGACTACTGCTTTATATTCTCTGGAAATCTCTCTTTTTTGTAGCAGTTCAACCAACTTACCGTGACTAATCAAATTCTTTGCCACCATCAGCAACCCTGTGGTGTCTTTGTCCAAACGGTGAACGATTCCTGCTCGCGGCACCTCTTCTAATTGTGGATAGCGATGAAGAAGTCCATTTAAAAGTGTGCCTGCGCGATTGCCCGCAGCAGGATGCACAACAACACCAGCGGCTTTATTGACCACCAGCATATGCTCATCTTCAAAGACAATATCTAATTCGAGATCCTCGGCGACCCACGTGTCGACAGCTTCAAGTTGAGCTTTTATCTCAAGGCAATCTCCCTCACCTAATCGATCGCGGGGCCTGAGCTGCTTTTTATTAACCGTCAACAACCCTTCTTTAATCCAGCTCTGCAGCCTGGATCGGGAGTAATCGGGAAACAATTGCGCTGCAATCTGGTCCAATCGGCTACCAGCAAGAGATTCTGGTACTTCGGCACTAAGTTCTATTTGTGTTGTCATACCTACATGATACTTGATTGCAGCCGTTGAGCGCATTAAAGCATTAGCCTGCACTTGAGTTGGGTTTGATCTCCAGGCTGTGGTTAAATAGCGCCAGCTTGATTGGCTAAGAATAATGGAAGGATTTTTTGTGAGCAGACAGTTAACTAAATGCTTAAGCTTGGCGCTAATCGCCTTGCTTTTAAACGGCTGCGGCCTATTTGGCGGCGACGATGAAGAGGACCAATTTGCCAACTTGTCAACTGAAGAGCAATTTTATCAGCGGGCTTTGGATCAACTAAACAGCCAAAATTTTCGCGGTTCAATAGAGACCTACCAGGCTTTAGAATCAAGATTCCCCTTTGGCCGGTTCGCTGATCAGGCCCAAATAGAAGTGGTTTACGCCTACTACCGCAATAACGATCTAGAAGCTTCGCGCGCCGCCGCTGACAGATTTATTCGACTGCATCCAGAAAATGATAACGTGGATTACGCCTTTTACATGAAAGGCCTAGCGTCGTTTTCCGACAACGGTGGTTTTATTAACCGATTCTTACCTGTGGATCAGACAAAAAGAGATCCTGGTCGCGCAGAAGAATCTTTCGCTGACTTTTCCCAGCTTTTAGCGCTATATCCCGACAGCGCTTATGCTGCCGACGCCCGAGCGCGAATGGTTTACTTACGCAACAATCTGGCTGCATATGAAATACACGTCGCAAACTACTATATAGAGCGCAGCGCTTACATCGCAGCACTGCGCCGTGGTCAGTATGTGGTTGAAAACTTCCAAGGCACGCCTGCTGTCGCAGATGGGGTCGCGATCATGGTTGAGTGTTATTTACGCCTAGGATTGAATGAATTAGCTGACACGTCTCTTTCATTGCTTAAAGAAAACTACCCTGAGCATGCGTCCATCGACAACAGTGGCGACTTTATTATTAGCACCGAAGTCACCAACCCCTCGCTAATATATACCGTATCTTTTGGGCTTCTTGGAGCCAACATCGGCAACCCACCGCTGGCACCCACTCAACGCCCAAGGAATTCAGGCAGTGAAGAAATAATTAACACTCAGATGGCCCCACGAGAGCAAAAACGATCGTGGTTTGACATCATTACCTTTGGTCTATTCAACTAAAATCGCAATTCTCTAAGCATTGATTTACCCGATCAATACCCCCCTCATGCACCCGGAAGGCCAAGCGCCTTCTGTTGCGCTGCCCGATCTAATTGCTCATTACCTTAGGTAACTCCGCGCTTGCGGCACAAGTGGCATTAAAAACTCGGCTGGAGTGTCAACCTAATATAAGTTCATGCGTTTGCATTTATTACAGTAAGTAATTCAAAACCACATTTAGCCGATATATTGCAGAGTAGGAAAATGATTGAAACACAAGCCATTCTGTATCCTAAGCTTTTACAGCAGAGGGACTTTGCACTGGACAATTCGGCATTACTAGACAAATTTCTTGCCCGCACTCAATCAAGGGCCTTTCGCATTGCCCAGATTGCAACAGGCAATGGCGCCGATGCGCTAGATATCGTGCAAGACTCAATGTTCAAGTTGGTCGAAAAATACAGTGACAAGCCGGAAAATGAATGGGCTCCACTTTTTTATCGAATCCTGAATAGCCGAATCCACGATTGGTACAGACGCAGCAATGTTAGAAACCGTTACCGAAGCTGGCTTACCTCTAGTGATGAAGACATTGAAGACCCAATCCAAACGGCGCCGGATCCCAGAAACACCAATCCAGAGTCGGAATTTCAAACTGGTGAAAGTATGGTCAGATTGCAGTCTGCACTTACCGAACTTCCTCCACGCCAGCAGCAAGCGTTTCTTCTTAGAGCTTGGGAAGGCTTAGATGTAAGACAAACTGCCACTGCGATGGACTGCGCCGAAGGCAGCGTAAAGACCCATTATTCTCGGGCGATTCGCAGCCTCCGAGTCAAGTTAGGGGAGCATTGGTCATGACCGGTAAGCAAGATCACTATTTAGATCACGCCATCGTTCGCAGACTAGACCAGACCATAGAAGAGCTAGACCCTGCGACTACTGCACAGCTTGATCAAGCGCGGCTTAGTGCAATCGAGTCAGGCCACGCGGCTCAGACGGAGAACGATTTTGTCGCTCACATCCAGCTGCAATTAGAGAAAAGCGAAGCTTTACCTGCAGAAATTGAACGTAACCTTAACCAAATTCGACACAACGCTATTGCCCAGAATGCTCAAAGCTCTAGTTCACTAAAAGATAAAATTCAGACGCTTTATCAGCTCATCTTTGGAACAAATTACCGCTTAACTGCAGGAATGGCTGCTACTGCTTGTCTGACACTTGCCGTCGCTGCTTTGTTTTATAGTTCGTCGACTCCTACAGGCACACTTCCTATTGATCCAAATATTGGGTTAATTGCCTCAGCTGACGAATTCGAACTGTATGAAAATCTAGATTTCTATGTTTGGCTGGACGAGAATGAGGTTTTACCTTGATCAAAAAACAGCGAATTAGATGCTACAGCAAGAAACCTTTATAAGTGCCTACTTCGCCCTTTGCTTGCTTTGCAGTGCTGGTCTCGCTGGAGCCGCGGTGGAGGATAGTGTTGAAATAGAATTGCCTGACTTAGAATTACTCGAATTTCTAGGTCAGTTTGCAACAGATGACGGTGACTGGCTGGAGCCAAGTAGTTTATTGTCAGATGTATTTGAGCAATTGTTAGATGCTGCAACTGAAAAAGAGACTCAGACCGACGCCTATATTGGGATCGAAAACTATATTGAGACCGACAACGAAGAAGACGATATATAACTTAATGAACTCAAAACTGCTGTCACACCTTTTCCTATCCTTGTCGCTATTTCTCGGCGGCTCTGCTTATGGCCAAGACAAAGTACCTTGGACAGATTTGTCCCTTGAAGAGCGGCAAGTTTTGCAACAGCTGGAATTACGATGGGAAAGCTTGCCGGCCGAACGACAAATAATTCTCAGAAAAGGCGCCAATCGCTGGCAACAAATGCGGCCTCAAGAAAAATCCCGTGCCCAGGCACAGAAGCAGCGATTTCAAAAGTTACCCCGGCAAAAAAAACAGATTATCAACCAACGCTTCCAAAGGTTTAATAGTTTAAAGCGACCTGAGCAACAACGCTTACGCTCAATTCAAAAACGCTTTCAGCGTCTACCTGCTGGACAGCGAAAAAAAATCAGGGAAAGATTTGAAAGGCGTACTAAAGAGGCAAATCAGTCAAAACCTTAGCAGACAATCCCTAATTTAAGACCTACCGCGGCAGGCAGCGCAGCACCGCCGAGCTCATCCGAAGCTCTGAGCTTGATTCCAGAGCCTATCTACTATTGCGCCGCTGTGCTGTTTGGCTACTCGCCTATTTTCCATGCGTTGGTAATAGGATAGCGACGATCACGCCCGAACGCTCTTTGAGTGAGACGAACCCCTACCGGACTCTGCCGCCGCTTATGCTCGTTAACATCTACCAGCCGCAAGACTCGATGAACCATCGTGGTTTCAAATCCTTTGGCAACAATAGCTTGGGCACTAAGGTCTTGCTCAACGTAGTATTCCAGCACTTGATCGAGGATGTCATAGGGCGGCAGGCTATCTTGGTCCTCTTGGTCGGGAGCAAGCTCAGCCGAGGGCGGGCGATCAATTACTACCTGCGGGATTATCTCTTCAAAACTATCCCCATAATCGGTATTCCTATAGTTAGCCAGCCGATAAACCATTGTTTTTGATACATCTTTCAATACATCGAAGCCACCGGCCATATCGCCATAGAGGGTGGAGTAACCTACAGCAATTTCACTTTTGTTACCGGTGGTTAGTACAAGCAATCCTTTCTTGTTAGAGATGGCCATTAGTATTACGCCACGGCAGCGAGCCTGAAGGTTCTGCTCACTAACATCGGTTTCCAGCCCCTTAAATTCAGCACGAAGTGAATCAATAAACTCAGCGTAAACGCCCGCAATAGATATCTCACTATACTCCACACCCAGCCTTTGGGCTTGAATCGAAGCCGCTGACAGCGAAAGCTCTGATGTATATTCAAATGGCATCATCACGGCTTTAACTCGATCGGCCCCGAGGGCATCCACAGCAATAGCCAAAGTTAGAGCAGAATCTATACCACCAGAAAGGCCTAGTACAACGCCCTTAAATCCATTCTTATTAATGTAATCTCTAACCCCTAGCACCAAAGACTCGTAAACTTCAGCTTCGCGGCTCAACGGCTGTGCAATATCCTGCAACGGAATAGTGATAACTAATTTTTCAACACTGTTCTCGCCCTCAATATCAATAGAGACCGGGTAGATTCCTTCCTTGAAAGCCGGACACAAGAATTTCAGTTCGCCACTAGCATCTACAGCCATTGATCTGCCGTCGAACACCAGCTCATCTTGACCCCCAACAAGATTGGCATAAACGATAGGAAACCCTCCCTCCTGACAGCGCTTCGCGAGAAGTTGTTCACGTAGCTGTTGCTTTCCCATATGAAAAGGCGAGGCATTAATATTGAACATTAGCCGCGCACCAGCATCTCTGGCTTGCGCTACCGGGCCCGGTTCCCACATGTCCTCACAAATGGTGAACGCTGTCGGTACACCACAAATATCAACAACACAGGCTGAGTCACCATGATCAAAATAGCGGCGCTCATCAAACACTTGATAGTTGGGAAGGCACTGTTTTTTGTATTTTGCGACTATTTCGCCACCGCGAATAACCGCCAAACTATTAAACAGCGAATCTCCAATACGCTCCGGAAAGCCTACAACGCAGAAAATAGAAAGATTAGCCTCTAGCAATTTCTGGATTGCCTTTTCAACTCTTAAACCTAAACTCGGCCTGAGCAGCAAATCTTCTGGTGGATAACCAATCAAGGTAAGTTCTGGGAACGCCACTAAATCGGCCTTATATTCACTGACAGCGACGCGCGCTGTATCAATCACTTTTTGAGTGTTTCCTTCGATATCGCCAACCACGAAATTCAGTTGAGCCAATACTGCTTTTAATTGTCGCGCCATTTAGGTCCCTTTATTGGTATCCTTAACCATTAGAAAAGTGCAAAAAACTATATAATTACAAACAGTACGATAAATTCATGTAAGGGGATTATCCCCAGACCGCGAAACCTCAGGCAATGGCAGAAAGAGCAACTCAGTATACTGGTCAAATAGACAATGTCTCAATTGTCTATAATATCTATCGAATAGTACTGCCACTGGTATTACTGGTTACCTATCTTAGTAGTCCCGCGAGGACATTGCTTGGCGAGGTTGACCCGACACTATTTCTCCAGGTCAGCATCGCCTACATAGCTTTCGGGGTCGTAGTAATCTCATTGTTTACCACTGCTACCAAAGTTGTTAACGGACAACACTTTCTTAGCGGGACGCTGATTTTAGATATCCTAGCAACCACCCTCATAATTTATAGCTGTGGAGGAATCAGCAGCGGCCTTGGATTACTTATCATTGTTACTGTGGCATCAGGTAGCATACTTATACGAGGCCGAATTAGCACTTTTTTAGCCGCTGTTGCCACTCTTTCGATAATTTACAGCGAACTGTACCTCGCTCTGTCTAATGAGAATGACGTCAATCAATTTGTTCAAACTGGCATCCTCGGTGCTATTTTGTTCGCCACATCATTATATATTCAAGCTGTCACCGATCGAATCTACAAAACCGCCCTGCTTGCCGATGAGCAAGCTAAGAGCATTGTAGATTTAGAGAAACTGAACAATGAAATCATCCAAAGAATGCGAACCGGTGTTGTCGTAGTTAATCATGACCACGAAATTGTCAGCATGAATAGTGCTGCCAAAAGCACGTTAACGCCGATTTTAGATAAGCCTCGTATAAAAAAGCCTAGTGACATCATCGATATTAATCACAAGCTTCCGGACATGTTGGAAGTGCAATTAAAACTCTGGAAGCTAAATCCAAAACGCCAACCACAGCCCATTCGAATTCCAAACAGCAACAAACAGGTCCAGCTAAATTTCGCATTTCTCCGACCAGAATTGGAAGCGGACATTCTTGTCTTTCTTGAGGACAATCGGCAAATTTTGCAGCGTGTCAGACAAATGAAACTAGCATCATTAGGGCGACTCACCGCCAGTATTGCACACGAAATAAGAAACCCGCTTGGTGCAATAAGCCACGCAAGCCAGCTACTCAGAGAATCTGGAACTGCATCGTCAGATGACAAGCGCATGATTGAAATCATTTTGGATCACTGTAACCGCGTTAATATGATCATTGAAGATGTGCTTGATGTGTCACGGCATGACGATACATTGGCTCAAAAAATTGTTTTGAAAACCTGGTTAGAGCATTTCATCGAGAACTACAAGGCGACACATGAGCAATGCGACGAGATTAAGTTAACTATAGAAGAGTCCGACACTCGAGTTAATGTCATCTCAGGCCAGCTAGAGCAAGTGCTAAACAATCTATTCGATAACGGCCTTCGTTATAGCAAGCAAAACAGCAACCGAGCCACTTTGCAGGTTATCGCAGGATTCGATAGCAAAGACGGAGACTATCAGCCCTATATCCACGTAATTGACGATGGCGCTGGAATTACTGATTCTGACGAAGCATTGTTATTCGAGCCTTTCCACACCACAGAATCCAGTGGCACAGGACTCGGACTTTATATCTCAAAGGAACTGTGCGAAGCTAATCAATCGCAACTTAGCTATAGAAAAACCAAAGAAGGTAAGAGTTGCTTCAGTATCTATTTCAGCCACCCCGAGCGCAGTGTTGCTTAAGTCAAAGTAGACCTTAAACCTAATGACAAATCGCGTACTGATTGTCGACGATGAACCCGATATTCGAGAACTTCTAGAAATCACATTGGGACGGATGTCTCTGCAGACCTCTAGTGCCGAAAACTTAGCCAGCGCTAAACGTCTCTTAGCTACTGAAAAGTTTAACCTTTGTTTGACTGACATGAGACTCCCTGACGGCGATGGGATTGAGCTAGTTGAACATATTTCAGTTAACTTCAACCAATTACCGGTCGCCATGATCACAGCGCATGGCAACACCGAAACGGCGATTAAGGCATTAAAGGCTGGCGCATTCGATTTCGTCTCCAAGCCAGTTGATCTGCAGAAACTAAGAGACTTGGTAACATCCGCACTGAGTCTTTCGCAAAAGGACGGCTCTACAAAGAATCTGAGCAGCGAGGTTAAGAACAGTCCAGGGCCTGCGATTACCGGAACCTCGCCGCGGACCAACAAACTACGAGAACAGATTTCTAAGCTCTCGCGAAGTCAGGCGCCTATTTTTATCAGTGGCGAATCAGGTAGCGGAAAAGAATTAGCAGCCAGGGCTATACATGACAATAGCGCACGCAGTGCCGGGCCATTTGTTGCCGTCAACTGCGGTGCTATCCCTCAGGAACTGATGGAAAGTGAACTGTTTGGGCACATGAAAGGAAGTTTTACCGGTGCAGATCAAGACAAGGAAGGTTTGTTTCAAGCGGCGCAAAAAGGCACGCTTTTCCTTGATGAAGTCGCCGACCTTCCCTTGCATACTCAGGTAAAGCTTTTAAGGGTAATTCAGGAGAAATCAATAAGACCCGTAGGGGCACAAAAAGAGCTCTCCATCGATGTTAGAATCCTCAGTGCCACTCATAAAAATCTCAATATTGAAGTCGAGCAAGGAAGACTTAGACAAGATCTCTATTTTAGAATAAACGTGATCGAATTAGCCGTGCCGCCTTTACGTGAGCGTCAGCAAGATATCCCAGACCTTGGCGAGGTGCTGCTCAGGAAAATTGCCCGCGAAAACGATGCCCCGCTTTGCCGACTCAACAGCGAAGCACTAGCTGCGCTTCACAACTATAGTTTCCCCGGCAATGTTCGAGAGCTTGAGAATATACTTCAGCGTGCTGCAACACTTTGTGAAGGCGATATTATTCAAAAATCGAACTTAGAGTTTATTACCGCACCAGGTGCATCCGTCATAATGGATGCACCGCCAGCAGAAATCGCAGAGCCAGCTACAGAAAATTCTAGCGTAGATTTAGACGCAGAATTCTCACTAGAAAAACACCTCGAGGCTATAGAAATTAAAGCCATTGAAAAAGCGCTTATAGAAACCCGGTGGAACAAAACAGCAGCAGCAAAAAAATTAGGCATGTCGTTCAGGGCGCTTCGATATCGACTAAAAAAGCTTGGATTAGATTGAGCATGAATTACCCTTACCCCAAACAGCAAACCAGTGGATACGCGGCCGCGCATTGTTATGCCAAATCCCCAACCAGACCCGCCACCGCCGACACTAAGCCATTTCTGTGCTAACACGCACTCACCATTAAATCGTCAACGCGCGTGACAGCAACTACTTAAAAAATCACCTTGTTTTCACCTGTCATAATGCCGCCTGTCAATCCATTGAGGTTCAGGCACGACAGCAATGTGCCTGCCCCCTCATAAAACCACTTTACCTGATGCTCCCCTAACAACAACTGAAACAGCAACAGCACTGCCAACTCCCTCTTTTTCCTAATTCTTTAGTCATTATATATTTTTGAACTACTCTAGTTTTAGTAACAATTGCTAGCGTATCTAAGAGGAGATAATTAAATGCGGTTAGCCAATGCCTTTACGCTAATAGAATTGCTAATAACATTGTTGATTATGTCAATCTTGCTGGCAGTTGGACTGCCAAGCTTTAGCTCATTTGTTGAAGCTAAAAAATCAAACGACACCATCACGAGAGTTAAACAAGCTGTGGAGATGGCCAAGGTTAGCGCAATAGTAAACGGCCGGATTGTCACTCTTTGTAAGTCATTAGATGGCGAGAAGTGCGGCGGTTCTTGGGAAGACGGTATCATTGCTTTTACCGATAGCAACGCCGACAGAAGCATAAACCAAGATGATAAGCTCATTCGCTATTTCACCTTTCCAGAAGCTGAAGGAAGCATACACTGGCGTGCCTTTCAAAATAGGCAGTATTTGCAAATCACAAGTCAGGGGTTTACTAGGTTCCAGAATGGCAGTTTTACTTATTGCCCGTTCAATAAAAAGAGCTACCTAGCTCGTCAGCTAGTGATAAATAGAACAGCGAGGGTCAGGTATGCAATGGATTCGAATGGAGATGGCTTTTATGAAGATAGCAGCGGCAGAGCTATACGCTGCTAAATCAAACTAGTAAGAAGATATTACTGCCAACACTCATCGCCGGTTAATCCTGTTGCACCCCGAACACCGATACTCGTTAGAGTGAACGTTGTACAGCCATCCGTTGTTTGCTCGTTTTGAGCGGTTGCAGTTGCTATGAAGCAGGTAGCAATTGTACCCCCAGCACAAGCAGCCACATCTATAACATACCAGGCATTAGTGGTTGTTCTTTGTCTGGCGGCAACAACAGGAGTATTAAGCGGTGTTGCATCTGTTGAATAGCTATTGGTGCTCGAGAAAAACCGTTCTTGCTCAGAGGCAACTTGGACCAACTCGCTTTTAGCTTCTGCTCGGTTAGAGCGCCGCACTGATTCTGTATAAGCAGGCATAGCAATGGTTACAAGAATCCCCATGATAGCCACGACTATCATGAGCTCGATTAAACTAAAGCCTCTAAAATAATTAGCTCCAAATACCTTTGCTGATATAAATGTAGTCATATTTTTTGTATCTAGTTATTAGGTCGCCCCCTGCAGTAAAGAAAAACCTTTAATCAGCAAGCGGCAAGTTCCTAGTTCTCGAAGTAATTTTGAATTTTGTCGTTTGGCCCGAGCAATTCCATACGCGTAATAAACCCTTCGCGGTCGATATTGAAACGTACTACCAAACCCTCGTTTAAGATAGAAAATGGCACTTCGTTACCATCATAGTAAACTCTAAACAACGATTCGTCATATCCATAAGAATTGTTAGCTATCGTAACACTCTGGTTGTCCTGATCGAGTAGCTGAATAGTCCCTACAAGCGAGCGGCCTATCGCAGCCTGTTGAGCGGACACATTGAAAGCCATAAACAACAAGATTGCAAAGAAAAAGCTTTTACTAATCATTTGAATCATCCTCTATTCCAATTGTCGCCAAGACTGCCTGCCGTAGGCCTGCGTTCCTACGCTTAGCTGAATAACGTCTATGTCTCCACTCGCACCGCTGCCAAAAGCAACATCTTGTGCGCCATCAGCGAGGATGCTCACCGTCGGCATAATACCCACATCTGAGGCTCGACCTGAGGCATCGGTATCATCTGCATCATATTCACCATCGCCATTAAGATCAAAGGCAGGGAACTCTAGTGCACTCCCGTCTCTGAAATCCAGTTCCATCAAGAAACTGGTACCGCCAAATTCACACTCGACCGTGGATGGAATTAAGGTAGTAAAAATCACTCTGCCGTTACGTACAACCGCGTTACTTACCTGCCTCTCGCCGAAGTTAGAGGCGTTCGCGGTATTTTCAATTTTTTCCGGCTGCAGATCAAATGACCAGCCAAGATGAACATCCCAATCAATCAAATTATCGGATACATCACGCAGAATAAAGTCTTCATCATTAGAGCCGTCATTATCTGTATCAAATGACTGTGTAAATTGATTAGTTATGGACTGGCTTAGCAGTGAACTGGTGGCAATCGTTGTGAAATTGCTTACATTCTTATCCCAAACACCATAGAAAGCTTGTGTGGCCTGACCAAAACCATCGTTGTCATTTATCTCTAAGTATTTACCAGTGCCAACAAAAATCATGAAACCCTCAAGATTGTCAGGGTGAAATGTTGCCTGAGGCTGAGAGGTGATGGGTTGATCGGCATCGGTTGTAAACAATGGCCTGGGCGTGGCGCCACCTGCAACTTTCCACTGATTTGGATTGAGATCTGTAACATCGAACTTCCAAAGGTCGCCTCTTAGATCACCAGCGTAGATATAATCAACTATCGAATCACCGTTACTGTCGACTAATAACGGTGTCGCAAGACCATTCGGTGTGCCGACAGATCCCGAATTGGTGTCGATCTTTTTGAGTGTCTCTCCTGTTTCAACATCGACAATAAAGAGCACGCCATGGCCAGTTGAACTAGCGTTACCGTCAGCCTCAGTGTTGTTATAGCCGTTACCAAAAATGGCGGCCCAAGTTCCATCGGCCATTTTTGCCATTTGCGGCCGGCCATAGGTGTAACCAAGATCAGCATCATCGCTATCGTCGAATTCCCATAGCACAATATCGTCTGCTCGCACTTCATCAAAAGCAGAAGGCTCAGTAACATCTAGAGCGTAAATTTGCTGTCCGCCACCGTTCAAACCGCCGGCAAGGACAGTCCGCCAAACGCCATTGCCGCCGCCAGGATCGGGGGTGTCATCTAAAAACACATCGATGATATTAGGACCACCATCGACAAAATAAAAGTGTTCATAATCAGGAGAGGCCAAATCGTCAAGGTTCTTATAAACAGCACTCGGTATATAAGCGATCAATTCTGCGCCCGTGTCGTCATCAAACCCGTGTAACATTCCGTCGTTGGCCCCCACGTATACAACGCCTTGCCTGGCGGCATTGGCGGTAACAAAAGAATTATAGGATTTTGCCTCTAAGTCATCTGGATAACGGCCGTCGGGGACATCTACAAAATTCGGATCCGAGTTAACAATATCGCCCAGTATGCTATTTCGCACCCTAAATTCCTGTCCAAAATCTTCGTTAGTATCGTCACCGCGTAGATAGTTGACAATATCAATTCCAAAAGTTTGGTTTTCAGCGATTTCAGATACCACCGCCGTATTGGCAGCGTTAGGCGCATTTGTTAGCAAATTAGCTATCTGATCTGAATTCATTTCAGCGGTAGAACTAGGAGAGTTGTAGCTTGTTGGAAATCTGAAAGGCACCCCTCCCCCTTCTACAACGCCACCCGGCGGATTATCTATATTAGGGTTATAGGTAATAATTTCTCTGCCAGTATCATAATTTGTTGCATTCAAAATCGAACCAGCTTCCCACTCAGGGAAACCGTCTATTGAGCCATCCAAGTTAATTTGAAAGGCCAGTAGCTGCCCTTTCCAATCAGAACTATCAAAGCGAGCTTGAAATAGCTTACTTCCTGCATTCAATGAGCCGGTATTAGTTGCCACCGATGCTGCTGAGCCCACGCGGTCGGCGATTTCCAATAGCGCGCTAGATATAGCCTGAGCTACCCCATCAGTTGATTGGGCTGACACGAAGTAACCTTTGCTATTGAACGCGGCATGCCAAACGTCATCAATTTTTTCTGCATCGTTAAAGCTATCGGCATTTGAATGAGTACCATCGTGCCAACCGCTGCTTTCTGTCACTTCTGTTCCAAGTGTTCCTGAATAGTCAGTATCGGGGATTCTATTACTATCTTGGTCTGTCAGGTTTCCCTCCACACCAAATGCCACAGTGAAGGTGACCATGTGCTGCGCTTCATTCTGATCGATTGCGCTGGTGGGCACATCATTGGGAAGGTTACTCAAATCTGTATCGTAATAGTACTTGGCTACATCGGCGACAGTGTATTTGGAGCCATCGCCATCCTGATCTGTATTCTCAATAGCATTAGTCTGCAGATTATCGTTTCCTGACCAATAACCGTCAGTAAATAGCACACTGTAGTTTTGCTGACAGGCTGAAATTATAGGGTCTGTTTTCCCATTCAATTGATTAGAATAATATCTTCCTACTCGCTCTAGCCCAGAACGCAGAGGGGTGCCGCTGGCAGTCCATTCAAATTCAAACATCTCGTCAAGCAAATCTTGATTGTGAGATTCATACTCTTCAACTAACTCACCAGGCACCTCTACGAATAATGTTTCGTCGTTATTGAGCAAACTAAGACCAAAACGGAAACTTGTATTTGACGAAACCACCGTAGCAATAGCTGACTTTGCCACAAAAGACCGTCGACGATGATATTGATACCAGTTAGCAACGTTTTGCTTGATCTCCAATACAGTTCGGCCAAAGGGATCAACGTCACCGCCAGTGTCCTCTATACGCGCTGTGGATCTACTCGTACCAAAGCAATCTTCATACTGGCGAGTGTCCCTAGCATCATCGCCGTCGCAGGTAGAGTCAGATGCACCATCCACGCTGGCAAACGTAGTTGTCAGGTATTCTGCCCTAACGTTACTGGAACGCACCTTATAAGTTGTGTGACTATCCCATAGGTCTACTAGTCCATTAGCCCCATCAGTGACGCTACTGGTGCCATTAGGGATAGCTCCCGTGGAATCGTTGTCAAAGCCTAAATTGTCTATCCATACATCGTATTCAAACCCAGTTAAGTTGCGAACGAGTCCATAGCCGTCAGTGCCTACTTGAGGATTACTTCTCACAGCCGTAAAGTTGGCATCAGAGAAACCCTGCCACGGCCTGTAAGTGGCTGACGGATTATAATACATGATGTTCATTTCAGCAGACCGTACTCTCCAGTCAAAATCATAGCCCTCTGGGTGATCCTCCATCTGTCCGCGATTGCAATTGTCCGAGCCACTATCCCCGCTCGTGCCCGCACCATACTTATTGTCTGTATTGATGTTCGTGTCATAAAGATAATTATTGGTCTCCGTGGATGTACAGAGGCCATTGTCGGTATTCATTCGGAAGTTGCCATCTCGCTGAAAGGATGTGTTGTCGCCAGAGGTCCAGTAGTTTCTGAAATATGCATAATCTACAGTCAATATTTCCCAGTCCATTGAACCCGAATCATCCAACATAAAGAAAATATTAGGATCAATTTGAGTTCCCAAGAAAAGCGGTTGTGACGCCAAACCCAATTCAGCAGCCTGTGACGTGGTGATTGAACCAGCAAGCAGATGCACAGAAAAAATCCATGCAAAAAAGAATCTAAATTGTAATTTGAAACTCATAGCTGCCTCCAAGATGCAGTGCATCTAGGTATGTCGGTTTGACTGTTGACTAATCGACTAATCGACTAATCATAGGATTGAACAAAGGTGGTTTGAACACTAACCGATGTTGTAGGGTTGATGCCGACACCGCGGGCCGTCACTCGATGGAAGACTCTTGGCAACGTCGACCCACCGCCCCCAATAGAAATTGACTGCCCGCTGTCTACAGACCTGTATTCCTCGATAATGTAACGAGGCTGCCCTGACACCTCAGCAACATCTGTTATAGCGACACCGTTATTCATCCACCATGTCCAATCTGCATTTGCATGCTCCCACCAATATTTGCCGTCATTAGCTGCCGCATCCATTGAGTTTTCAGTCCACACGGTGGTTGAACCGTCGCCACTGACAAGAGGTAAATCTCCTTGAACCACTAGCCAAGCTTCAGCTGCTTTTATGGCAGACTCGGCGGACTGGAAAGCCAGCGTGTAATCCCGCATATTTCCAGACATACGCTCTTCCAGCGTCGTCGACTCCATACCAGAAACACCCATCATGGTAAGAACTGTCAGAAAAATCAGACAGAAAATCAGAATGGCACCTTTTTGTTGCTTGTGCTTAGTAAAGCTCGGCTGTCTACGCATATTCTTCATAGGCTATAAGTTACTTACTCGAGAAATTCAATTCTGTGATCAACGTCTAAACTCTTGCTAAAGGATTAAAATGACGGCATCGAGCCGCCTACCAGCCTTACCTCTTAACTATCTACAAGCCTAAACACCTAGTGCTCGGTTACGCAGGCTCACCGTAGTCGTAAATATCCTTCGCACCCTTCGGTCTGCCGGCAAGCCGCCAGCAACTCCATCGTAAACGACACCGTTAAAAGTATAAGCTTGCGGCTGCGGTACCGTGCCATCATCGATGGACTGCATTAATAAGGTGATTCTGACGCTGATAACGTCTTGCCACTGAGTAACCAAATCAGCCGTCAGATAAGTGTCAGCTGTGCTTCTTACGTCTTCATCAACGTTGACGCCGTACAAAATTTGCATAGATTCGACGCCTTCAATTAGCTCTTCGGCGGCTGCAAGTGTTCCATTATTTGCCAATTGTGCTCGGAAAAGAGCTGGCGGATTTTCGGCCGCACCGCCGCGTTTTCCAACATAAAAAACCGTGCCTTGAAGCCTGAAAACTTCAGCTAATGCACCGGCCTTGGTCTCCGATGTGATCGTAGCCCCGTTGACGTTGCCTGGAGCACAACCGGGCGCCAGGGTTATCACGCTGGTGGTCGCTGGCGCGGCATCGGCAGCAACGATGCAGGCTTGAGCGATATCGACTTGCTCACAGTCACTTATTAACAAAAAGTCGTTGGCGGAAATTCCAGCGCTCGACTCTACCGTGATCGTGGGCGGAGCCCCCTGATTAATTGCCGAGACTGTACCGGCGGTTCCAGCCCCCCCCCATACGCGAAGGATATCTGAGTTTGGTACGGCATTAAAAACGGGCATTACAATATTGGCATCACCTGTCGTCCATTCACCTGAATCGGTGCCTGCTTCGGCCAAATTAAGAGTGCTATTGCTGGTCACACCAGGGCCGGTTCCACCGGCTTCCCAGCCTTG
>JBLHTH010000028.1:0-29871 GCA_047627195.1 Pseudohongiellaceae bacterium | reverse complement strand
AGCTTAGATTGGAACACTGTTTTGATGCCCCCAGCACCTAGTTATTCTTCAGTGTCCGATTTTTAAGAGTCCTATTGGTAAAGAATTTTATTCCGATGCAGTTGCCTGATTGGCTATTGATACGAAATATCAGTAACCAGAAGCTTCTAAAAGACCAGAGGTGGCATGATAATTTTTAGCCAAACCTTTGCTCTTAATCTATGTTTTTGATGTAATAAATGCCTAGGCGATCGACATGGCCTGCTCACTGAGTCTGGAAATTTCATGCCACTGCTTGCCTTCAATAAGCTCGCGACTGACCATCCAAGAACCCCCAACACAGATTACATTGGGCAAAGCTAGATAAGACTTGTAGTTGTCCGAACTTATACCGCCCGTAGGGCAAAAGCTGGCTTCAGGGAATGGCGCGGCCAATGATTTTAAAAGAGTCGTGCCGCCTACGGCTTCGGCCGGGAATAACTTGAAACAGTGACGGCCGGCGGCAAGTGCTCGCATCAGTTCAGATGCAGTGGCTACCCCCGGCAGGAAGGCTAAGTTCAAGGCGTCGGCGCATTCTCCAAGCTCGTCTGTGAGTCCGGGACTTACTGCAAAATCGACTCCTAGTTTCGCGACTTGCTCCATGTCGGCAGTTGTTTTCACTGTGCCGGCACCGACTATAAAACCACTAAGCTCGGATTTTACTGCCTCAATACTTGCTAGCCCAGCTGCTGTTCTTAGTGTGATTTCGGCAGCGTTTATGCCCCCTGACTGCAGTGCCTTGCATGTCAAAATAGCTTCTTCGATTGTCGTTACTGTCAGGACTGGGACAATTCTAGTCTTCTGTAATAAGTCTTTGAATGAGGTCACGCTTGGCTCCGAGTTGTATTGGCTTGCTACTAAAATCGAAAAGTGGATGCGCCTAGGTCAGATGATTCCACAGCGTTTCGGAAACTCGTAAATAAACTGCGACCTAGAGTGTCATTATCTTGGGTATGCTTAACCAATTTACGGTTTTGAAAATCAGCCGCCGCTATTTCCGCGTTAAGTTTTCCATTGACTGAATCGAGTTCCAAAATGTCACCGTCTTGCAGGCGAGCTAATGGTCCGCCAGCATCAGCTTCAGGTGATAAATGTATGGCTGCAGGAACTTTTCCTGAAGCGCCGGACATACGCCCGTCAGTGACTAGCGCAACCTTGAAGCCACGGTCCTGCAGAACTCCGAGATAGGGGGTGAGCTGATGCAGCTCTGGCATGCCACAGGCCCTAGGTCCTTGGAATCTTACTACTGCAATAAAATCTCGGTCTAATTCTCCCGCCTCAAAAGCGGCTTTGAAACTTGGTTGATCATTAAAGATTCGGCATGGCGCTTTGACGTGGCGGTGCTCGGGTTTTACTGCTGAAATTTTAACTATGCCACTACCCAAATTACCCGAAATCAACTTTAGTCCACCTTCTGCTGCTATGGGACTGCGCATTGGGCTGAGTACCTCCGGGATGGAGGACTCGGTCACTTTATCTTTCCACACCACCTTCGCTGCGGTTTCCTCCCCGCCGTTTACAAGCGTTGGCGCATACTCATAAGCCTCAAGGCCATCACCCATTATGGTCTTTACTTCATCATGGAGTAGGCCAGACTGGCGTAGTTCTCTGAATAAAAATGCAGTACCTCCAGCACGCTGAAAGGCATTGATATCTTCACTGCCGTTAGGGTAGACCCGCATTAACAGTGGCACGATCTTGGAAACAGCATCGAAGTCCTGCCAGTTCAATTGAATCCCAGCCGCTCTGGCAATGGCAACCAAATGAATTGTGTGATTTGTTGAGCCGCCGGTTGCCAGTAGCGCTACCAAGGCGTTAATAATTGATCTCTCGGTCACTACATCTGCAAGATTCGCAGTGCCAGAATTGGCTAGTGCAATTAGGCGACGAGTAGTTTCCTCAAGCAAAGCTCGGCGCAAGGGTTGCTCAGGGTTCACAAATGACGCTCCCGGTAATTGCACCCCCAGCACCTCCATCAATATCTGATTGGTATTTGCGGTTCCATAAAATGTACAAGTGCCCGCACTGTGATAAGAGGCGGATTCAATATCAAGAAGCTCTTCTTTAGATGCCTTGCCTTCGGCATAGCGCTGTCGGACCGTGGCTTTTTCGAGGTTGGAAATACCCGTAGGCATCGGACCTGCGGGGAAAAAGGCGACAGGTAAATGACCAAATTGGAGTGCTCCGATCAACATTCCCGGTACTATTTTGTCGCAAGTGCCTAGGCACAGAGCAGCATCAAAGACATTGTGAGTAAGGCTGACCGCGGTCGCCATCGCTATTACGTCACGACTGAACAGGCTTAGTTCCATGCCTACTCTGCCTTGAGTAACACCGTCGCACATAGCCGGCACTCCACCGGCAACCTGAGCCGATGAGCCTAGTTCAGCAGCATATTTTTTAACGATATCCGGGTAGTGGGCAAGCGGCTGATGGGCCGATAGAACATCATTATAAGCATTAATGATGCCTAAGTTAGCGCTTTGCATGAGCCTGATGGTTTGCTTGTCTTCGCTATTGCATGCAGCATAGGCGTGGGCGAGATTGCCGCAGGATAAACTCTGTTTAGGCGGGTCTTGATCTCGGCTGGCCTGCATTCGCGCAAGATAGTCCTTTCGGCTTGTTTGGCTGCGTTTGATTAGGTTTGCGGTAATGGCTTCCAATCGCGGGTCTATAGTTGGTGGGTAAGTTGACACAGGTTTTCCTCGAATTGATTACTGCTCGCTATAGTAAATTTGCATGATTACGCAATCCTGATGTAAAAAGGCGCGAATAGGCAGAGCGTTTATCGGGCCAGGTTGGATTGCCTTTTCTAGAACTTTTAGCTTTTGTTTGCCTCTGATATAGAGGATTAAATTTCTGCAATTGAGTAACGCTGGGGCGGTAAGCGTCATGCGCTGATAATTTGCCGTGGGCGGGTTTAGCGCACAGCAAAGAGATTTCTCGCCGGCGGAGTTAAAACCACTAAGGGCATTGTTTAGCGTGACAGCGCCGGGAAATAGTGACGCGGTATGACCGTCGTTACCCATCCCTAAAACGACTGTCGATAGCGGCCAAGCTAATAATTTGGTAAGTCTTTGGTTTACATCAGCTTCAGCGTCGAAAGGTGTCTCTGCCTTTTCAGTTAAGGGCACAAATTTTGCTTTTGCAGCTTGGCTTTGCAGTAGGCTGCGCTCTATAAGACTAGCGTTGGCATCGGCATGGACGGCAGGCGGCCAGCGCTCATCTGCCAGGGTCACGACTACCTTCGACCAATCCAGCGGTTGTTGGCTGAGTTTGGAAAGCATGAACTCGGGAGTGCTGCCGCCTGAAACCACGAGAGACGCGAGTCCTTTGTTGGCGATTTTCGAGCGCAACTGGCCTGCTATGTCATGACACAATTGATCGCTTAACTCATCGTTACTTGCGAAGCTTTTTAGTTTCCACGCCATGGGCTTGCCACCTCACTCATCATCCCACTGGCGACCGTCGCGAGCAATCATGGCGACGCTAGCAGATGGGCCCCAGCTACCAGCAGGATAGCCAACAGGCTTTGAATTTGATTGCGACCAAACTTTAATGATTTCATCCACCCATTGCCAAGCGGCTTCTAGTTGGTCAGCCCGCATAAATAGCGATGAATTGGAGCGCATTACGTCGAACAACAAGCGTTCGTAGGCGTCAGGTACCCTTTGGCCAGTGAAGGCGTCTGACAGAGATAGGTTCAAAGAGACGGGTGCTAGTTTCTGAGGTTCATCTAGGCCCGGTATTTTGTTCATCAGCAGTAATTCGATCCCCTCGTCAGGCTGCAATCTAATTACTAGCTTGTTCGCTTTGGTGTTGTCTGCGGACTCCCCGAAAATGTGATGAGGTACTTCCTTGAATTGGATAACAATCTCGGACATTTTCCTCGGCATTCGTTTGCCCGTGCGTAAGTAAAAAGGGACGCCTGCCCAACGCCAGTTGTTGATTTCTGCTTTTACAGCGACAAAGGTTTCTGTTTCTGATTTTAGGTTAGCATCTTCTTCTTCAAGATAGCCTGGTACGGCTTGTCCATGCACTGCACCGTTCTGATATTGACCTCGGACGGTGTTGCTTTTAATTTCCGCGCTGGACATTGGTTTTAGAGCTCGAAGCACTTTTACTTTTTCATCTTGAATAGACTGTGGATTCATCTTTGTCGGTGGCTCCATAGCGACTAGGCAGAGTAGCTGCAGCAAATGGTTTTGCACCATATCGCGCATAGCCCCCGCGTCATCATAAAACTGCCAACGATTTTCTATACCTATCGTTTCTGCAAGTGTGATTTGCACGTGGTCTATATAATTACTGTTCCATAGGGGTTCAAATAAAGCGTTAGCAAATCGCATCGCTAGTAGATTTTGGACTGTTTCCTTGCCCATGTAATGGTCTATGCGATACACCTGTTCCTCTAAAAAAATAGAGGTTAGGCTTTTATTAATAGATAGGAAGGAGCTGAGATCTTCCCCCAGCGGTTTTTCAACCACAATTCTTGTATTGGCTCGAGCTAAACCCACTGCCCAGAGTGACTGGCATACCGGAGCAAATATAGAAGGAGGCGTTGCGAGGTAAACCACCAAGTCTCTGGATTTGTTGAGAAAGAACTCGTTCCTAGCTTTTTGTAGGTCCTTCTCCCCGGTGGCATCGCCGCTGACATAGTGCAATCGGCGGGCAAATTTAGACCATAGTTTTTCGTCGAGGCTTTGGTCTTGGAAATCGTCGAACCACTGGCGTACGTTGGCCACCCAATCACTGCCGACATAATCTCTCCGAGCGAGGGCCACGATGCGCAGCGAATCGGATAAGCAGCCAGTTTGCTCTAGATGATAAAGAGCGGGGTAAAGCTTTCGTTTGGCTAGATCTCCATCTCCCCCGATAATGAGAATATCGCAGTCCATAAGTCCCCGTCGCTGTTTTCTGGTTTAATGAGCTGTAAATAAGGTATTACCTACCCCAACTATAATGCAAATATCTTGCCACAAGCTAACACCAGTGGGTGTGTATCCGACAACACCGATATTGAACCACCATAGTAGGTTGCAGGACAATTCGCTTATTCAAAAAACTGGCGCGAACAGAATTAGCGGTTTCATGCCGGAGAGTTGCGGTGTTGGCTTGGGCAGGCGAGGATTGGGTTACTTTAGGCCTATAATTTCGTATATCCCGTTAGTTTTCAGACTTACGACGACCTCTTGGTTGCTGCTGTTTCGCCAGTACCAGCCATGGGAGCCAGTGAAAGGGGCAACAATCGAGCCTTTCATTTCGCTGCTTGTGGCTTCAGCAAAGCTTTTGAAAAACCCGGTGCTATCTCCCTGTGGTTCGCCATGGAGGTCAAAATAGAGATCACTGCCGCTGCTCCATTCATAGTTTAATTCTTCATATTGCTTGACAAAAAATTTGTATTCCAGGCCGCTGTTAGCAGGGATGACAATTGCTGTCTCATCTTCTCTATTTCCTATACTGGCGGCGTCGGTGTCCGTATTAGAGGCGGGACTAGGCGTAGGTGCTGCAAGAACCGTTAAACCCAAGGCGCTGCCAACGCCCGAAGGGTCAATGTTGTATTCTGCGGGAAGCACGACCGTGACAAAAATAATAACAGCAATGCTGCAAGCCGCTATTAGCGCTTTCGCTAAAGTCTTTGTAGACTGAATGGGGAGGTTCTCTTCACTCATGTTAGGCTCCAGGGGTCATAAAAAATCCGCTAAGTTGATAAAGCGTAAGGATGACCCCGCCACTCATTAATAATGTATTACTAATAGTTGAGAATTTTAGATAACTGTCAAAACGGCGCCAGTAGCTGAGTACAATAAGAACATAACTAAGCGCGATAAACTGACCAATCTCAACCCCAACATTAAACGCGAGCAAATTTTGCAGCAGGTCATCTCCGCCAAAGCTAAAATCCTGCAGTTTTGTAGCAAGCCCAAAGCCATGGAACAGGCCAAAGATTAACACAGCAGCTCGAGTATCCGGTTGAAAGCCGGTCAGGCGTTTGAAACCGCCGAGATTATCAAAGCCTTTATAAACAATGGAAAGACCAATGACCGCATCAATTAAGAAGGCATTCACCTGTATATCGTTGTATACGCCATAAAGAAGCGTGAGGCTGTGACCGACAGTAAAGAAACTTACGTAGACCAAAATGTCTTTGGTTTTGTATAAGAAAAATATCACACCCACTAAAAACAGAAGGTGATCGTATCCTGTAAGCATGTGCTTAGCACCGATATAGAGAAACGGTGCAATTGCCCTGCCTTGATTGGTGATGAGAAATTGTTGCGTGCTTTCATCAACTCCATGTGCAAATAAAGCTGCTGGCAATAAACTAAGCACGACAAGCCAGAGAATTTGTTTATAGCGGGCTACTGGTTTGGCCATCAACTGGTTCTCAGAGTTTTGATGTGATTATAGGCATTCTAATCTTTTTTGATTTAGAGTGCTTTGAATTTAAGGTATGAAGTGTTGGTTTGATGCGCGGTGTCGCAGTAAATGGCAAAGGTTGTAAAAGCGACGCAAAATTTTACTCAAAAAAAAGCGCAACCGAAGTTACGCCTTTTTACTTATGACAGGTAGTGTTTCTTATTACTTAACTCGCTTCATTGTGGTGTAGCGATGCGACATTAGCTTTCCGTTACCCCAGTTTTCAGTGCGAGTTACGTAAGTGTCTTCATCAATGATTTTCATGTTGCTGGCGTGAGCGTGATAATCCGCATCCACATCCATGTTAGTGCCTTTGGTGAATTTAAAATCAATAACGCCTTCTTGGCCAGTACTTGCAAATGTCATCGAAGGTTGATTTCCAATAGCACAGTAGTGAGTATGAATAAGCTCATTTTTGCCATCTTGATGGTACATGCTGATCATTTCTGAGGGAGTGCCAGCGGCAAATGTTTGCATCACTGAAGAATTGCCAATGTTTTTGAATGAAACCGTAGTGCTTGATACTGATGCAGCTTCTCTGTCTTGACCCAATTGAACAACTTGCGCTTCTCCGGTCCAGGTACCTTCGAGCTTCAGCATGGTTTGAAACGCTTCGTCTGGAGAAAAACCTTCGCCAGCAAGAGTAGTTGAGCTTAGCAATAGCGCTGCTGTGGAAAGTGCGGCGATCTTTATTCTTTTCATTATTGAGTCCCTGATTATTTGTTGTTGTCCGAGACTATTATGGGTATCGGGGGTTGTCAACTGGAAGTTCTAAAAGCGCATTGCCTAGTTGAGACTCGTTCGCCGAGGCATTTATGGAGCGATCGTTCGAAATTTCGGCCATGAAAACAGCTGGTCCGACTCTGAGGGCCGTTTAGCTGATTCGAAAGTGTTTAAGTGTGGCTTTTCGTAGAGTCGCAGCTCTTACTTGAGCTACCATTGCTAGATCATCCGGCGAATCGATTAAAATATCACTTTGGATTTAAGCTTTGGTAGCCCCCTCAAGAATTAGTCAAAAAATCAAAATAACCTCACTTACGGAATTTCTGATTAAACCGGTGCTGTATATGTGCGCATTTACGGTAAGTTTTTCCATTATTGGCAATGTGTTGGCACAAGAAAAGGCCAGCGATAAGGTTGTCGTAGAAAAAGTCGCAGAAAAGGTTGAAGAAATCGTCATCATCTCAACCCGCAGCCGGCGCAGTTTTGCCCAGCAGCCTACCCGAGTTGAAGTGCTTGGCGCTGAGGAGATCAACGAAAAGGTCAATATGAAGCCAGGCAGCATTCGGATGTTGCTTAATGAGAGTACAGGTATCTATGTGCAGCAAACCTCAGCAACCAGCTTTAATTCCAGTATTCGTATTCAAGGGCTCGATGGCAAGTACACTCAACTCTTGCGCGATGGTATGCCGCTATACGGTGGTTTTTCTGGAGGCTTAAGCTTATTGCAAATTGCCCCTCTGGACCTGCAGCAGGTTGAGCTCATTAAAGGTGCTTCTTCAACGCTTTTTGGCGGTGGCGCTATAGCAGGGCTGGTTAATCTTATTAGCAAAACTCCTGGATCAGAATCAGAGCGCTCCTTATTGCTGAATGGGACTAGCGCAGGGGGTTTGGATGCCAGCGGCTTTTTCTCTGGAATGAATAAAGATGGGCTCGGAGCGACATTATTCACCTCGATTAACCGAAGTGAAGCCTATGACCCAGCTGACAATGGCATCAGCGCGATTCCGGAATTTGAACGCGCTACGTTCAGTCCGCGTGTTTTTGTTGAAAGTGAAAACAGCGAGCTCAGCTTTGGTGTGAGTGCCGTTGTCGAAGATCGTCTTGGTGGCAGCATGGATTACATCGAAGGCAACAGGAATCAGCCGGCTTATTTTGAGAACAGCGAAACAACGCGCCTAGCTACCCAATTTCAATACAACTATCATCTGGCTTCTGGCGATGAGTTGGTTCTTCGTAATAGTGTTAATTATTTTGACCGAGACCTACAAATTCCTGATTTCAATTTCTCTGGAACACAAGTCTCAAGCTTCAGCGAGGCTCACATACTCAGAGAGGTTGGCACGGGTGAGTGGATTGCAGGTCTCAATCTTTGGACTGATGATTTCGATCAGGCAGGAGAATTGCAGGCATTTTCTCATGATTTCATCAGTCGTACTTTTGGTGCTTTTATTCAGGGGACTATTCCACTGGGTGAGAGCCTAATTCTGGAAAGTGGTTTAAGAGTGGATCACACCTCTAACTACGGCAGTTTTGTATTGCCTAGAATTTCCCTGCTTTTCACGCCGTCTTCTAATACAACAGTAAGAGTCGGCGGTGGTTTAGGGTATAAGGAGCCTACACCTTTTACTGAGGCGGCAGAGATGCTCCAATTTAGAGGAGTGCTTCCTTTGGATTTAGATAATCTCGAAGCTGAGCAATCGGCCGGGGTCAATGTCGATATAAATAGGTCATTCCAATTGACCAACGATTTGTCTTTTAATATTAACTTTCTTTTTTTCTACACCCGGGTAGATGATCCTCTGAGCTTGGTGCCTGAGGGGGAAAGTAGATTTGTTTACCGTCAAATAAATGATTATCTTGATACAAGCGGAACCGAAATTAATGCGGTATGGCGCTGGCAGGATCTAAAATTGTTCCTTGGATACACTAATGCCGATGTTGTAGAGCATCGGCAGGGGACCGATTTTGATTCTCCGTTGATTCCCCAAGAGCGTGTCAACTCAGTCTTGGTTTATGAGCGCGAAGATGACTTGCGAATAGGGTTGGAAGCCTACTACTTTAGTTCCCAGAAACTTACCGACGGCAGTAGAGGTAGGGACTATTGGATATTCGGGTTGATGATGGAAAAAATATTTAGCGATGACTTCTCTTTTTTTCTTAATTTCGAAAATTTTACTGACACGCGTCAGACCCGTTATGACCCATTGTTTACAGGTTCCCTTGCGAACCCTATTTTTAACGATATCTATGCGCCTCTTGATGGATTTGTAGTCAACGGTGGAGTTAAACTCAAGTTTTAGATAGTCGATTTGGATCATGACAGGGCGAGAACTGTCCGGGTAAAAACTGGTTGGGCACTTGCCTAGCTATTATCTCGTTTACACAGCATGCACTGTAGGTCGCTCGCCAATCTAAACTTGAATTGGAAGCGGCGGGTCGCTTTTAGCTCTTGGGAAATGAATAAATGTCAAAAATATCTTTGGTCAGAACATTTAGCTATGGCTTTATTTTTCTATCAGGTTTCGTGCAAGGGCAAGGTTTTGAATTTTATTCTGACCTCTCCCAGCAGTGGTATGACGGTGGTAGTTATTTTGAGTGGACATCGACCACTACAAATAATGACAATGCAAAACTGGATGTCTTCTATCAAACCTTTGGCGATCGTTCAAAGCCACAGCTATTAATTGTTCATGGGTTTCCAAATTCAAGTTTTGATTTCTACAAGCTGATTCCACTATTGCAAGACGACTACTACATCGCAGCGTTAGATTTTCCTGGTTCAGGATTTTCTGATAAGCCACTCGATGGCTTCTCGTATATGTTAGAAGATAACGCTCGGCTATTGGACCACTTTGTCAGGGAGATTGTGGGGTTTGATGATTTCGCTCTATTTACTCATGACAGAGGTGTCAGCATTGGCCTTGCCTTTCTAGGACGCTATCTAGATAACCCGAATCCTGAATACCACATCAACTATCACTTTCTTTCCAATAGTGGGATGTTTCTGCCGCTGGCAAATCTGGTGCCATTCCAATATACCTTGCTAGATGCACAAAAGGGGCCGGCTATGATTGCAGCGCGCAAAGCTGCGCCGAGAAGGACTAGTGGAGGTCCGGAGGAGTTGGCCTATTCCGATATCTTTCAGTTCAATGACGGAATTAGCGCGCTTTTACATGTGGGTCGGTATTTGTTGGAGCGCGCTGAAAATGAACTCAAGTGGCTGGACAATTTAACTCGCAGCCCAGTTCCTGTTGCTTATATGTGGGGCTTGCTAGACGATATCAACCCTATTCGGATTCCCAATTATGTCTGGCTGAATTATCTAAACGACCGTGAGGTGGAAAGTTCGTTCTGGATTCTGCCAACGGCAGGACATTATCCGCAGCGGGAAAAGCCAGAGCAGGTGGCCAAAATAGTGAGAATGGCATTGGCTGGTGAGGTGCCTCAACGCTTATCTGAAAGTGATTTTATGCGTAGCTATGGTGCCAGCAGAGAAGCTGAGGATGGCATCTTTGTCGGACATTCTGATGTTAAGAAGATGGTGTTCCCTAGCACTATCATTTACACACCGCAGGGCTACTTAACTCAATGACCCACAGAAAGTTACTAATCTTGGCGAGCTGCAGCTTAGCAGATCCCAGTAAATTGCCTTACGAGGATCTGCTTGAATCGACGTATCTAGTACAGATCTAGGCCGAGTTTGCCGCGAGGAACTCTATATCCTGCATCTTGCACATAATCGGGACCTATCGAAGCAATGGTAGGAGTGCCACTGCCTCGCATAGTTATTAGCAGTTCTCTATTGAGTAAGTCCAATACTCGTTCGACTCCTGCCTGACCAAATGCGCCCAAGCCAAAGCAATACGGCCTGCCAATTCCGACGGCTGAGGCGCCCATCGCTAGCGCTTTGTAGATGTCTGTGCCGCGGCGGAAGCCGCCATCAACAACTATTGGCACTCGGCCATTTACGGCATTAACAATTTCAGGCAAGCATTCAATGGTTCCTAGCCCGGTTTCGGTGGCGCGCCCACCGTGGTTGGAGACCCATATCCCGTCGGCGCCATTTTGCACCGCTAGAGCCGCGTCCGCGCCGACTTCGATCCCCTTAATAACTACATTCATATTGGTAACTTCTTTCATACGGCCGATGACATCCCAGGTCAATTGCGAGCTGTTGAGGCCAACGCCCTGCATGTTAAAACCCTCAAGCATCGGTTTTGCCTGCCCTTGATGACAGGATGAGCAGTTGCGAGTGTCTTCACGGGTTAGGTATTGACTGGTTTCAGTGTTGCGTCCACCGGGGAGGTCAATGGTTAGGCAGACAGTGGTGCATCCAGCCGCTTCGGCTCTTTGTAGCATTGCAACGGTGTATTCCCAGCGAGTGGTTGGATAAAGCTGATGCCATATAGGGGCGCCACGTGCTTCGCTTACCTTTTCCACAGACGTTGAGGACTGCGTAGACAAAACCATGTGATGGCCTTTCGCCGCTGCAGCTCTGGCTGTGCCCAATTCGGCATCCCCATGATATGCGCCCTGGCTGCCCACTGGGCAAAGAAAAATAGGCGAACTTGCCTCCGAGCCTAAAACGTTAACCGATGTATCGGTTTGGCTGACATCTACAAGTCGTCTAGGTCTTATTTGAAAGCGAGAAAATCCGGCTCGGTTGGCTCGTAAGGTTAGGTCACTGTCGACACCGGTTGCGAGATAGCCTAGATGCGCCGGAGGGATTTTTTCCCGAGCAATGGCTTCCATTTCAAAAACATTAATGACCTCCGATGGGTCCTTGATCCGTTCGCCAATTGTTTCCTCTACTTCCTGGGCAAAAGCGGAATAATTGGTGAGCAACGGGCTAGCTGCTAAAAACTTAAGGAAATCTCGACGTTGGGCCATACTGCTCTCCGATAAAACTGAATGTTGATTCTGATTGTGATTCTTATTTAGGGCATAAAGCTATCTTTATGGCCGCAAGATGTCCAGTCAAAGGGACGTGTAATTACGTCCATTGAACATGGCTTTGCCTATTGTCCATCTACGCATGTCAATTACTCTAGCTATATAGACAGATTCATTAGATGCGCAGAAGGCCAATTCAGGTTAAGGTTAAAAAGACAGTGAGATCACAATAATAAAATAAGTCTTTTTTTGATGAGCTTCTTTCACAGCGTCTAAAACTACTAGCAGTTGCACTAAGCGGGAAAAATCGTGGTGGAATTGCTGATAATCAGATGCTAGACGGACGGTTTTCGATAATCAAAAACAATTGGTTTAATACTTTAGGACTGGGAGCGAAAGTATGAAAAAATCGTTTAGTTATGCCGCAGCATTGGCCGTATTCACGGGGGCTATATTTGCCGTGGCAGCGCAAGACTACCAGCCACCAAAAACTCTTTTTGGGGTGCCCGATGTTCAAGGTGTCTGGACCTATCAAACTAGGACTTCTTTACAGCGGCCAGCGCTTTACGAGACATTGGAAATAGACAAAGAAACTATGCTGGCAAAAATGATTTCCACAGATGAGTACAATAAGATTCTTGCCGAAACCGGCGCTGAGGGACCCAACGGTGGTGCGGTCGGTGCTTATAATGATTTCTGGTTTGCGCCGGGTGATGCCTTGGCATTTATGAATGGGAAGTACCGCACCTCGCTAATTGTAGATCCAATAGACGGACAGATTCCTTGGCAAGAAGAAGGTCAGAAAACTCGTCAGTCTCAGCGTGAAGACTTGTTAATGGGCAACGAGCGAAGCGATGGGCCGGAAGGCCGAGCTCTAGCAGACCGCTGCCTTGTCAGCTACGCATCCACTATGCCCTTTGTAAGCAGCTTTTATAATAACAATATGCAAATAGTGCAGACACCTAGCCATGTCATGCTGCTGGCTGAAATGGTACACAATGTCCGCGTTGTTCGCATCGATGCAGATTTTCGCAATCTTCCATTCCGGCAATGGTTGGGGGATTCAATCGGTTACTATGAGGAAGATACCTTGGTTGTAATCACCAAAAACTTTAGCCCCTGGCAGATAAAGGAGTATCTAATTTCTGAGAATGTAACGCTAACTGAGCGCTTTAGAAGGGTTGCTGAGGACGAAATGCAATATTCTTTCACTATCGAAGATCCGGAACTTTATACTCAAGCTTGGACAGCTGAGATGCCTATGAAAACGCAAGATGAGCAGCTGTATGAGTACGCTTGTCACGAGGGTAATTATTCTCTCCCCGCTATTCTGGCAGGTGCGCGTCGTGAGGAAATTGATGCGGCAGCCAATTAGCAAGCAGTCAAAAAATAAACTCTTGGAAGTAAAAAAGGGCAATTGGCCCTTTTTTATTTGTTGATTCAGTCGTCGCTCGGTGTGGGAGTTTGCCCAAGACTTTGACGCTAAGTGTCAGAAACTGACTCCAAAAAGCGGTCTTAGTCTTTAAATCGCAGCTCGAGCAGACGGAGCTGGAAAAATACATCGTCGCGAGAGTGTTCCGCGATCGAAAGGCTGCCAGCCTTTTTTAGTCTGGCCGAGTCGATCAGCTATCACATGCAGAACATGAGGGTGGAAACCCATGCCGATGTGACTGCCAAAAACTTCTACGTTTTCATTTGTTTGTTCAACGCGCTCAATGCAAGACTGCCAAGGTACGACACCATCGGTCTTGCTGTAAACGGCAGTACAAGGAACAGGAGGGGCTATTTTTGGATCTGCAGTTAGTCGCTGTTTTTGCGCATTCTCTGGCGTCGCCCCAGACATCATCTTAAAAAGTCTTGTAAGAAATGGGTGTGATGTATTATTAGTAAGAGAGCCAAATGGGCTGCCTAGGGTGATGACCATTCTCACTGATTCTGGGTTCAGGCGTGCAAGTTCTCTAGCATAAACTCCACCCAAGCTCTGGCCAATAATGGTTATGGGTTTGGAGTTCTGGGCGGCTAGGGTTTCAAAATTTCGGATCAAATCTTCGTGCTGAGATTGACTGCCGTTGTTGCGGCCAAGATGCCAAGGCATAGCCTCGTAACCCAAGGTGTTGATAAAGCGCCTTAGAATGGCTGTAGATCTATCCCCCGCCATGAAACCTGGAATCACAAGAACTTTATGACCATCGGCCTTAGGTGCTTGGGCTATTAATACAGGCAAGGTGAGAGGTAGCGTACTGGCTTCAATTCCCGCACGAATTAACTCGCTTAACGCGACCAGTGCAGAAGGTGGCGCACTTGGGCCGTCGACTTCTTTGTATGCGATGTTCAATAGATATCTCCCTTTAAATTTTAACTTTGCCGCCGGCTTGGTCGCTTAAGCCATCAACATCGAAGGTCATCATGACCAAGTCATGAGAGATTCCTTTGCGGTCAACAATAAAGTCAGCTAGCGATGCCTCGGCTACAAATCCCAGTTTCCTGAAAGCAGTCTGAGCACCTTTCTGCTCTGATGTCATACGCGCTAAAATCTTAGTTAGTTCATTATTACGTGCAATATCGAAGATATGTGAAATCAGCAGCCGCCCTAGGCCTTGGCTGCGCATTTGTGGGGCTATGTTTACGCGTATTTCGCCCACTTTGCGGGTCCAGGGAGCGGTTTCTTTATGAACGGTGGCATAGCCAACGAGTTCATCACCGGCGTAGGATACAAGAGAAATTGAGCTTCCCGTCTTTATGTTGGCAAGCCACCCATCGATTGATTCTTTTTGAGTTAAATCAATAGTCAAAAAGAGTAAATCTTCCTCAGGGAGCTGTTTTGCAAATTCCATGATGGCGGAACGATCATCCGCATGCATAGCTTTAAGGGTTATAGACGTGCCGCTTTTAAGCTCGGCGGTTTGAGGGTAGTCACTAAGTGGATCACTTGCTGTATTTTTCGTCATCAGTTTTCTTTAGTTTCCGCTAAGTTGTTCTGCATGATCTCGTGCCTCGGCCAACAGTTCATCAAATGCATCATTGGTGGCTTGGGTAAGTACCTCTATATCGGGCATTAGTCGAGGTTCGCAAATATAGTTAATAAAGAGCTCTTTGTTATAACTTAAGACAGTGGTGCTGAACCCAACGTTCCCGCTGAGTATAAGTAAGCCAATGGTTTCAAGAACTTTGTGCCCAGCTAAGTAAAGAGGAACTTGCACTCCAGGGACATTGGTGCAGATAAAGTTAATACCTGGGTTCGGCGGTCTCCAGCCAAGGTCGGGCATTATCGGTAGTGGAAATTGAGCGGCCCAAACTGTTGGGTCTAAGTCGGTGCCGACCAGCTGAGTCGGTGCCATAGCTATAGGCCAGACGCCATTAGCAGCCTCAGTGGTGAGGGTCATTGCCTGCGCATCTTGGTTTTCTTTAATGCCTCCCATCTCCGTGCACACAGCTGCTAATCGGCTACGCACAGCCATTGGCCATGCTGGTAACAGAGGGAAAATAGCGGACACCTGATTTCCCAGAGCACCTTTCATATCCTCGGTGCGAACATTCACCGGGCACATAATGCGCATGTGCTTGTTTTCGACAGATTGTTTGCGGCTTTTAAGGTATCTGGCCATCCCTTCGCTAACGACCGTCAACACGACATCGTTGATAGTGCCGCCGAACGCTCGACGCACTTCCCTAATTTCGCCAAAGGAACGATTTAGATAGTTTACTTTTCGCTTTGGACCGACCAAGGACGAATTAAATGGCGCTGTGATTGCGGGTTTAGTAATGAAATTGCTAAAAACCGTTGTCGCTCTTCGGATCAGGTCGCGCTGTTCTTGGTTGTTTGGAAACCAGTCAGCGGGATTGATTTTGGTCAGTGAGCGCATATTTTCAAACAAGGCCTCTTGATACAGCTCCATAGGACCTTGGCGAATAGCCGCCGGCGCAGTTTCAGCGGGAGGCTCTGGTGGCATTGGATTAGGTGACAAGTCATAAATGATTTGCATCAACTCCACCCCAGAGGCGCCATCGATGAGCGCATGATGGGTGATATTGAGCATCAGAGTTTTGCCATCCAGCCCGCTTATAAAGTGGTTCTCCCACAGCGGTTTTGAGCGGTCCAACATGGCTTCGTTGATTGTTACTGCGAAATCCAAGCCATCCTGATGGCTGGAACCTTCTGGAAGCTGATGGTGAAAAAGATGCTTGCTGAGGTCAAAATCGAGGTCGTCTGCCCATTTTGGGTGACCCATACTGTAGGGCACCATAACTACCTTGCGCTGATAGGCGGGCAAAAGGTGTATCCGGTCCTTAAAATGCTTGTAAACATCATCGAAAGACGGTTCTCCCTCAATTACAAAAATTGAAGAAATATGCATAGGTCCACTAGCAGTTTCTGCATATAAAAAGGCAGCGTCGGTTGCGCTTAATCTCATCTGATTCTTCTTTTTTTTTGACTTCTTTCCCTCATAGTAGCACAGGCGTGTGAAAGAAAAACAAGGTGCGGCCACGTCCGAAATATGAGGTTTGCTTTACATATTATTATGTAAGGTATACCTTACAAAAAGTCGCTAAGGGGGTTCCTTCAATTTTGCCAAGGCGGTATCGTGTGGAGAGCGCAAAGGCCTCTCAATTGCCAGTAACAATAAATATTTGGATGATTAATATGAACAGAGAAACAAAGGCACAATCACAGTTCACGAAACATTTTATGTTTTCTATGGTGCTGTTTTTAGTAACGCTTGCGGTTCAAACTTTTTCGATAGAGCTTTTAGAATTATCGACGTTGATGATAATTCTCGTAACACTTTTACCAATGCTGCCTCTAATTTGGTCGTTTGTAATCTATCGAAAAAAATACCTCGCACTTGATGAGTTTATGCAGCGACTAACGGGTGAATCCTTTTTATGGGTTACCGGTATCATGTGCTTTGTCACTTTTGGATATGGGATGCTTGCCATGAAACTGCCAATGCCCGAGCTGAGCTTTGCTTATATCCTGCCAGCAGTTTTTGCGGGGCATGGGATCATTCTAAACTTTTTTTTGTTGGAAAGCCGTGATGAATAATGAAGTTAAAGTTCTTCGTGCCTCGATGGGATGGTCGCAAGAAGAGCTCGCTAAGAATCTTGGAGTTTCGAGGCAGGCAGTAAACGCAATTGAGCGAGGCAAGCACGATCCTTCTTTGACGCTGGCGTTTGCAATCGCAACAGTTTTCGAAAAACCAATAGAGGCTATTTTTAATCCTAAAATTTAGGCAGATTCCAATCATGATCAAAATCATAGGAAGCGCTAGGCAAGAAAATAATGATTGGAATATTTCTCTGCGTCCGTTGACGACGACAAGATAGAAAAAAGAGTGGGAGAGGGCTTTATTGGGATGAGCGGCTTCACCTTACTCCCTTACTCTTACCGCACTTATTCTGTATTCTTATCTTGATTCACAACAGCTAATCGAAAAAAGCGAGAAAACTATGAAAAGAATATTTCTGTTCGCTGCAGCAATGCTTACAAGTACTACGGTCTTTGCTCAGTCGTTTAATGAATGGAAGATAATTCACGCGGGAACATTATTAACAGATGCACGTGAGGAAGCGAAAATTGAGCAAAGCATAGTTATCAGAAACAATCTCATCGTTGAAATTCGTGATGGTTATGTATCGCCTAGTCAGATTAGTGGCGCTGGCAATGCGAAAGTTATCGATTTAGAAAACCAGTTTGTGATGGCCGGCCTTATTGATTCTCATACTCACATTCTTTCTCAGCAGGAGGCTAATGGCCGCGAAATTAAAGTAACTCGTTCATCTGAGTTAAGCGCCTTGATGGGTGTTGAGTTTGGCATGCGGACGCTGCGTGCAGGCTTTACCACGATTAGAAATGTCGGGGCAGATCGAAACGCTATCTTTGCCCTGCGTGACGCAATCAATCAGGGAATAGTGATGGGGCCGCGAATCAAAGCCGCAGGTCAGGGCCTAAGTCCAACAGGAGGTCACGGTGATGCAGGTGGTTTTCGTGATGACATCTTTCCTCATCCGCACTCTGGTATTTGTGATGGTGTTGCTGAATGTCGTAAAGCGGTTCGTACACAAATCAAGTTCGGCGCAGACCACATTAAATATGTCGCCACCGGCGGCGTTCTTAGCCAGACTGCAACGGGCACTGGTCAACAATTTACCGATGAAGAACAGATCGCGCTAGTACAAGCGGCTCACGCTATGGGTCGGAAGGTGGCTGCCCATGCTCATGGTAAAATAGGCTTGGAAGCAGCACTTCGCGCCGGAGTTGACTCTATAGAACATGGCTCTTATCTGGATGAAGAGACAGCGAAGTTATTTGTGGCCACTGGCGCATATTATGTCCCGACTTTAATAGCGGGTTATACAGTAGCGCGAATTGCCACAGAGCGGCCAGATTTTTTTGTGCCAGCGGTACGTCAAAAAGCCCTAGAGGTAGGGCCTATCATGAAGAATGCACTACGGATTGCTTATAAAAATAATGTGAAGATAGCGTTTGGTACCGATGCCGGCGTTAACGATCATGGTACCAATGGCTATGAAATGGTGTTGATGAATGAAGCGGGAATGTCAGAACGGGACATTTTGATTTCAGCAACTGTGAATGCTGCAGACCTAATGGATTTAACAGACATTACCGGCACCATTGAGGTAGGAAAAGATGCCGATATTATTGCTACTCAGGGCAATCCATTGGAGCACATTGCCACACTTCTTAAGCCCACCTTTGTTATGGCTCGAGGCAATGAAATAAACTTAGACGTGCCTCCTATTGATCTGTTTCCGTGGCCAAACCTTTAAAGCAGTAGCGAATTAGGCAAAAGGGCTGAACCCTCGTCTTGCGGCGTTCAAAATACTGGACAACGGCGTACTCGGGAGATACATTTTGCCTGTCCTATGATTGGGCATGAAGATTAGGTGCGAGTTTCTTATTCAACCCTAATCATTTTGTTAACACTCTGCACGGGAGATAAATATGATAAGAAAGTCCCTGTATTCCCTAACACTTATGGCGGGGCTTACGATTTTTGCAAGTCCAGCTCAGGTCTCTGCTCAGGCTATGGAATCAGTTGTGCCATTCAAAGTCGGCACCTTTGCGATTAACGATGTCCCCACTGTTGGCTTAGTCCTACAAGATGATCAGCTGATCATTGATTTGGCTGCGGCAAATCGCGCCATGGAATTGAGGCCGCAATATAGTGCCATCAGTATGCCCAAAGACATGCTTGGTCTTATAGAACAATACGGCTACGGTTTAAAGTTTCGGATCTATGAGGTGGTTAACTGGCTTACTGAAGAGAACTTGCTAAGCGACAGTGATCGCCCAAGCTATGTGCATCCTGTTGGCGCAGTAGACATCATGGCTCCGATCCAATACCCGAGCAAGCTAATGAATGCCGCGGTGAATTTTTATACCCATGCCTGCGAAGGCTGTAACGCCGATGAGCAGGCTGCTAGAAACAGAGAGCGCCGAGAAAGTCGAGGGGTTCCGTATTTATTCCTCAAACCAACTCGTGGCGCAATCATCGGTGATGGCGATGACATTATCATGCCTTACGGGCGTGACCGCATCGAATGGGAAGTAGAAATGGCTATCGTCTTCGGCCGTACCGGTAAGTACATCTCGGCAAATCGTGCGTATGATCACGTGTTCGGCTATATGGTCGCAATGGATATATCTGACCGCGGTGGTCGACCACCAGGTGGCTACGGCGCTGGGTCGGATTGGTTTGTGGGCAAGGGTCATGACACCTTCGCACCACATGGACCTTGGATCGTGCCAAAAGAATTCTATGGTGATCCCATGGAGCGTCTGCACCAGACTCTAGTCATTGATGGTGTAACAGTTCAGGAAGCTAGAGCTGGAGACATGATTCATAATATCCCTGAGCTCATCGAATATGCCTCGTCTCTTATCACTATTTTTCCTGGTGATGTTATGCAGAGTGGAACATCAGGTGGTACTGGCGCCGGTCGGGTAGAGCGTGCTTCAGGCTCTGGCTATTTGATTGATGGTGAGACTATTAGTGCCAATATAGAAGGTATTGGCACCCTGACTCACACTGTCAGGATTGAGCAAAGTATTCCTGATGATTTGTCTGGTTCGCAATTGCCTCCGGTAAGTACGTACCGGCCTTAACAGTTATCAGCTCTAGCTGAATCAGTTAAAGAAAATTAAAGGGGCGTGTTTATTTCTCAAATAAACACGCCCCTTTTTCTTTTTCGGGCTCTATAGAAGTTTGCCGATCTCGGTAAAATTTTGTCTTTCCCCTTTTTAATTGATTCACAATATCTGCAACTTTTTTGGAAAGCTTGCCGTATTTTTTTGCCTCAGTGGATGGTTTAATTTTAATCAGGAGTTCTTGTTAAAGACCATAATTACCGCCGTTAGCTGAGGGGCATAAAAGCTGGAAAGTTAACCTTTTACCAAGGCAACTGAGAGCGGCTGTGTATTTACCTATGGGGCACCTACCTTGTTGCGCCGATCGGTGCCTAGCCACCATTTTAGCCGGTCATAAAAGAAATTAACCCGGAGCTGTCTAGTGCCTATATGCAGATCTAAGCGCGGGTCCATATAAAAGGGAATACAAAGATTGTCCGAGGCTGGGAGTTAAAGGGCGCTATGAGCATGAGCACTCCAGCAAAAGATAGGTTGCCGATGTTTTTCCGCTGGACGAGAGGAATTGGCTTAGTGCGTTCTTGATCTTTGTAGCATGTGCAGTTTCAACTAAAAGTTGAGTTGAGAAGCTTGCATGGTAAAGCGTAAGAGAGAAAGCTTAAGTACAGGGAGCTAGGGTAGAGGAGGCCTAAGAGGGAAAATGTGCTTGGAAAAGCCTAATCTAATTCTCAAAATAAGGTTATCGCAGTGCTTTTCGACAGGCGGTATCTAGCTGATTGGTGGGCATGAAGGGGCTAGGGTAAAACCACCGAAATTCTCAGTGCCCTGTGTAGCTTTGGTTTTCAGTTAATTCAAACGTTCTCGTATAGTCGGTAGGTTAACTTAGCGAAACAGCGGAATCGATTAATCGAGGGCACAATCAAGCACACATCCTATGGCGGTAAAAAAATCACATAACTAGTTTAACGTCTAAGGAAGCGGGAATATTGAATTTCAATTAAGCACCACTTTGAAGACGTCCGGCTCGGTGACCGGAAATTACTTGGGGTAGTCTTTCCAATGAGTTATTCGATACTTTAAAGGATCAGCCAGAACGTTTTTGCGGGCTTTACTTACCTCACTTGTAGTCATGTCTTCGAAGTCATTAGGCAGAGTGTCGGCATTGAATTTATGCAAAATCCAATTGATTACGGCGGTAAGTTCCATGTCATTTATAGGGGCAGAAGCAGCACCTGGAATTTGCACAAGATAATTGCGCATTTCCGGTATCTGTATCATATCACCGAGTTCACCGACTAATGTGGGCACGTTAGGAGGGCTGCCTTCGCCGGTGATCCCATGACAGCCTGTGCAATAAAGAAGATAGTTAATGCGTGCACTAGCAGCGAGCAGCGATACAGGTGCGAAAGCTAGAAATACAGCGGCGAAGCCGGTAAGTATGAAGTTTGCTCGATTCACTAGTTCGATTCGTCTGTTGTCCCAAGCACTAATGAGACAGTGCAATGATAGCTAGTGTTTTCAGTCCCAAAACACCACAAAACGGTGTTGCTGTTGCTGTTAAAGTAAACCGGCTTATCGCCTTCGGTATTGTGACAGCTGCATCGGGCGCATACGGCTTTACCGCAGCAATCATTATATGACATGAGGTAATCACGGCCGTCCACAGGGTTTCTGCAAGTGCCTACCCACGTGATTGGAGATGGCTCGCTGCCAGGAGGGCAAGAGGTATATGTACCTCCACAGCAGCTACATAAAGTGCCGCTCATGGCGCAGTAGCGCCAGTATTCACAGCTTTGCGGATCGCCAACTTCTTGGACAGAGCTTTGGGCAAACGAACGTGCTACCGGCAGCAATGGAAACGCGGCCGCACCTGCTAGCATCATTCCAAGGCGGGAGAGAAAGTGGCGCCGCGATAGTTTTCGCGCAAAGGCTAAACTAGTGCGTTTGGCATTTTCGTCAATCCAGTAATAACTGCGATCCAGAATTTTATCGATATTCATGAGGTGGTTTCCATCGCCTTAGGTGTTTCGTCTACGTTAGCTGCTCCACTTTCTAAGTTCCCTATGTATTCCTGCACTGAAGTAATGCCGGAATCCATTGATTCAATAAGGCTTTCCATGTGTTCTCGAGTATTGACTAAACCTTTGCCTCGCAGCGTGCCGTCGGCGGCAATTAATACTGCAAAAGGCAGCTTGCTTACTTCGAAAGTCCTTCCCAGCTCTTCCGAAAGAAGATAAGGAGTATCGTTTAGATTCATATCTTGGCTATAGCTTTGATGGCTGCTGATTTCATCGCCGTCGCTTGCCAATATCAGTCGCATTCTATTCGCTTCCGAGCGCACTAGCATTTGCGCCGTAGGCACCAGAGCCTTGCAAACTGGGCAAGTTGGAGACACGTATAATATAAAAGTGGCCAAGCCATTTTTGTCGACGCCACCTATGGTTACTGCGTCGCCGTTAAGAGCTGTAAGTTCTATAGCTTGAGTTAGCTCTCCTACCTTGGGGCCTGAGGTCGGCATGAGAGCACCAGCCGGCGCGATCCGCTCGTGTAATATTCCCACCTGCCGCGTTAATGCAAATACCATTAATGCCAGGGCGATTAAGGTGATCCACGAAATGATGTTGGAGATAATTAGAGCTTCAATCATTGGCACGCCTGCCTAGATGGCCACGCCAAGATCTTATGATTCGGTTTGTGGCCATTAGTTGAGTTAGGGACGCATAAAGTAAAACAAGCACTAGTAACGCGCCTGCTAAGCCTACGTAGTCGATAGCGCCGAGTTGCCGGGAAGTAATCGGAGTCAGTACAGTCAATGCCAATAAAGCTAGGCAAGTGTTTCGCCAAACTAAATTGGTAGAAATGGACTGTTGGGACTCATTGCCTTTATTACTGGCAGACGACTTTCTAGCAGATGCAAGACTGCATCCGCAGTCGAAATCGGTCCTGCCACGCAGGAGATTAACGGCAATAGCCAAGCCATAAACCACAAGGAGACAAGCACTCGTAATAGCGATTATTGGGTAGCTCGTGCCTAACAGACCTGCTTGAAGCCAGCCTAGCGCAAGCATCAATTCAAGCACTGGTATGCTGAGGGCAGAGGCTCTGAGCATAAAGCGAGGTAAGATCTCATAGGCCTTCAAAATAGACAGGAACGTGTTCCTGTCATCTATCTTATGCAATGCCGCTAGTGCAAACATGAGCGCAAAGCCCATTGCAACCACTCGGATAAATAGCGGATCTATCACGCCTAGAAATCCTCAAACATGTGCGCGCTCGGGGTGTGGATAGTGCGCTCAAAAGCAAAGGTAAGTGCATTGTATACATGAGTAGCTCCCTCATCATCGCCAACGATGAGTTTAGGGTTTTTTTCTTGAGTAACCATTAAACTGTCTATGGGGACTTCTACTTCAATGCGGTGCAGACGGCGTTGAGTTTTGCTGTCGACTACCCATATTTCTGTGCCAGGCTTGTGGTGGGTATCGATTTCACCTTCGTGCATGGCTATATAAAGTAAACCGGTATCTCGGTGAGCACTGAAAAATTCTGTGCCGCCTGGGCGCCAGTCTTCTTCGCCCTCGGGAACAACGCTCCAAGGATCGCTGATTTGGATCTCATCGTTATCGGTGGCAACAGAAAAAATACGCCCGGCATGAGTAATTAGAAACCACCCTTGCGCAGACCGTGCTGTTCGGTCGAACACGGCATCATCAATAACATCAAAGAAAACGTCGCTGCGCACTCGGTTCTGTTCAAATCCACTTACGTCCAGCTGAATTAGTTGCAAGGTTCCATCGCCACAAATTTGCAAGAAATCCATGTCAGCTACCGGCATAATCACAGCACAGCCAGGAGTAGAGACTTCGTATATAAAAAGCCTGTCTTGAACATCAACTATTGAAACCGAGTGCCCTGGGTTCATGTTTAAAAGTGCCAGGAGTCGGCCGTTGTTCATCAGGCCAAGATGGTTTCTAACGGACAATCGTGCCATGTGATTTGGAATAATGATTTCAGCAACTGGGCTCAAGTTATCATAGTCATATACTGACACAAGGTCTGTGCGCTCACCGTGCACTCCTCTAGCAACATAGGACTCGGCTGCATAAAATTCTCTACGCGGCCCCCATTTTGTTACTGCCGGCGTATCGCGAGACAGTGACAGTAATCCCTGCATTTCACCGGTAGTGGCATCGAAGATGTATCCGCCGTCGCCTGTTTTTGAAATAAACCAGTTCTCACCGATTTCTGGCAGAGTCTCAACTGTAATCTCCTCAGGGGTGATTTGTGCAAAAGACAAAGGGGCGACCAGGCAGGCTGCTAGGCTTAGGAAGAAGACATTGAATGATTGGGAGCAGTTGCTGGAATTTGTCTTTTTAAAGAAGTTGCTAATGCTAATAGAAGTGAAGCTGCCCATTCTTAATCTCCTCAGAGGGTAGGCGTGCTGATAGGCTATGGCTAGCTCTATTTTTTCAGCTTATCTGTTGAGTGTATCTTATAAGTTCCAGAATCTCTCTGCTTTTTTGGAAGTGGTGTTCCGTTTGCCACAGGACATTCATTTTTTAATGAGTGAAAAAAATTCTTAGTGTCCTCTCAAGGTACTATTTTAAACATGATTATATTGCCAATAATTAGTCAAAAGGTGCCGGCATGATTCTTGGGTCTGTCGTCAAAGAGGGCTTGCTCAGGGCTGGAATGACGGCGGCATAAAATGGTGCGCCCGTGCCAAAAAGGGGCAGAGAATCACAGTCCGCGGTTATTCGGTAAATTGTACCGGATAGAGTTTTTTCCATATACAAAAAAGCTAGTGACAGTGGTAGTCTTCACGCCTTCATAAAAAGCAAAAAGTGTTCAATCTTTTCAAATATAGCCTGCAACAAGGCTGAGGTAATTGAAATGGCATCCCCCACTTCTCAAGTAATGGCGTTAACTTCATTTAGCGGAATAACTCTGCGTTCTGTTTTTGCGTTCACTATTTTCCTATGTTCCACATTGATACACGCACAGGGTTTGCCTTCGATAGAAGATATTGTTGCAAACTCCAGCAAGATGGAGGGTTATTTCAATCTCTATTGGGATGACTCAAGCGGCAAAATGTATTGGGAAATAGACAAGCTTGACACCGAGTTTCTGTATCAAATTTCAATGGGGTCAGGCCTTGGCTCTAACCCGGTTGGTATCGATCGCGGTCAACTGCGTGGCACCTTTGTCTTGTCAGCTAAGAGAGTTGGGCCTAGAGTATTATTAGTTCAGCCTAATTATAAATACCGTGCTTCGAGCGATAATGTTTTGGAGCGACAGGCAGTAAAAGACGCCTTTGCGCCGTCGGTGCATTGGGGCTTTGACATAGTTGCGACGAGTGGGAGCAGTATCCTTATTGATGCATCAGATTTCTTTTTGCGCGACGCCCGCAACGTCACAGGTGCCATCGCCAATAGAGGCCAAGGCACTTATTCGTTGGATAAGAGTCGCAGCGCTTTTTATCTAGACAATACCAAGACATTTCCAGAAAACATCGAAATTGAAACTATGCTTACTTTTACCAGTAAAAATCCTGGTCAATTAGTTAATAGCGTTGCTGCCACGGGTGGCGCAATAACGCTGCGTCAGCATCATTCAATAGTAAAATTGCCGGATGATAATTTTGCACCACGATTGGCAGATCCAAGAATTGGCACTAGTGGACCGACGATTCAAGATTATAGCACCGCTATTGGTGAAGACTTGCAGGTTCGTCTGGTTGCCAAGCACCGGCTTGAGAAAAAACAGCCTAATGCAGCTCGTTCCGAAGCGATAGAGCCGATCATCTACTATGTTGATTCTGGTACACCAGAGCCGATTAAAACAGCGCTTATAGAAGGAGCTCTCTGGTGGAATCAGGCCTATGAGGCTGCCGGTTTTATTAACGCTTTTCAAGTGATGGAGTTGCCGCCAGGAGTTGATGGTCAAGACGTTCGCTACAATATGATTCACTGGACTCACCGGCGAACACGAGGATACTCATACGGCGGTTCTGTGATGGACCCACGGACCGGAGAAATAATTAAAGGTAACGTGAATCTTGGTAGCCTGCGACTTAGGCAAGATTACCTTCACGGCCAGGGTCTTGTTCCGGGTTTTGATTACTTAGAAGCTGTAGCTGACAATAATTCTAACTCTGTGACCATGTCGCTCGATAGAGTAAGGCAGCTATCTGCTCACGAAGTGGGTCATACCTTAGGTTACCCACATAATTATCTGAGCAGTTCTTATGGCCGAGAAAGTGTGATGGACTATCCTGCGCCACTAGTTGAAATAACTGCAGCTGGCAAGATTGATTTATCCAACGCTTACATTCAAAGAATTGGTGAGTATGACAAGTTGGCAATCAGATATTCTTACGAGCAGTTCTTACCCGGCACGGATGAGGAGGAAGAGCTGGCAAACATAGTTCAAGAAAGCTTGGATAGCGGATTACTATTCATGGCTCATGACAACAATAATTTCATTGGCGCTGGTCATCAATTCGCTGGTGTTTGGGATAATGGTGACAATCTCGTCGATCATCTAAAACATGAGATCGAAGTCCGTCGTATAGGCTTGGAAAGCTTTGGTCCGGAGCTGATTCGCAATGGCGAACCGCTCTCAAGCCTTGAATATGTTTTATTACCATTGTACATGCATCATCGCTTTCAGCTGAATTCGGCAGCCCAAAGTATTGGCGGTGCGGATTACAAGTACACCGTAAGAGGTGACGGGCAAATTCCATTCACTATTATTGACGGAGAAGAACAGAGAGACGCATTGGAGACAGTTCTTTCAACTTTAAGCCCTGACTTCTTGACCTTGCCAACAAATATTTTGGAGCTGCTGCCGCCACCAGCTTTTCGCCACAATCAAGGTGAAGAGTTTCCGGGGCGCACAGGCTTGCTTTTTGACCCTCTTGGTGCGGCCGAAGGCTCGATAAGCTTGTCTGTACAACAGATACTGCAGCCAGCGCGTATGGCAAGGTTGGTCGCTTACGGGAGCATGGGTGACTATCCCGATCTTGAAGAAGTAGTAGACCGCTTGTTGGAGGTGACATGGGCCGTAGATACTGCCAGCAATGATTATCAGCAACAAATACTGCATTTGGTGCAGCGTGTGACTGCTGATGAAATGATCGTTCAAGCGACCAGCGAAAGTGCATCAGGTGAGGTCAAAGCGGTGCTTGCCGACCGTCTCGAAAAATTAGCTGCTCGCCTTGAAAGGCTAAGAAATTCTAGCGCACATCAGTCATCTGTAGCGGCTGATATCCGCCGCTGGCAGCAACGACCTGACGATGCCGTTCCGAGGCCTGCGTTACTACTGCCGCCGGGCGATCCCATCTAGATTCGGCAATGTAAACAAGGACCGAAAGCAATAAAATAAATAAAGGTAAATAAAGGATAAAGGGGTCGGAGGCATTTAAATTTTAAATGCCTCCGACCCCTTTATTGCCTTTATTGCTTTATTTTTTCTATTTTAGGACGCGTTTACGGAAGCCATCACCCACTATTTTAAGCATTTTCTTTCGCGTTAGGAATCGTGGCACAATCCCCATTTTTTTGTTGCTTTTGCCCGTGAGAACGAAGCTCTTATTCTGTAAGAACGCATCTAAACCTTCAACTGCAACTTCTTCACTAGTCTCGCCTGACTGAATGTCGTCGGCTATTTTTGCATTTAGTTTTTGTAATTCCACAGAGGAATTAGCAGTGGCTACCGTGCTGAAATTAGACTTGGTTGCGCCGGGGCACAGAGCCATGACATTGATATGTTGGTCAGCATATTCATAGCGAATAGATTCTGAAAACATCAATACGTAGGCTTTACTGGCTCCATAAACCGCTGAATAAGGAACAGGCACGAAAGAGGCAGTTGAGCCGACATTAATTATTCCGCCTCCACCTTTTGATATCATATCTGGAATAGCGAGGTGGCAAAGGTCGGTTAATGATGTGATGTTGAGCTGAATCATAAGGCCATAGTCCTCACGATCAAACTCGGTGAAATCTCCCCATCTGCCGTAACCGGCATTATTAACTAATAAGTCAATATTTAGCCCAGCACTGATAATTTCGCCGTACAGCTTTTCGGCGGAATTAGGCAGGCTCAAATCCGTTGTAAAAGTATGAGCTTGGTTTCCGTTCTGGCGGATGACCTGCGCCTCCATGTCTAGCTTATCTCGTGATCTAGCAGCCATTATTACAATGGCGCCGCGTTTGGACAGCTCATGGGCCATCGCCAATCCGATGCCAGAAGAGGCGCCTGTGATGAGGGCAGTTTTGCCTTTGTATGAGTTCATGGTGAATCCCTGTACAGAAATAAAAAGCCACTATACAAGTTAGAGTTCACTCTAGGTCAAGGGGTTTCGACTGCGGTTGGCCAAACAAGTACTAAGGGCGAAGAGGTGCGGGAGGACCCTTTATTGGCAGCCACTCTAGGTTTAAGCTGACAGAATCACTGTGGTTTATCTTCTATCAGGAGCCTATGCGAGACCGCGAACAAACCCTATTCCGAACTCAGTGCGCGCAATTGCTATACTTGTGAGAAACACAGTTATGAGAAAACCGGCACCGCCTAAACTTGCTCGATGTGCTTTTCCTAGAGAGAGAAAATCATAAATAATTATAGCAGCAAGTAGAATGAAGATGGCTGATGGGAGAAACAGACCTTGCTCCCCTCCTAAGAATTCTAATCGCGCAATGCGTGCAAGTGCAGGTCCAACAATCGCCACCGTTGCTATTAGGATCAGCCGTTTGTGAATGTCTGATTGACGGCGAAAAAAGATGGCTGAACTAAGCATTACTGCAAAAGTCATCATTGCCGCAAGGTTCGCCCAGACAACCCCGCTGATGAATTCAAGATAGGAGATTCCCTCACCCATGCCAGGGTCGATGTCTGCCATATCGGTGTCGAAGGATACCGCTCCCCCAAAACCACGTGCGACCGTATTGGAAGTCGCCATTAACCCTCCTGCTATAACAAAAACGCCGTAAGCGGCAATAAAATAGCCTAGTTTCCTGTGCAGCATAGTGTGATTTTGGCGAATGAGCCAAGCCTGAAATAGGAGTAACAAAAACCAAGCGGCTAATACCAAGCCATGCAGGTGAAGGTACAGCGGGATAGGTGGAGTATCAAAAGCAGCGCGAAGAAAAAATGTCGGGGCGAAGCCGGCTAATACTATAAAGAACAATACGGCGGTGTAGACGAAAAAGAAGGAGCTGTCTTTCTTGGTTTGGTTTTTCATTGGCGCAGTTCAGTTAAAAGCTCTGATAGAAAGTTAGCTCGCAGGAAAAATCGCGTGTCTGCTCTTTACTGCGTGTTAAAAATTGAGCTTTTTGTGATAGCCGTAAAGCAGCGTAATTATTTCAATCAATGGTATTAATATGAATGTATCTACGCTGGTATTATGTATTTAGTTGGGATTTTCAGTATTTTTTGTTACTTGAGTGTCTTTTTTCACGTGCGATAAAAAAAGGGCAGAAAGAAAACTAATCTTCCCGCCCTTTTTATAAATCGGCAATCTTTGATCTGGTTAGACCAAGCTACAGCTTAATGTCCTGCAGAATCTTCTGAAGCTGCTGGTAGCGCCATTGCTGTTAACTTGGAGCCTGTCTGCAAGATGATGTACTGATGGCCATCATGCTTCCAAGAGCTCATGCCGTAGCGAGTTTTCGCTGGCACTTCAATGCGGCCTAGTTCTTCGCCTGTTGCCT
>JBLHTH010000027.1:0-31243 GCA_047627195.1 Pseudohongiellaceae bacterium | reverse complement strand
TCTTTCTATTCATCTAAACACAAGACCCAGTGCCAACTGCGCCTGTTTTACTACTGTGAAGTTGTTTTTTGGGCTACTGCCTGAGCCAACAGTTAAGCGACTTTAAGCTACTTTGTATCACCCTATAGCATTTTCAGTCGCAAAACCGCCCATATGGCTGTAATTTGCTGTGCAGCGGGCTGTATTGGAGCCTAGCCGATTAATTATCGATCTCCCCATCCCAGCCTCGCTTGCCGAACTTTAAATACTAGAAACAATAATTCACCTACCAGAAGGCCAGCCCATCGTATGATGTGCCGGCCTTTAGTGGTTGCAGACTATTTTATTCGATGATTTTAGCTACGACACCGGCGCCAACTGTACGGCCACCTTCACGTATCGCAAAGCGTAAACCTTCATCCATAGCAATCGGATTAAGCAACGTCACTTCCATCTTCACATTGTCACCAGGCATTACCATCTCAATACCTTCAGGCAATTCACATGAACCAGTCACATCCGTCGTGCGGAAATAAAACTGTGGACGGTAACCCTTAAAGAATGGCGTATGACGACCGCCTTCGTCTTTGCTTAAAATATAAACCTCAGCCTCGAACTTCGTGTGGGGCTTGATCGCGCCTTTCTTAGTCAATACCTGACCACGCTCAACGTCTTCGCGCTTAGTACCACGCAACAGAACACCAACGTTCTCGCCAGCTCGACCCTCGTCCAATAACTTACGAAACATCTCAACACCAGTACATACCGTTGTCGTAGTGTCTCTAATTCCAACAATCTCTATTTCATCACCAACGTTTACAATTCCACTCTCAATACGACCGGTAACAACCGTACCACGACCAGAAATTGAGAATACGTCTTCAATTGGCATCAAAAATGGCTTTTCAATGTCACGAACCGGATCTGGAATGTAAGAATCTAGCGTCTCAACCAGCTTCTGTACTGATGGCGCGCCGATATCTGATGTATCGCCTTCCAACGCCTTTAACGCTGAACCAACAATAATGGGCGTGTCATCACCCGGAAATTCATACATATCCAACAGCTCACGAATCTCCATCTCCACCAGCTCAAGCAGCTCTTCATCGTCAACCATGTCCGCTTTATTCATGAACACAACGATATAAGGGACACCAACTTGACGAGCAAGCAAAATGTGCTCTCGCGTCTGAGGCATAGGGCCATCTGCTGCCGAACAAACCAATATAGCGCCATCCATCTGAGCAGCACCCGTAATCATGTTCTTTACATAATCGGCGTGCCCAGGACAGTCAACGTGCGCGTAATGACGGTTCGGTGAATCGTATTCAACGTGTGAAGTCGAAATCGTGATACCACGCTCTCGCTCTTCAGGTGCATTATCAATCTGGGCGAAATCACGCATCTCGCCGCCATAGGCTTCTGCACACACTTTTGTTAAGGCCGCCGTTAACGTCGTCTTACCATGGTCAACGTGACCAATCGTACCGACGTTTACGTGTGTTTTATTTCGTTCGAATTTTGCCTTCGCCATTGTTGACTGCCCCTGCTATCTTTCTATCGCTGTGATTTAAAACTAATATTAATAATCAGTATTTAACAGCTAATGTTTAATAACTAGGCCTTGTAACCCAGTTGACTAATAAATCTCTTGCTTCCGACTGCATTCATGGAGCAACAAACTCGCTTAATTCGTACCATTCTAACTAGTTGGTTAGCACTTCTTAACCCGTTAGCCCATATAATAAGTGGTGCTCACATCCGGAATTGAACCGGAGACCTCTCCCTTACCAAGGGAGTGCTCTACCGCCTGAGCTATGCGAGCAAATCGTAGGCTTACATTAAAACAGACACAAGACAGCAGCCAATTTAACTGTGTTTACGATCCAAATCTATTTAAGAATTGGAGCGGGTAGCGAGGATCGAACTCGCGCCACCAGCTTGGAAGGCTGGGGTTCTACCGCTGAACTATACCCGCTTGGACAGCACTAACTAGACTGAAAAAACCTCTCACTCAGACTACTACTGATTGGTGGAGGGGGGTGGATTCGAACCACCGAAGCTTACGCGTCAGATTTACAGTCTGATCCCTTTGGCCGCTCGGGAACCCCTCCAACAAGATCTCCTAAGGGTCAATTTCCCTGGCTCTCTCACTCAGGAGCGGCATTTTATGGGAATTGTGCCCCTTGTGCAATCGTTTCGCAGACATTTTCTACAGCAACGAGATAAGACCTTTGCAGAATCAAACCCAACCATTGACTCGATTCGAGAGATAGGGAGCTTGCAGCGCTTAAATGAACCGCTATTCCCCCGTCCGATTGGAGCAGCTCTTGTATCTCAGGGATGTAGCCTAAATTCACTAAGGCCGACTGTATTTCTTCAGCTTCAGCCAGAGAGGATACCACCCCAAGAGCGATGGCGTTTTCGAGCAATCCTCTAGTGATTAGATAAGTTTCAATAGCTAATTCGGCTTGAGCCACCTTCTCATTGAGAGCATCTAAAGTGATAGCAGCGACTGCTTGAGATGAAGCTGGCGGCAGAAAGACGCGAAATTGGGATGCTAGCAAGCTCCCGATTAGCTGCTGAGAAGTGCTCAGCCCACTATTGAATGCAGCATTTTCAAAGCTAACTGCATCGTCAAAATTCGAAAACCCGGTGACCGTTAAGCACATTCGGCTTTGCGCGGAACGGATAAGATCTTCCTCGGCAACTCTAGCATTGTATTCCGAAAGCAAAATCATACCATCGCTAAGCAGAGGCCCAGACTCTGATAAGCCAACCGGCGCAATAGGAATCGCGCCAAATTTTAACCAGGCAAAATAGCCTAAGTTAGTCAGAATTAAGAACATTACTATGTATTTCAATTGATTAGCTCGGATTCGCGTACTTGGCCAGGCAGAGGGCATGCAATGCGCAAGCCATCAAGCACCAAATCTGGCACCTTCTCATAGCTTATACGCCCAATCTCGCTGGCATTTGAGAAAACTAAGCGCTCAAAGTCAGCATTCGCTAAAAGCACGTCAGCATCACCTCCGGAAAACAGCAGATGAACAGGCCTTTGAGCCGATAGCGTTATTGCTGTCTTTTCTATCAAGGCTACCGCAGCCGCTAAACTACCGTGCCACACGGCCTGGTCCGTAGAATGGCCGAGCACCAATGAGGCTGGCAATGGACCTGTAATTAGACGAATCGCCGTATTTTGCTCAAGACTTGCCCTCATCAAACCTAAGCCAGGCAGAATATAGCCTCCTTGATGAGCTCCATCTATCGCCAGAACGTCAATGGTTAACGCCGTACCTGCGTCAACAACTATGCAAGCGCCTTTCACTGAGGAATAAGCAGCGAGCATTGCCAGCCACCGGTCCACCCCCAAGCGCCCCGGATCCTTATACTGAATGCCTACACCAGCCCAGTCGCGCTTAACGCAGGCACTATGTACTGGCATGCCATATTTGATTTCAAGCCAATCTTTAACCTCATTGTATGTCTCGCCTTTGCGGACACTGCAGGCTCTAATGGCATTAGGCTTTAAGGCTAGCTCAGTCAATTGCTGGAATTCTTTAGCGCCTGGCACCACGCCTTGATTGATAACCTTGCAGTCAGCGTCTAGCTGCCTCCATTTAATCCTCGAATTACCTATATCAAGTTCAAGTATCATTTTTTCTCTTTTCACCGCTTCGAATCCGACAGCGGTGTTAACGAAGGAATTATTTCTCCACTGACAATCGTGGTCTCTCCCTCAGCGGATTGCAATTTTAGGCAGCCATTAGCATCAACACCAAGGGATTTACCGACTTTACGACCGCTACCGTCCTCTATCTCGATATAACAGCCATTGTAGTAGTCCAGCGCGTTCCAACGGGCCTGAAACGACCCAAATCCCTCTTTGCAGAACACCCCAGCGCTCTCAACCAACGCATTTACGATGGTCCCACATAGAACATCCAGCTCTGGCTTTACGTCACTAAGGGAACTTAGGTCGGTGATTGGCCTATCGATCTGCGCCTTATCTGAATCAGGGATATCAACATTAACACCAATACCAAAGACAATTATGGCACCCTCTTCAACTTGCTGGCGCTCAAGTAAAATACCCGCAAGCTTTTTGTTTTCAGCTAATAAGTCATTTGGCCACTTAAGCTGTAGTTCGAGTGAATATAGAGATTTTAATGCCTCATGGACAGAAAGCGCTGTCACCAAGCTTAATGCTTGAAGGTTAGTAATCGCTGCCGGAAACGGCAAAGCCAGCGACATATAAAGTCCAGCGTTGGCCGAACTCAACCAAGTTCGACCACGCCGCCCCCTACCGGCGCTTTGCGCAGATGAAGCTATCAAAAAACCTCCCCGTTCCCCCTGTTTAATCCGTCGAAGCGATTCTTCGTTTGTAGAATCTATTTCGGCAAACACGTTAACCGTTGGCACCAGCTCAAGTGTTTTGGGTGCAAGCGTCAAATACAAGCTCTTTTCATTCATAAGAAAACCATGGATAAAATTTCAAAAAAAAAAGAGCGATTGCCACTGACAGCAACACGCTCTTTTTTAGCTAACCCCGCTGGCAGTCAGCGATAGATTAATTTCTTTAATCGTTGGATGCTGACGCTTCGTCGCTGCTGGCGTCGCCGCTTCTCAATTTGGATACTACCGACCAAGCTTCCAAAATAATAATGACGGTTGTCACAATCACGGCAAGCTCGATAAATACAAGCACCCATGACTCTTTCTGAAAATGATCAATCACATACCAGCCACTTGCCCACAGGGCGAGAACCAAAATAATGATCATCGGAATAAGGACATTTTTGACCGGCCTTCCCAATTTGATCAAATAGATTGAAATCACCATGAGCGTCATACTCGCCAGTATTTGATTTGTGGCGCCAAATACAGGCCAGATAAGCATTCCGCCATCACCAGGGTAATCTCCCGCGGTCACGCCAAATGCCAGAACCAAACAAGCGGCAATCGAAAGTAATGTGGCGAGATAGTTGTTTTTGAGAGGGGTGATATTATAAATATTACCCCATTCTTGAACGATATAACGTTGAAGTCTTAGTCCCGCATCCATTGTAGTGCCGGCAAACAAGACAACCATTACCGCAAGCATAGTTTCCGAAAACGCAATCGGAATTCCCCAGCCCTGAGTAATCAGCTGAGCGCCTCCTTCAATAAATCCAGTTTGCCCCGGGCCTGAAGACAACCCGGTGTAGATTGCATCCCATTCAGCGCCATTTGCCGCATACAGAGACCCTGTCACTGCGACGATGGTAATCAATGCAAGAGACCCCTCGCCCAGCGCACCTAAATAGCCGACGAAACGGGCATCTTTCTCATTATCCAATTGCTTTGAACTAGTACCCGAGGACACGATGCCATGAAAACCGGACAAGGCTCCACACGCGATCGTCACAAATAATATCGGAAACAGCGGAGGCGTACCTTCAGCCACGGTATTAAATGCCGGAGCGCTAACCTCAGGCATAGTAAGCAAGACGGCCCCATAAAGAACGATCAACCCTAGAACCAACTGTGCGCCGTTGATGTAATCACGAGGTTGTAGCAGCAACCAAACCGGTAACATCGACGCTATTCCTGCGTACACAAACAACAGGATGATCCAGTTGCCGTTTGGACCTAAACCAAAGATGTTACCAGGAAGCTCGAGAGGCATTTCACTGCCAACGTAGATACTGAAATACAAAATGGCAACGCCAATTACCGAGATAACAAGCAGGTTGAACTGCTTACGGATTAACACGCCAATGGCTATGGCAACGGGAATTGCAGCCCATGCAGGGAAGACCGAGGAAGGAAATTCCACCATGTCTTTCGCGATGATTGTGCCGAACACTGCGTTAACTAGCATTAACAGCAGAAAAATAATTACCATAAACAAGGCGCTAGCGCGTTTGCCAATGATACTTTCTGACAGCGCGCCGATAGATTTGGCGCCATGCCGATTACTCGCCCAGAGCGCGCCCATGTCATGGACACCGGCAAAGAAAATCGAACCAAATGTTACCCAGAGAAGTGCTGGCACCCAGCCCCAATAAACAGCAACAGCAGGGCCGATAATTGGAGCGGCACCAGCAACTGCGGTGAAGTGAGCACCCCAAAGTACATATTTATTGGTCGGCACAAAATCAATACCATCATTGAACTGATGGGCTGGCGTGACGTAATTAGGATCTAGTTTATAGATTTTGCCTGCGATGAATTTTGAGTATACGAACCATCCAAAACTAAATCCGACTAATCCAAAAATGACTAAAAAGATCGAGGACATTTACCGCTCTCCCGAATTGTTATTATAGTTTATAAGCGGCGAATCATATCAAGTTAAGCACTTGAACTACAAACTAAAACGCCCCAAACACTGAGTCTTTAGCTAGCCTTGTTTTCTGCTACTAAGCAGAGCGTGGGAGCCATAAAATAAAAAGCCCGACCATCTTGCGACGACCGGGCCCTTGTTCTTTGCAACTTCTATTTAGATGTGTCGGCGGCGTGGTAAGTCCAATAGCCAATAAACATCTCGTCCCAACTTTGCAATCCAAACGTGATGTCTTTACTTGGGTCTGGATTAGCTGGATTAAATTCCGAATTATCAAATGCTCCAGTGACTAACACCTTTGTGCCAGCAGGCAAGTAAGCAGGCTCATCCAAGGCATACGTCGGCTGCCAAGCGTAACTATAGTTAGGAACGCTTAGTAAATCTCTGGACTCTCCGCTTGGAGTTTCTACAGTGAATTTCATATCCTTGCCACGAAAGTGCATGTGAGCGCGCAAGCCGGTAACCACCACATCTTCTTCGAATACATATTGAGCAGTTAACTCGTGATTTTGCTCGTAGGCAGGTATTTTAAAATTCGTTGACACCGATCGCGTAAAATTCTCGTGAGTAGGCGGCTCATCGTACATATATAGACCGATGGTAGTCTCGTCTGAAGTCGCTTTGCCATTTGTCGTAAAATGGAATTGCATCGAAAGCTTGTGATCTTTGGGAATCAACACCCCGGTGTTTTCTGGAAATGTCATTGCGTCAATTTTACCTGGTGCATAGCCTTCTAAAAAGCGCCGTGCAATTGAGCGCGTATCTGACTCGCCACCATCGAACGTCTCAGCTGGCGCGGTAACGTATGCAAGCAAGTGATGAAGAACTGACTCATCGCCTGGTATAAATTGAACAGCTTTAACCCATTTATCTTCGGTAAAGGGTAACTCAACATCAATATCAATATAGTCCATCACGCCAGTTGCTGGCACTTCCATCTTAGGCGCTTTAATTATGTAATCAGGCTCTCCTAGCTGCCAAGTATTGCGGTCAGGAAACTCTAATTCGGCCAATGGATCTAATGAGCCAGCACCTCTAGGCGCTCCAGCATCAATCCAATGCACCAAGGTTTGCATATCAGCATTTGACATATAGTTAGCGTTGTCAAAATGTCCTACAGAAGGATCTACCTGCATCGGAGGCATGCGTTTGGTAAGCAAAACCTCTCGAATCATGGGCGACCACCCTTTAATCATCAGGTGACTGTCCATAGCGAATGGCCCGATTCCACCTTCTCTATGACATGCCGCGCACTGTTCCGCAATTATAGGTGCAACGTCTGAACTGTAATCAGGCGCTAGGCTGGCATGCTGCTCACGCACTGGATAATTAATATCACATCCGCTCGCCTTAGCGACGACAGTTTCATCCGCCGCGCCTGACATTTCACTTGTGAGAGTTGCTGCAAGCTCCGGGCTAAATCCACCGCGGTAGATTAGTGACAGCTTATCTGTATCCAATACTGCAATTTCGCCTACCTTAGTAAAGCCCAGGGATTCAGAAACTAATTGGCCATCATCAATCAAAAGTGGCAATTGCAGATTGGCTGCTTGCTTAATCGCACGCAAAGCAACGGTTTCGGTCATCGGTGAAGAATCGATTAATGCAAATACAAACCCTTGCTCTTCCCAATCCATGCGCAAAGATTCTATAGAGGCGACTGCGCTGTCAATGGCCATGCAGGCGCTATCATATGACATCAATACCATTGCTTTTTTGTTGCGATAGCGACTCAGTTGGTGAAATTCGCCATCGGTGTCTAATAAAGCAAAGTCTCCAACTCTTTCAGGAAGTGCTACAGCACTCAAAGAAGTCAACGATAGTAATGTAGCTAGCCCCAATCCGATGTATTTAATCATTGTGAAAAACTCCGGTAATTCTAATAAGCTTTTTAGTGGCACGGATTCTAAATCATGAAACAGCGCAAATCATATAAAAGTGAGAATTCTTTGTGACAATTTGCAATAGGGCCGGGGGCATAACCCCTAGATTGCAGTGGCCTTGTGGTAAGAAAAATAGCCAATAAACATTTCATCCCAACTTTGAGCCCCGCCGTTAACTACCGCGCCGGGGTCCGGGTTTCCGAGATTATACTCCGAGTTGTCGAAAGCACCTTCAATCAGCACCCTAGATCCGGCTGGGAGCCGCATTGGCTCAGATAACCTATAGGTGGGCTGCCAAGCAAAATTATAGCTAGGGACATTGATAATATCAGCCTTGGTGCCATTGGGATAAATAACGCTCATCCTCATATATTTGCCACGATAGTGCATATGAGGGCGCAAGCCATGGAGTACGATCTCATCCTCAAAGACATGAGAAGCACTCATTTTATGATCGCTTACCCCCGCCGGTATCCGAATATTTTTCCCACCATGACTAAGTGAATAAGTCGAGTACTGATGCTCAGGCTCCTTGGCTGAGAAATAAAGGCCGATGCGAGTCTTATCAACCACTTCTTTACCAAATGGAGTGTAGTGCAGGGACATCTGCACCGCAGACCCTTTCGGAATCCGAACCCCACTGCCTTCTGGAAAGGAGGAAGCGGCTTCTTTGCCAGGCGCATAACCCTCGAGAAACTCGCGATACTCGTCATTTTCGCCTTCAACAATTCGTTCATTGTAATTAGCTGGCACTATAAAACTTAAGAGATGATGCAGTACCCTATTATCACCCGGAAGATGTTGAACCGATCTAACCCAAACATCCTTATCGAAGGGCAAATTAATTGTTACATTTTCATAGTCTAGGACACCCGTTGCGGGAACCGTAATTGCTGGCACCTCAACGATATAATCGGGCTCACCAAGCTGCCACTGATATTTTATGGGCACTATTTCGGTAAGTGGATCTACAGGACTTTTACCCCGCGGCGATCCAGCATCAATCCAGTGAATAAGCGCTTGTATTTCCTTGGTGCTGATGTAGTTGGCGTTGTCAAAATGATTAACATTTGGGTCCACTTGAGTTGGCGGCATGCGCTTGGTCATTAGCACTTCGCGCATCATCGGGGACCAACCCTGAACCATTCGATGAGAATTCATCGCAAAAGGCGCGATACCACCTTCGACATGGCAGATTGCACACTTTTCTCTCAGAATTGGTGCAACAACCTCGACATAATCCGGTATTGCCAGTAAGTGTTTATCTTTACTCGGAAAATTTAATTCGCAGCCGCCGCCTGACTGATTGACAGTTTTAGCTACCGCCTCAAGGTCAGATTCAACTGCCGCTGCCAGCACACTCGCCAGCCCATAATCCGCATTGCTGGCCGCCAATTCTTCATCAAGGCCACCTCGATACAAAACCTGCAACCGATTGGGCTCAATTACAACAAGCTGCCCCGCTTTACTTAGCCCTAAATCTTCAGCCACCAACTGAGACTCGTCCAACAAAATAGGCATATCCCAATGATAAAGCTCGTCCATTGAACGAATGTCGTCTAGGTGCTGTTCTGACGAGGAGGCTATGCTAAGGAAAACAACTCCCTCCCTCTCCCAAGTGGTTCTAAGAAGCCTATACTTTGGCAGTAGATCTATATTTTTAGTGCAACTAGCAGCGGTTGACAAAATGACTACTGCTTTGCTATTGCCGTATTTTTGAAGCTCATGCTGCACTCCATGCTGATCCAATAGAGCAAAATTGCGTACCCGCTCAAAAGGTGAAGAAATAGCAGAAAAGGGCAAGATGAACAGCAGAACTATCTGTCCAAACCTAGCAACGAATTTATTCATTGTTTAACCCCATGGGAATTTAAAACGTGGACGGTTTAAAGGATTAACCTGCTTACATCGAAATAGTAACTTATTTATTTCGCTCGACGTCACCCCGATAGGGTAACGGTTTGTGACAAATTGAAACCGCTGCCACTTGATATCCATTAGATAATTCGAGGCTAAAGCGCAGAAAAAATAAGGAGAAAGAAAGGGGAAAGGAAAAGTCAGAACAGCTTCCTTAAGATTAAAACGGGAAGCCCCAAAAGAGATTTCCCGTGGCCACCCCTCTAAAAAAATTTAAAGAATTTCAGTTTTCTCAGAGGCGCCGTAGCTGGATATTTTTCCAACTAAGGAAAATCTCCGGAACAGCTCATACATACCCCACAAAGCTATCCCAATCACGATTAGCATCATTGACCAGCGCATCAGCCCAGCAAAAAACACACCATCGAATAAGGGCAGCTGCAGGTTAAATTGGTTGAATTGTTCACCCCGCTCCAGCATCCAATGCCACGCACTATGAGCCAGCAATGCAGAGATCAAAATAATGCCAACACGCTCACCAACAAAATATTTGAACAAAACATTTAAAACAGGAATCGCAATAAGAAGAACAAGTAGCTGACCAATTTCAACTCCGACATTAAACGCCAGCAAAGACGAAAAAAGATGGCCTCCTGCGAATTGCAAAGTATCACTAAAAAGGAAAGAAAACCCGAAGCCGTGAATTAGGCCGAAGGCAAACGTGACAATCCAGCGATGATCCAACTTAGCCCCAACGATATTCTCAAATGCCATATAAACGATAGATAAGGCTATTAAAGTCTCAATTAAGGGGCCAAACCAAAGCACACTCGGGGCAACCCCAAACGCTGATCCAATGAGGGTAATAGAATGGGCCACAGTGAAAGAGGTAATGACTGGAATAAGTGCTCTAACGCTTCGCAGAGGCAGAACTAAACAGAATAGAAAAAGCAGATGATCTGTACCATCAAGGATATGCTCAAAACCCATCGATATAAAACGTAAAGTTGCCTGTAGCCAGCTGGGATCAAGCTCAACAATACCCGGGTTGCCAACGAGATTAAACGCTCGCTCTGCACCGCCCGGAACTAAGAACTTAAGCACCGTAGTCGTCTCATTTGACAGCGTGCCAAGTTCCGGATTGATCCAAAAATCTGAGGATTCCGACTGGATGGGATACGTCACTAAAACATCTAATACCCCTTGTCTCCAAAACAAGTTCACACCATCTTCCAGAGCCGGACTCATAACATTAGCAATAGCATCCTCAAAACTCGTAAACGAGCGATCAGATGGCAGCGAAACGCGGGTAGCCCGTAATTCTTTGTCAACAAGCGGCTCCCCATTTTCAAAGAATTGGATAGATTCTGTAATGTAAACTTGAGCCGCATCTCGTAGAGCAAAATCGGCTTCTGAAAACTGCAAAAAGCCTGGGCCGCGCAAAGGAAAGCTGATTTCGCTAAAAGCCTCCATTGGCACTCTCAAAAGCGCAGTAAGAACGTTGCCTTCAGGTTTGACAAACGCATAGACAGTGACACGGGAAGGAATCTCGTGTGCAGATGACAGTGATGAGTACAAAAATAATCCCAAAAGTCCGGCAACTTTTAGGAATATCGCTAGCTTTAAGGGAACCGTTGATACTGACTTCATTTTCATAGTTTCTTCTAGTTTTATTTTAGTTTTCAATCAATTAACACGCTTAGAGCGGAAACATTAGCTGCAAGCTACCTTGCCTAACAAGCTGTCAGCAATACCCTGTCACAAATGCTTACAAGTCACCGAGATTAAAACGGGCTTCGAAGTATACTGCCTCTAATATTGGCAGTATACTCGGTCGAGCTCTGAGAGTTATAAAGCCCATTGCGGGCACGAATAAGGAGAACAAGAATGACGAAGGCAAAAGTTTTAGTGGGAGCAACATTAGTAGTTGCTCTATTTGTCCTGGGAGTAGGACAATCAAAGCTACAAGAACCAAGTACAGCCGCAAGCAACGCTGTTATGGCCCCGCACTTCCTAGTAGACCCGCTTTGGCCAAAGCCAATGGGAAATTCATGGATTCTCGGCAACACCATTGGTGTTGATGTCGACGACAGAGATCACATATTTATTGTTCACCGTACAGAAGAAAGCGTTTTCCGTGGTGGTACGGAAATTGGGCTTAAGCTCGGCGTTTCGGAATGCTGTACTCCAGCCCCACCAATCATTGAGTTTGATATAGAAGGCAATGTTGTTAACGCTTGGGGTGGCGCTGTTGAAGGGGCTCCCTACGTTTGGCCAGCATCAAACCACGGCATCGAAGTGGCGCCTAACGGCGACGTCTGGATTGGCGGTAACGGCGGCGGCGACACACACGCGCTAGTCTTCAGTAGAGATGGTGAATACATCCGCACAATCGGTATTCCGGGTGAGGACTACGACAGCAACAGCCAGACGAGTTTTGGTCAGATCGCTGAAATTTCAATCGACGCCGAGGCCGGTGAAGCGTATTTTGCTGATGGTTATAGAAACAAGCGCGTCGCTGTAATTGACGTTGCCACTGGTGCTTTCAAGCGCTACTGGGGTGCTTATGGCAATACACCAGATGACGGAACAGACGTAACTTACACACCAGGCGAGCCTGGACCACAGCAATTTAGAGGCCCTGTCCACTGTGCAGAACCTTCAAATGATGGTTTAGTTTATGTTTGTGACCGCGGCGCTGATCGTATCCAAGTGTTCCGCAAAGACGGTACCTATGTCCGTGAAGTTGTCATCTCACCTGCCACACTAATGCAGGGTTCTACTTGGGATATCGCTTTCTCACCAGATGAAGAGCAAGAGTTTATCTACCTTGCTGATGGCCAAAACTTCAAAATTTACGTGATAGAACGAGAATCATTGGAAGTTCTTTACACCTTCGGTGACGGTGGCAGACAGCCAGGTTTGTTCTATGCGCCACACAGCATAGCAACCGACTCGCAGGGTAATGTCTACACAACTGAGACTTATGACGGAAAACGTATACAGAAGTTTGTTTACCAAGGTATGCGCGCAGTGACTGATCGAGACCGTGCTTCTACATGGCCTGCTGATGAGTTGTAGGGTTTGAGCTGAACCTAAAATTATAAAAAAAGCCGCACAACGTGCGGCTTTTTTTTGTCTATTTAACTGAGAACTAACAGCCAAAATTTTCAACTCATCTGTTCTGCTTGATCATCTAGCAATGGTCAATTATTCTGGCCTTAGTCATTTCTAGCTAATTAAAATAAGGGATTATTCTATGACTATTAGACACCTAGTACTGAGCCTGTTTACTGTATCTGTTCTCTCTTGCGCTCATGGAGAAAACGTAGAAATTGATTTCAACTATGAAGGTAATAATCGAGCTGATTTTTCCAAACTTAAAGGTTCTCTCCAAATTGCTGAATTTTTCGATGAGCGACAGGTTGAAGACCCAAAATTAATCACAACTAGTTCCTTCGGAAACAATGAAGGTGGCTACTATGCTGAAGCGCCCCTTACACAAATTATACAAGCCGCGTTTCAACAAGGCTTCGAGAATAGCGGAGCAGTTCTTGTTGATGCTGACCCTGATTTTATAATTACAGGTTCTATTCTCGCAATTGATGCAACCACTTTAGATAGAGCTGGCGTCGAGAACATTCAGATTACCTTTCGGACTAAATTGGAACTTCGAGCGCAAGGCAGGATTACTTGGCAAACCACTTTGTTTGGCAGAGGTCGTGCACCCACTTTAGAGGGGTTGGTCCCTGCCGTAAAAGAAGCACTATCGAGAACTGTAGGTGAACTAATCGCCGATGACTACTTTAAAATGGAGATAATTTAATTGATCATTGAGCCTGAGCAATTGGATTTTCTACAGTCGGCCTCAACAATTAGCCTCAACAACTAGCCTCAACAACAGTGAACCTAGAAGCCGCTTAGAAACAGCCAAGACTCGATCTTATAGATTCGAAGTCTTGGCGCCGGTTTGTAGGAAATATCTCCAATCCAGTTAGGGTTTCGATTCTTTCGAGATCAGATTCAAGATCGCAATGATGAACATGAACAGGCGTATTTTGATCAAGTAAAAAGACGCTGAGCCCTCCGTTTTCAGTCAGTACTATTTTAAAGAATGCATCGGGCACCCGATGCACCTTCTTGGTATTCAGCGGCTGCGCTACTGGACTTTGATAATAAATTGGCCCAGCGATTATATAGACCTCTCCGAGACGATTTACAGCGTTGCGAGTAGCCCAATTCAATCCATACCATGCGCCCTGATTGAGATTACTAGTGCGAGGTACAAAGTTTGTTAGGTAGTTAGCATCTTGCCAAAAAGGTGTCCCCGCAAAATCCACTATAGGCACTAAGCGTGCAAATTCAAACTTTGAACCCTCAGCAAAATCAGAAAGACTCAGTGTCTCGTCGACGAATTCATCTTTCTTCCACTCCCTAGATAAATTAGATGCAATGCCAATACTGTTGGCACTAACTGTGTAGGCAACCCAGTCAGCTGACTTGGTCAGAGAGTTATAAGAAACCGTGTATATTGGCCTAATAACTACATTATTGTTTATGCCAGCCCCGATAGGACAGCCGTATAGACAGTGACCGTTGGCAATATCTTGGGCCTTCAAGGAAGAGGATATTGTCGATGTAGTCAACCAGACTATAGTCAAAAGCCAAAAAATGCTGCGGGAAGTTGTCGCCATTATTTAAATTTACCATAGCTGATGGCTGGCTAGGACAAAAAAATGCTTGCACTAATCCAAAGCCGAGATGTAAGCATATAAACACATAAACATGTAGACTGTTTAGTAGCGGGCAATAACAAAGCCGAAGCTAAAAATAAATAGGATATAGGTAGGGTTTTAGCGTTAGCTCTGACTGCACGGCATTTATATCTTTCGCCTTTAGCTAGCTAACCTCTGGAATTGAGCGTGAACATATTACTGGTCGACGACGAACCCGAGATTCTTGAAATACTAAAGGAATTTTTGGAATTAAAAAACCACACCGTAACCACTGCGCCTGACGGCAGACAAGCCTTGGATTTGGTGCTCGCTGATAATGATTTTGATATTGCTTTTAGCGACATCAAAATGCCAGAGATGGATGGCCTGACATTTCTTGAGAAAGTCCGCAGCAATAACGTCAACCTTCCTGTAATTCTCATATCCGGCCAAGGGGACTTAGAAAGCTCCATTCGCGCTCTCAAGCTCGGCGCTCTCGATTTTATCGTCAAGCCCGTCTATCTGAAAACCCTCGAGGAAGCTATTCAGAAAATCGATACCGCTTTGGCAGCAGAGCGTGAAACAGTAGGCGCGCAAAAATTAATTATGGACCTGCAGCTAACGCTTAGCTGTGAAAGCCAGTTGCAGCATATCCGCCAAATAATCAGCTATTTCAACAAACAAACTGAAGACATTTGTGCCAATTTTGGCCTAGACGGAAACAAGATCGCAATCTGCCTGCAAGAGTGCTTAACCAATGCCATAATCCATGGCAATTTTGGCATTGACTCAAACCTTAAAGAGAAAGATTGGACAGCATTTGATAATTTAATCAAAGAGCGCGAGGGCTTGCCTGATTACCGCGATAAAAACGTTACTGTTTTTTTCCAACAAACCCCAAATCTCATGCGTTTCACCATAGGCGATCAGGGCGCGGGATTTGATCCAGCGGATTTGCCCGACCCTAACGATCCTGAAAGCTGGCTAAAACTTACCGGGCGCGGCATTTTATTCATTAGATCTTACATGGATGAAGTGCATTGGAATGACCGTGGGAATGTCATCGTCATGACCAAGTACCTCGATCAACTATAAATCCTTCCACATTCCTGAAATCAGGAAGGATTGTGTAAACCTTTTCCCCAGTTGTCGTCTAGCATAGCACCCCTGCAGCCCCTGATTCCTGTAAGCTTTTTATAAAGTAACAAAAAACAGCTACCTGATAATTAGAATTGTGAAGGTTTTTAATATTCAGGAAGCATTCTTGACAACAGCTATCTATCATTAGAAATCAGACACAAAGAATTATGAATTTCAGTTCTTAGAAGTACTTTGAGGAGAGCCCAATGCTTAAATTTTCATCAATCGCTAAAATCACTGCCGTCTCAGCGGTTGCTACTTTCGCTAGTATCGTAGTAAACGCAGCTGACCGTATCAGCGATTTTTCACTTGTAGACCATGAAGGTAGATTCTTTCAGCTAAGCCGCAATTCAGATCAACAAGCTATCGTGCTTTTGGCTTTTGATGATGCGAGCCGCGACGCACGTCGTGCTGCCTCTGAATTGGCTGATATCGCCGAGGACTTTGCTGATCAGAAAATAGCTTTCGCGATCGTCAATGTAACGTCTGAGTCTAGCAAGAGTGTGATTCGCAAAATAGCCAAAGATCGCAAAATCAAGCTGCGTATTCTAATGGACAATACCCAGTTGGTAGCAGAGGAACTTGGGCTAACGCGTGCAGCTGAAGTCGTAATTCTTGACCCTGTAGCAAAAACTGTCGTTTACCGCGGCGCAATCAGCAAAGGATTGGCTGAAGGCGATCGTTCTGAGCGAAATGCCGGCTCATATGTTGCTGATGCTTTAACTGCAATGATTGCAGAAAGCGACATTTCTGACATGCAGATCGCCAGCAAGGGTGACGTAATTGAATTTCCAGTAATGGTGGCTCACAGCGGTTCTCTTTCTTATGCCAATGACATTGCGCCGATCCTTGAAGAGCGCTGTGTAACTTGTCATCAGGAAGGTGGAATTGCTCCTTTTGCTATGAGCAGCCTGCAAATGGTTCAAGGCTGGTCGCCGATGATTCGAGAAACCCTAATCACTAAGCGTATGCCTCCTGGTCAGATTGATGCAGAATTCGTTGATTCTTTTCACGACATTTACCACATCACCACTGAGGAAACTCAGAAACTGGTTCACTGGATCGATGGTGGCTCTAAGAGCAGCGATGACCGTGATCCATTAATGGAGATTGTTTACACACAGGTAAAGTGGTTGAACGGTGAGCCAGACATCATTATCGATATCCCCGAGCAGCAAATCCCTGCTACGGGCGTGCAAGACTATCGAAACGTAATGATTCCTTTAGAATTAGACAAAGACATCTGGGTTAAGGCTGTCGAATTTGAAGCCGGTGATACGACAGTTCTTCACCACATCATTGCATTCTCTTACGGCCCTGACGGCGTGAATGAGTTTGAAATTCTGAATCAAGGTATTGGCCTTGGCGCTTATGCTCCAGGTAACGAGTTAAACCTTTATCCTGAAGGCGCTGGCTACCCACTGAAAGCTGGTGGTGGTCTAATGCTACAGATGCATTACACAACCTCTGGCAAAGAAGCTATTGATGCCTCACAAATTGGTATCTATGTTTGGGACGAAGAGCCCGAGCGTCAAATTCTAGGTGGTTCAGCTGCAGATCTTGATATCCTGATTCCACCAAATGCGGGCAACCATGAAATGGTTGCTAGCAAGAAGTTCCGCAAGGACTCTTACCTAACCATGGTCGGGCCACACATGCACTACCGCGGTTCTGACGCTAACTTTAAGCTAGTCTATCCTGACGGCCGTGAAGAAGAAATTTTGAACGTGCCTAATTACCAGTTCAACTGGCAGAAAACTTATGACTTTAAAGAGCCTAAGTTCCTACCTGCCGGCACTGAAATGGTTTTTAGAGCGACATTTGATAACTCTTCAAACAACCCGTTCAATCCTGATCCAACTGCTGAAATCACCTGGGGTGAGCAGACATGGCAGGAAATGTTCTTCGGTTTCTTCCGCTACGTAGAAGCGGACGTAGATGTAGCCAGCGATGGCGAATAATCAAACAGCTTATCTTTGGTAAGCAAAGTTTGATCGAAGGCTCGGCTCTCATTTGAGGACCGGGCTTTTTTTATACTCTCTAATTACTCACTCCTCCCACGTCTCCATTACTTGTGCGATTCTCTCCTCGCCCGATCTATCACCTTTCACCACACTGCATCTCACTTAATAGTATCCATCTCGACTCATTGCAGGTCATGACACTCCACGGAAGAATTGCTAGACTGAAATGCTCATCAATTCTTAATTTAAAGACTAAGCACATGAATTCAAGCCGTGTTCTACTAATCCTCAGCCTCTTCTCGCCGGTAGCATCAGCGGATACCACTCTGATCACCAATGTAAATGGCTACACCCTAAACAGCGACAGAGCGCTTGTCCGGTTCAGCGCTATTGCATTCACTGATGACGAAGTAGACAGAATCTATTCCGAGCAAGAAAAACTAACTGAAAATGCCGACATCACAATTGATGGCAATGGTCAGACTCTTATACCAGGCCTAGTTGATGCCCATGGTCACGTATTGAACTACGGATTAAGCCTGCTGCGGGTAGATTTGGTAGGCTCCACAACTGAAGCCCAGGCGGTTCAGAGAGTCGCTGAGTTTAGCGCTGCTAATCCTGAACTCGAGTGGATTCAAGGCCGAGGCTGGAATCAAGTGCTATGGGACAGCAATGCTTTCCCTAGTTCCTCCAGTTTGGATGCTGAAGTTAGTGACAAACCTATCTGGCTCTCCAGAATTGACGGCCACGCAGGATGGGCCAACTCAGCGGCGATGGCACTTTCCGGTATTAGCAGACAAACAGAAGACCCAGATGGCGGGCAGATCATCCGCGATGAAAACGGAGATGCTACTGGCGTACTTATAGACAATGCTATGGCATTAGTTCGAGCTAATATTCCGGCTCTAACCAGCGAAGAAATTAAATATGCACTCACCACAGCAATGCAAAGCCTAGCTACCTATGGTCTAACCAGTGTTCATGATGCAGGGGTTGGCAGCAGCGCTATCCAAGCCTATAAAGATCTAGCCGCAGACCAATCTATGCCGATTCGTGTCAACGCCATGATTTCCTCAACAGACGAAAACTACAGCCTTTTATTAGACGCAGGCCATTTCAGATCAAATGACGACAGCTTGGCTATAAACAGTGTCAAAATAGCGGCCGATGGCGCGTTGGGAAGTCGAGGTGCAGCAATGATAGACGACTATTCTGATATGCCAGGACATAAAGGCCTTTTACTTCTTGATCAAGAGCGCCTCGAGTACCTGATGCGCGCGGCAATGAACTCCAATTTTCAAGTGAACACTCACGCCATCGGAGATGCGGCAAACATGATCGTCTTAGACAACTATGAAAACCTAATTCAAGAAACTAACAGCCGAGACAGGCGACACAGGGTTGAGCACGCTCAGATACTGCGCTATGAAGATATAGTGCGCTTCGCCGAACTCGGTGTAATTCCCTCTATGCAGGCGACACACGCCACAAGCGACAAAAACATGGCACAGGATAGAATTGGTGAAGTCCGTATAGAGGGTGCCTATGCTTGGCGTAAACTAATGGATGCCGGCGCTGTTATCGCCAATGGGTCAGATTTTCCTGTCGAATCTCCCAATCCGTTCTTTGGCCTACACGCATCAATTACTCGGCAAGATAAAGACAGTCAACCCGATGGAGGGTGGCTCCCAGGTGAGAGTATGACCGCGCAAGAGGCGTTTGCCAGTTTCACTATTGATGCTGCCTATGCCGGTCACCAAGAGAACATACTTGGCAGCCTAGAGCCTGGGAAGAAAGCGGACTTTATATTTTTAGATAGAGATATCTTTACAGTTCCTGCCTCTGAAATTTGGCAGACTCAGGTTCTTGAAACATGGGTTGGCGGAGCCATAGTGACCAACTAATTTTTAACAGAGCGATTAGTGACTACCGAAAAAACACGGAGCGAGAAAAATCCATGAAAAAATTATTACCCATAATCTTATTCGCCTCATTCAGTGCCTGTTCGCCGACCCCTGAACCAGCGCTGCCTGATCCTGGCAACCTAGTCCAGGCTCAAAACACCGTCAATCAAGAAGAGCTCACTCGCTGGCAGCAACAAGCCGGTGACGTCACTATCTCTCGAGACAAATGGGGCATAGCTCATATTCATGGGAAAACTGATGCCGACACTGTTTTTGGCACCCTCTATGCTCAAGCGGAAGATGACTTTAACCGTATTGAAATAAACTATCTCAACGCCATGGGCCGGCTTGCCGAAGCTGAGGGCGAGGGAGAATTGTTTCGAGATCTGCGGATGAAATTATTCATTGATCCAGTCGTACTCAAACAACAGTATAGCGAGAGTCCTGTTTGGTTGCAGAGCCTGATGAATGCATTTGCTGACGGCCTCAACTATTATTTGCACACCCATCCAGAGGTGACACCCCGAGTTCTCAACCGCTTCGAACCGTGGATGGCACTTAGTTTTTCAGAAGGCAGTATTGGTGGAGATATAGAAAGAGTAAATTTGCAACTGCTCCAAGATTTCTACGGGGTAAGCAATATGATCGCCCAACTTGAGTCTCCTAGTGATGGTGAACCTAGAGGCTCTAACGGGTTCGCTATAGCTCCGCAAAATTCTGCCAGCGGTAACGCGCTGCTTTGGATCAACCCTCACACATCGTTCTTTTTCCGCTCTGAACTTCATATGATCAGCGACGAAGGTTTGAATGCCTATGGCGCGGTAACCTGGGGGCAGTTCTTTATCTACCAAGGTTTCAACGAAAATACTGGATGGATGCATACCAGCAGTCGGGCCGATGCCATCGATGAATATTTAGAAACCATTGTCGAAAAACGGGATGGCTTTTATTATGAATTCGGCGATGAAGAGCTCAAACTGACAGAAAGTCAAATCGTGCTTCCTTATAAGGTCGGTAATGAGATGTCGAGTTTTGAGGTAACTGTTTACCACAGCCAAAATGGCCCAATCATTCGTGAACTTGATGGCCAGTGGGTTTCCATTGCATTAATGCAAGAACCAGTTAAAGCACTAACCCAGTCTTACAACCGCACTAAGACTCAGAACCACGAAGAGTTTTTCGAGACTATGGAGTTAATGACCAATTCTTCCAATAACACAGTCTATGCAGATTCTGCTGGCAATATTTCCTATTATCACGGCAACTTTGTCCCACGCAGAAACCCACAATTTAATTGGAACCAACCTTTAGATGGCAGCAATCCTGCAACGCAGTGGCAGGGACTTCACCCGGTTGACGAGCTCATCACTGTTTTCAATCCGCCTAACGGATGGATCCAAAACACCAACAACACCCCCTTCAGTGCCGCTGGCGAGTTTAGCCCCAAGCCTGAGAACTATCCCAAATACATGGCCAACAACCCTGAAAATCCACGAGGAATCCACGCAGTAAGAGTTCTAGATGGGCAAACGGGCTTTACCATTGATTCACTAATCGAAGCGGCCTATGACCCATTGCTTACAGCATTCGAAGAGCTAATACCTCCGCTAATAATGACAACTGCCATGGATGACATGACAGAAAGCGCCAGCGCGACCGCCCTTGAAACACTAGAATACATAGATTTACTGCGGGATTGGGATTATCGATATTCGATTGATTCCACGGAGACGTCTTTAGCCATTTTCTGGGCACAGCTGTTAATGGATGATGTAGGCGATCTGGCTCGTGCGGCCAATATCAATATTTATGAGTTTATGGCTAACAATACGACAGCTGACCAAAAGCTTAATGCTCTTCGTGTTGCCGCACAAACCCTAGAATCAGATTTCGGTAGCTGGCAAGTTCCTTGGGGTGAGATAAACCGATATCAGCGACTAAATGGCGACATAGCTCAGAATTTCGATGATGATGCCTCGAGCCTTCCCGTTGCTTTTGCATCAAGCAGGTGGGGTTCTTTAGCCTCGTTTGGCAGTCGTCATTATCCAGGGACTAAGAAAATGTACGGCACCAGCGGTAACAGCTTTGTCGCTGCCGTTGAGTTTGGAGAAAGACTTAAGGCTAAAGCAATTACAGTTGGCGGCCTTCAAAGCGACCCTGACTTACCCCACTTTGATGACCAAGCCCAAATGTATGCCAACGGTGAGTTCAGAGACGTCTTATTTTATCCTGAGGACATCCAAGCTAACCTGGAAGTCCAGTACCATCCTGGAGAATAGACACGTGAGCATTGAACAGAATATTAGGCGTGAAAAAGGGAGTTTAAAAGGAGGCTATAGACACTGCTTTCAGGCAGATCGATTTCTTATATGTCCTGGTCCGAGGAGCTTACAGGGCCGCATGGACTTGTTCCTGCCCAATTAGGCGTCAAGGCTTGAAGTGGTTGTATATCTGCGCCCCGTCGCAAACACATCCCTGTTGGCTGGTCGCCCGCTCCCTGCGGGCGACCAGCCAACAGGGATAGACACCGAACCCATTTCTGTAAGATCTGTGAAATAGCAATGGGCCAGCTAGCCCCTGTTCTAATCTAGATCAATAGCGACTAATAACCCGCCGAACCACCATCACCACGCCTAGAATCCGCTGCACCCATGAAGAAGCCATTCTCACGATCATTATAGACAGACATCGCCGCACCCTGAGCACCACGAGTTCTTATGCGATGACCTTTAGCCTCATAAAGTCCAATAGTGTCTAGCGACAGGACTCCACTTTCCATACTTGTAATGTCTGGCAGCCATTGATGATGAATTCTTCCTGCCTCAACTGCCTGCGCGATATTCATTCCATGATCAATAACATTCAATATTATCTGCATCGTAGTATTGATAATTGTTTTGCCCCCGGGGCTGCCGGCAGTAAAAAGTGGCTTTGCGTCTTTAACAACGATGCTTGGTGTCATGCTAGAGAGCATACGTTTTTGAGGTTCGATCAAATTTGGCGCCGTTCCTATTAAGCCTTGTGTATTGGTTACACCTGGTACTGCATTGAAGTCGCCCATTTCATTGTTGAGCAAGTAACCACCGCCTTCCACAACAATCCCCGAGCCATAACCAAATTCCAGCGTATACGTCATGCTGACCATGTTGCCGTCTTTGTCCACGACAGAGAAATGAGTAGTTTCGTCGCTCTCATAAATTTGCGCGAACTGCTCCGGACTACTTTCAGATTTCTTGTCCATATCGATAGATGCACGCAAAGTAGCGGCATATTCTTTATCCATTAAATGATCTAATGGCATGTCCTCATTGAAGTCTGGATCGCCAAGATATTCGGCCCGATCTGCATAAGCGCGGCGCATAGTTTCCGTCAACACGTGAAGATAGTCAGCTGAGTTATGTCCTAACGCTTCCAAATTATAACCTTCCAAAATATTCAGCATTTCAATCATCACTACCCCGCCAGAGCTTGGTGGGGGCATACTGATTATTTCATAGCCGCGATAAGTACCGCGGACGGGCTCTCGCTCGACAGGCTCATAAATAGCTAAATCTTCCTCGGTAATAATTCCACCGTTTGCCGACATAAAACCTGCGAGACGTCGTGCATTCTCACCTTTATAAAAACCATCTCGCCCTTCGGCCTGAATCAGTTCTAGCGTATGAGCTAGGTCTGCTTGCACCCAATTTTCACCAAGCTCATACAGAGATTCATCCACTTTAAAGAACTTAGCCATTGTAGATGGGTAGGCTGAAAAACGCTGCTTGCTACGAGAAAACCCGGAATAAAGAGAGTATGTAATTGGAATCCCTTCACGCGCCAATTTGACCGCAGGCTCAACGAGGTCCTCCCAAGGCAGGCTGCCTAGCTTTTGATGAGCCTCCCAAAGACCCGCAACCGTTCCGGGCACCCCCACCGCGAGAGCGCCTAAATGGTTTGAATTATCAGCAACCCTACCATCGAGCCCGAGATACATTTCTTGCGTTGCCGCCAGCGGCGCTTTCTCTCGAAAATCGAAAGTTGTGGCGTCACCATCGTCACCGGCGTACACCATGAATCCGCCGCCGCCGATATTACCTGCACTTGGCCAAGTAACTGCCAAAGCAAATGCCGTCGCAACCGCAGCATCCACCGCATTACCACCCTGCTTTAGAGTCTGAACACCCACCGCAGACGCAAGCATTGAAGCACTGGTGACAACACCATTTTGGGCTCTTAGTGGAGTGCGCCCACCTGTTGCAAACGAAGTTGAAATCAAGTCCGCTTCGTATTCTTGCGCAGGTGCCGCGCTTAACGATTCGGCAGGAGTGGTGTCAGGTGCTTGCCCTAAGTCGCCACAGGCTGCTAAAAAAGCGCAAAGAAAAAAGACCGTTGGTAGTTTTGCTGACCCAGCGAGATTCATATCGATTAGTTTCATAATGGTTGGCTTCATAATTAATAAAATATTAGTCGTTCGGAAAAACAACATCTCTTTAGTAAGCCGCCAAGGTTGTTCCTTAACGTTTGGCGGCGCCATAAACTTGCGAGGCGTTAAGCCTTTTGACCTTTGTAAAATCAATCCCTTCCTCTGTTCTAAATTAATTCCAAGGTATGAGCAAAATTTGCTTACACCCAGTTTTCATCGAGATTACGAAGAGAGCTGTCAGCTCTGAAAACTTTGCCATCGTCGATGAATAGACTAAAAAGCGCTATTGGCCTTGAGAGAACTCTGAGTAAAAAGAACAAGCAATTGGAATACCTTCACAAACCAGTTCTAAAGCTGGAGCAACAGGATGTGTGCAGGCACGTTTCTTCTGTCCCCGGCGGTGATTATTCTCTAAAGTCGAAGGTCGTAGCATCACTGTTCGCATCATTATTCAAATTGACCGAGTAGTTATTTCTTACGTTCTCTTTCTAATTTTGGCAGAGTTATTGATCAATACCGTATTGGCTTATTCTAAGCGTAGGACGTAATCAAAATCCTTCTTGCAAACCTATTTGCTCAATGTGATATTCCTAGTAACACTGGCCCCTAGGCGATCTTGCCACAAGTTACAAATCGAAGTTGTGATAGACTTATCCCATTACATTACTCGCGTTTTGGGCGAGGGTTTAAGTAATGTTGTCAATATGATGAAAATAACCAAATGTGATGAGAAATAATATGAAAGTCTCTTTTTTAAAGCCTATAGCCTTACTATTGCTAGCAAGTTCCTTCTATGCCTATTCGCAGACGCAACCGATTAGCAGCGAATCGACACAGGAAAATTCGTGGTCTCACGGCTTTATGGCCGCGGCAGCTAATCCACTGGCCACCGAAGCAGCAGCTCAGATGCTATCACTTGGAGGACACGCAGTCGATGCGGCCATCGCGGCGCATGCCGTACTTGGTTTGCTTGAACCGGAAAGCTCAGGACTTGGCGGCGGAGGCTTCATGTTAGTGTTCGAACGTTCTGACCGAGAAGTGCGTTTTTTTGACGGTCGTGAAGCGGCGCCCAGCGGCGCCCGTGCCGATATGTTCATGAATAATGACACCCCCATGGGTTATTTCGATGCCAACCAAAGCGGCAATGCAGTGGGCGTGCCCAGCACTATTGCACTCTATAAAAGCACCCACGATACTTATGGCAAGCTACCTTGGGCTGACTTATTCGAACCAGCCATTGCACTCGCCGAACAAGGTTTTGAAGTATCAAGCAAGATGGCGAATTATCTTCCAGCTATGGCAAGCCGCAGCCGTCTTAATCAGAATGCCGGTGCGGCAGAATATTTTTTCCCTGATGGCAAGCCACTTCAAGCCGGTGCAGTCATTCGAAATCCTGATTACGCAGCAACTCTTCGCCGCGTCGCCACAGAAGGTCCGGAGGCGTTCTATACCGGGGAGATTGCTGAATCTATAGTCGCTGCCGTGCAAGCAGGAACAGACGGTGGCACTCTCACTTTGGAAGACATGGCCAATTACAAGGTAATAGAAAGACCTGCTGTATGTGGCCTCTGGCGTGAATTGAATATATGTGCAGCTCCCCCACCCTCATCGGGCGCTATGCAGATTATGATAGCCAACCTGTATGATAAATTATTGCCACCGGACCCCACGCTTACTCAGCGAGTTAAAGCCTTTGTGGACGCGCAGCGACTCGCCTATGCCGACCGTGATTATTATTTTGGTGATCCGGATCATGTAGATGTACCGGTGACGGAGCTACTTGATCCACGCTATTTAGAGTCTCGCGCCAACAGCCCAATAGCGCCAGATGCAGTGCCTGGCCATGGTGACCCTATGCTCGTCTTAGGCAATGGCAGTGCCGCCGTTTTCGCCGAAGACAGTACTAAGGAGCCTGCTGGCACTACGCATTTTTCTATCGTGGACAGTGAAGGTAATGCCGTCTCAGCGACGATGACAGTGGAGTCAGTCTTTGGTTCTAAACGCTGGGCAGCAGGTTTTGTACTCAACAACGAAATGACAGATTTCGCTCGGGAGTATCATCCAGACGAGCCGGAAGCTGCCAATATGGTGCGCCCGGGTGCCCGGCCTCGCTCCTCCATGTCACCGACCATCGTGCTTGACGCAGACAATGACCTGTTCATGGTCACCGGCTCCCCCGGAGGCAATTCTATCCCCGCCTATACCGCGAAGACCCTGGTAGGCATTGTCGACTGGCAATTGTCAGTGCAAGAAGCGATAAATTTCCCCAACATCATCGCCCGTGGACAAACCGTGCGTGTAGAAGTTGGCGTGGAACCAGGACCGGCCTTGTCAGACGCATTGTCAGAGTATGGCTATCAGGTGCGGGAAAGCCAGGGAGAGATCTCTGGATTGCATGTTATCTTACTGGGTGAAAATGGCCTGGAAGGTGCAGCTGACCCGCGCCGACTTGGAACCGTAATGACTACTGCGCCGCCGAACTGAGGCGTGCTCGTAATATAGTTTCAAAATAAGAATTAGCTATTTCTTGCTAATTTCCTAAGCTGCTAATGTTAGTTTGGAAGCCGAAGTGATAAGTTTCAATTTCGACCGCATTCGATAGCGCAATTGCCTCTTTTTTAAAGTGATTATCGAGACACCATAACCTTTTAGCTATTATCTTAATTACTAGGACCTTAACTACCGGGACCTTAACTACTATGGCATTAACCACTATGACTTTAACTACTATGAAGCGCTCAGCACCATTCAAGTTAACAGCATTCTCTTTTCTTTTGACGCTGCTCGCAGCCTGTGGCGAATCTGCTCCTGATACGGCTATGGAAGAAGCCTCTAGCCAAGCTTCTACTCCAATAGCAGAATCGGAAGCGGAACTGATAGCGAGAGCTAGGGGCATCCATGAACGAGTGATCACGCTGGACACTCATGCTGATATCAACACCAGCAATTTTACGCCTGACAATAACTACACCGATGATCTAGATACGCAAGTGAACCTACCTAAAATGGTCGAAGGCGGTTTAGACGTCGCTTGGTTCATCGTCTATACCGGCCAAGATACTCTCGACGATGAAGGCTATGCGGCGGCCTATGCTAACGCTATCGATAAATTTGAAGCCATCCATCGGCTTGCCGATGAGATTGCGCCGGATCAGATCGAACTTGCTTATACATCCGATGATGTTCGGCGCATCGACGCTGCAGGCAAAAAAGTTGCAATGATAGGAATTGAGAATGCTTATCCCGTCGGCCTAGATATGGCTAATATCGAAGATTTTCATCGTCGTGGTGGTCGCTATATGTCCCTCTCTCACAACGGTCATAGTCAATTTGCAGATTCTCAAACAGGCGAAGCGACGAATGAATACCTGCATAATGGTCTTAGCGAGTTGGGCAGAGAAGCCGTTGCCCAGATGAACAGATTGGGCATTATGGTAGACATATCCCACCCGTCCATCGATGCAATTTCACAGATGCTAGATATTAGCCGCGCGCCAGTAGTTGCATCCCATTCATCTGCACGTGCATTAACAAATCATACTCGCAACCTAAATGATGAATTACTACAGCGCGTCAAAGAGAACGGTGGCGTTGTACAAACAGTCGCGTTTGGAAGCTACATTAACGAAGCTCGCCGTGTGTTCTTGCAAACAGGTCGCGCCGAGATCATGGAGCAGGTGGCTGCAGAACTAAACTTTGAAGCTCTTACTCCAGAACAAGTAGCTGCTTTAAACCCAGTGGCAGCACTCGCATATACAACGGCTAGGCAAGCTATGTTTCGCACAGCCAATGCACAAGTGAATAAGGTAGCGCCTAAAGCAACAGTGTCAGATTTCGCTGACCACGTTGATTATATTGTCGATCTTATTGGCCTGGAGCACGTTGGCATTAGCTCAGACTTCGACGGCGGCGGCGGGATAGACGGATGGAACGATGCATCTGAAACTTTTAACGTAACCGCTGAGTTAGTACGCAGAGGTTACACCGAAGAAGAAATTGGAATGCTTTGGAGCGGAAACTTGCTTCGCGTATTAGACGATGTACAACGCATTGCTAGTGAGATCCAAGCAGAAGCTTAGCTGTATCATGTAGCCAGATGCGAACCGGCGGAATCAGGCACATAATGTGTGCGTTTTACCGCTGGGTTTGCCCCTGATCTGAGCAATTTTAAACCCCTTCACTTCAGTTAGAACCTGCCAGAAACCCATAGCCCAATAAGCACAGCGCCCTTCGCAGTTTAGACACTGGGCCTCACTATGGCGTGATAATTGCTTTGACGTAAAGACATAACTTTTATTCAGCTGCCCTTTCGAAACTCTTGTTATTGGTCGTGAGAATAAATCCTGAATTTTGCCAAAATTGGAGAATCAATATGTCTGCTAATGTTAATCGTCGGAAGTTTCTTTTAGGCGGCGCTACTCTGCTCGGTGCGGCTGGTCTACAGGGCATCCCAGGCACACCTTTTTCTCCACCAATCAACTTCACCAAACAAGCATTTGCTGAAGTTTCTAGACCTAATTATATAATTCGCGCCAGTTCAAACGAGAACCCTTACGGTCCTTCCCGAGTAGCATTGCAGGCAATCAACAACGCGATGGCTGATGCCAATAAATATGGCGGCATTACACAGCAGCTAATTTCTTTAGTAGCCGGGATTGAAAACATACCGGACGACCATGTGACTGTAGGCACCGGTTCGGGTGAAATATTAAATGTGAGTGCACTGATCGCTAGTTTAGAAGGTGGTTCTATTGTTGCGCCCTATCCAACCTTCGAGGCGCTGCCTCGCTATGCCGCCAACATGGGTACGGAAATAATTCGAGTGCCTGTGGATGAGAAAATGCACATCGACTTATCCGCGATGTACAGCGCCATTCGCCCAGATACTAAAATGGTTTATCTGTGTAATCCGAACAACCCGATTCCTTCGATTATCGAAAAGAATGCCATGCGGGATTTTGTTCTTGAAGTGTCAAAGGATCGCCTAGTCTTCGTTGATGAAGCCTACTACGAGTTTGTAGAAAACCCTGACTTCGAAAGTATGATAAGTCTTGTTGGCGAGGGTCACAATAACATTATCGTCGCTAGAACAGCTTCGAAAATTCACGCTATGGCGGCACTGAGAGTTGGTTTTGGTTTTGCACATCCTGATCTCATAAAGGACATGAACAACAAGAAAACCGGCAGCCTTAATATTGTTGGCCAGCACGCCGCCTATGCCAGCTATCAAGACATGTCATTTCAAGACTACTCAAGGGCACGCAATAAAGAATCATTGGCTCTAGTTGAAGGCATGTGCGATGAACTTGGCGTGAATTATGTGAAATCCAACGCCAACTTTGGCTTCATTGAAACCGGAATAGAAATCGCCGATTTCCAGAAATCCATGCTAAGCGAAGGAATAATGGTTGGACGACCGTTCGCTCCCTTTACCAAGTGGGCAAGAGTGAGCATGCAGAAGCCTGAAGAAATGGCGTACTTTGTTCAGACCTACAAAAAACTTTTTAGTTAATTACAATCTGAGGATGAAATCCTAGAATATAAGCAAAGGGAGCCAATAGTATCGCCTCCCTTTGTTTACAGTATCGACACTAAGCCTTATAAATCATTCCAGTTCAAAATCGCGTTATAGACAAAGCCATGGTCATGTAAGTTGACATGGCGATGCATTGGATTCCAATTAAACATTACCACGTGACCGTCTCCCACCGGCTTGCTAATCAGCGCTGGCTCGCCATCTATAATACTCTCACCTTTGACAATTCCACCGGAAATAACCAAAGGACTAAGTTCTTTTTTGTCCTTATCATCGTCAGCGGAACCTTCAGTCTCATCTTCGAGTAGCTTAGTGCCAAACTGCAATGGAGAGTATTTTCTATCATAGTCTGCAACCGAAAAAATCGGCGCGTTACCGCGCATCACATGATTTAGCTCTCCATAACCGTAAACTAGAGGCGAACTAAAATCGGTCACTTTAGCCGTCATTATTGAGCCAGGAGTATTCATCGAGCCTGCGTCACGCTTAATAATACCTCTCATAATGCCTGAATCGCTGGCTAGAACGCCCGCAGAGCCAAAGGTCACCAAGGTACCACCGCCGCGGATAAAGCCATCAAACGCAGCCATGCCTTCAAAACCCATACCACCAGTAATATCCTCGGAGCTCAAAATATGCCCATGACTCGGCGTATCGACTGTATTGGTGTAAGGCAACGGCGACCACTTCGGATCGACACCGCCAATGATTTGCCCAAGACTCGTGCCACCGCGTATATGAGGAATAAGAATGACATCGAAGTCGTCAAGGAAATCACCCTGACGGGCTCTATCTTTTGAAAATAAAGTATAAGGAATATTGGCCTCATCAAGTGAGTAGCGAACCCAGCCAGCGTTCTGAGTTGAAATCCATGACTGATAAACCCCTATCCTAGGCAAGTCTGCTTCATGCATTGCAACATCAGGCATCGACCGGACATTGATTACCGATAGACGGGTTTGTGCTAGCACAGCTTCGATTTCATCTCTGTCAGCATTAGCTAAATCGATTACCAAGCTTCCTGCGGGAAAATCAATCCCTCGCGCCTCAAAGCTTTCTTCGACAATCCAAACAGGCGTATTACCTAAAGCAAATCGCGCCGGACCAAGTTCACGCTGGCCATGATTGCCGATCGCCCAGACATCCCCCCCCCTTGGCAATTCCTGTTTTGGCAAAAACTGATCACCATCCTCATAGAGCTCTACTCGGTGCTCCAATACATCAATATCATCTATCTCAATAACATCGACTCCATAGATTAAGCCAAACGTCCAAGAGACATCATCATAAGGAGGCACTTCAACATCAGAAGGGAAATCCTGATTCTCCATAAGTGTTTTTGCCAAGGGACCGTAGGGTTGATTCAACTTGATCAAGAGATCGCCTTGCAGCACCTCGACATCGCCATAGCTACTTGTCCGAGTGACCCGCTGTACCTCAATTGCGTGACGCTCTAGAGCACCAAGCATAAAATTTGTTGAGTCCCTGTCAGTTTGATCTTGGGGAATCAGGTAAGCATATGGTGCTTCTTC
>JBLHTH010000026.1:0-31346 GCA_047627195.1 Pseudohongiellaceae bacterium | reverse complement strand
CAGAACACTGGATCACAGAGCTACGCTTTTGAAAGTCGTACACACCTAAAGCAGAGAAAAATCTAGCGGTTCCCGACGTCGGCAAAACATGACTGGGTCCTGCACAATAATCCCCGAGAGCTTCAGCTGTATAACGACCAAGAAAAATCGCCCCTGCGTTATCGATTAACTCTAACATGTCATTTGGGTGAGCCACGGAAAGCTCAAGATGCTCTGGCGCGATTTCATTAACAACTTCTGCGGCATCGGCAATATCTTTAGCGTAAATAAAAACGCCACGGTTCTCTAATGACGTTCTGATTATGGTTTGGCGATCCATGGTGGGCAAAAGAGCATCGATGCTTTGTTGCACGCGATCAATAAAAGACTTATCTGTTGATATCAGAATTGATTGGGCTTGCTCATCATGTTCGGCTTGCGAAAACATATCCATGGCTATCCAGTCTGGATCAGTCTCACCATCGCAAACAATGGTTAGCTCCGACGGACCAGCCACCATATCTATGCCGACTTCACCGAAAACCATTTTTTTAGCAGCGGCCACGTAGACATTGCCTGGGCCGGCGATCTTATCCACTTTGGAAATAGTTTTAGTGCCGTAGGCAAGAGCGGCAATCGCCTGTGCGCCGCCAACTGTAAACACTTGTGAGACACCGGCTAGGGCTGCCGCTGCAAAAACTAAATTTCCATCTGCTCCAAGCTGAGTTGGCACCGTTGCAACAATTTCTTTAACACCAGCAACCTGGGCAGGAATCGCCAGCATAAGCATAGATGAAGGATAATTGGCCTTGCCTCCGGGCACGTAAACGCCAACCCTCTCTAATGGGCTAACTTTTTGCCCATATACGGAACCGTCTGGCTCTTGGTATTGCCAGGAACCCTGTTTTTGTTTCTCGTGGTAGTGACGAATGCGTTTAGCCGCTTCGCTAAGCGCTTCTCTTTGTTTGTCACTAATGCTAGCCAGCGCCTGATCCATTTGCTCTGGACTAACTACCAAATCATTGATGCTATCAACGGCAAACTTATCGAAAGTTTTTGTATACTCGATTAAGGCTTCATCGCCTCTTTCTCGGACATTTTTTAAGATTTCACTAACGGTGCTGGTAATAGACTCCGCTATCAACATATCTCGATCGAGAATACCTATAAGGTTCTTCTTAAAATCGGGGTCATTAGTGGCAATTCGGCGAATAGAAGTTTTATTGGTCATAGTTTTTAAAACGAATACTAAGGTGGGTTCAGATCAGAACTACTGTGAATTTTCTACTGCGGCCCGGAGCTTTCCAAGAATGTCTCGAATCATTGCATTCTTAATTTTCATCGAGGCCTTGTTTACTATCACTCTAGAGCTTATTTCGGCAATCACGTGCTTCGGCTCTAAGCCGTTCGCTTTCAATGTCTTACCTGTGTCTACAATATCGACGATCGTATCAGCAAGGCCTAGCGACGGAGCGAGTTCTAATGCTCCATTCAATTTAATAAGCTCTATTTGTTGGCCTTGCTCGGCAAAATAACGTTTCGCTACGTTGGTAAATTTAGTAGCGACCTTAAGTCGATCCGTCTTAGCCTTCGCGCCAACTGGCTGCGCTGTCATCAACTGACATTTTGCTATCTTAAGGTCTAGTGGTTCATAGAACCCTTCGGCGCCATATTCTAATATGAGGTCCTTGCCCGCAACGCCCATATCAGCACTTCCGAATTCGACATATGTTGGGACGTCCGCCCCTCGAATTACCATCAATTTCACGTGAGGCAGATTGGTGTCGAACAGTAGCTTGCGACTTTTCGATATGTCTTCAGCTGGGACAACTCCCGCCAGCGCAAAAAGGGGGAGCGTCTCTTCAAGGATGCGCCCTTTGGTCAATGCTATTACAAGTTCAGAACTACTCATTGGCTTATATTCTGTCAATACCGGGTTTAAGGTCGAGCTTAAGCAGGAAGGCGCTTGATTTTGGCACCAAGTAGCTGAAGCTTCTCTTCAATACACTCATAGCCACGATCTATATGATAGATTCGATCTACTATGGTTTCGTTTTTACCAACCAAACCCGCGATAATAAGGCTAGCGGAAGCGCGCAAGTCCGTAGCCATTACAGGAGCTCCATTCAACGAGTCAACGCCAGTTACGATCACAGTATTGCCTTCCACCTGAATCGATGCGCCCATCCGATTCATTTCATGCACGTGCATGAATCGGTTCTCAAAGACTGTTTCTGTTATCGAACCAGTCCCAGAGGCTATAGCATTAAGGGCTGTAAATTGAGCCTGCATATCCGTCGGAAATGCCGGATACGGCGCTGTCCGTAGCGACACTGATTTAGGTCGCTCATTGTGCATATCCAATTCAATCCAATCTTCACCAACCTTAATATCAGCTCCTGCCTGTTCTAGCTTGAGCAACACAGCTTCCAAAATATTAGGCTGGGTATCTTTGACTTTAATGTGACCTCTTGTTGCAGCCGCCGCGATCAGATAGGTACCCGTTTCAATACGGTCAGGCATAACTGAATAGCTGCATCCATGAAGCTTATCCACTCCTTGAATAACGATGGTATCTGTCCCTTGGCCTTTTATTTTGGCACCCATTGCCACTAAACAATTTGCTAGGTCTACAACTTCTGGCTCTCTTGCGGCATTTTCAATAATTGTCTCACCTGTGGCAAGAGTCGCCGCCATCATCACATTCTCGGTACCTGTGACGGTAACCAAGTCCATAAAGATGTGAGCCCCCTTCAGCTTATCTTTAACCGAGGCTCTAATATATCCATCTTCAACTTTGATATCCGCGCCCATTGCTTCAAGTGCAGTTATATGCAAATTGACTGGCCTACTGCCGATGGCGCACCCCCCAGGAAGTGCCACTTCCGCCTCGCCGTAGTGAGCAAGAAGCGGGCCCAACACTAGAATTGAAGCTCGCATAGTTTTAACCAACTCATACGGAGCGCTAAAATGCTCAATCGTGCTGCTATCAACCTCAACATTCAATTTTTCATCGATTACCGGCTGAACCCCCATACAACCAAGCAGCTCTATCATCGTGGTTATGTCGTATAAATGAGGCAGATTACAAACTTGCACGGTGTCTCTGGTAAGCAAAGTGGCAGCCAGAATCGGCAAGGCAGAATTTTTCGCTCCTGCAATTCGAATTTCACCGTCAAGTCGCACACCGCCAGTGATTAATAATTTGTCCATAGTTGTCCTAAAGTAAGTGGGCCTGGCGATTAACTTTCGTCAGAGGTCTTGAGACGCATTGAAACCGCATGAATAGCTCCGCTGGCGATATGTTCATTCAGTATCTTATAGACGGCTTGCTGTCGTTTTACTTGATTTAGCCCGGCAAAAAAATCACTCACAATAGATACTTGGTATTTGCCATCCCCACCATCTACTGCGATTTCATCGCCACTAAACTGCCGCTCAAGTAAGGCTTCTATTTTATTTGTATCCAACGTTTAGCTCCCTGCTACTTCCAGTTATTCAACACGGCATCTATGTCATTACCGTGCTGAGACATTAGGGCCGAAAATTGAGTGAAATATTGTCTACCAAGATTAATGCCAGCCAAACTTAAGTTTTTAAGCTTCCATTGTTCATCTTCATTCAGAAACATTTGGTACTGCAGCTTGAAATTCAAGTCACCCTGCAACTCCATGCCAACCACGGTATCCGCCTTCGGATCGGTGTTTGGGTTTTCCGGCGGGAGAAAAACCAATTTCTCACCGTTGTATGACACCAGCGACGCTCCGTAAAAACGGGTCAGCGTGGTTCTAAGGATATCGGCAAATCGTTCCGTCTGGGCCTCACTTGCAGATTCAGCAAAACGGTTCATCACAACTGTCGCGACAGCATTAAAGTCAACGAAGCTATTAAGCACCGCTTCAATCTCACCAAAGTAGCGGTCACGATCGCTCAGGAAGAATTCTTTCGAGGTGGCTGCCGTATCCAGTAACGCCTGCACACCCAGCTCTGCTGTTTCTACCGCTGTTTTGTCTTGCGCCAGCAATGATCCAGAAAGCATGCCCAACAGCGCCGTCATTCCAAGAGTTTTAATCAATAATTTCATGCACTTATCTCCAAATAAGTCCTACAAAAAACAACTCACCATAAGCCAATTTAACAAAAGCCAGTTAATCGGCATTGAATTACCGGCGCGCTGGTAACTTACCTAGGTGTTAATATGAGAAATGTGATGATAGCCTGAGGAGATTAACCAAGGCTGAATCAAAACAAGAGGGTTAAGTTTACATGAATTGCTCAGTTCAATAAATTATTACTTGCAAACAACTACAAACACCATTCTAATTGTCGGCTTCCTCGAAGTCGGACAGAACCCTACGATTTATGCTCCTCGATACTGTCATCATCGTCCTCGGATTTATCGGTTTAATCTGGGGAGCGGATAAATTTGTATTCGGCGCTTCTGCGCTCGCCAGAAATTGGGGCATTTCTCCCCTAATGATCGGGCTCACCATAGTTGCGTTCGGAACATCTGCCCCTGAAATATTCTCTTCAGCCGCCTCAGCTTGGGAAGGTGAACCAGAATTGGCAATTGGAAACGCACTCGGTTCGAACATGTTCAACGTGGGTGTAGCGTTAGGAATAGCGGCTATCATCAGCCCGTTGAAACCCCCTGCGTCCTTGATTGAAAAAGAAATACCTGCTCTCATCATGGTTACCCTCGCGACAGGAGCATTGCTACTGGATCTTCACTTAGGCGCGTTTGATGCTATTGTTTTGATTACAATAACGTTTTACTTCGGTTACAAATTATTTCGAAAAAAAGCAAAATCTAACTCAGCGCCTGAGATTCAGAGCGACGAGTTCTCCCATGTAAGTAATCTACAAGCCGGCGCCTACTTAGGTTTAGGGTTGGCATTGCTGGTGTTGAGCGCTGAAGCCTTGGTGGCTGCGGCAACCTCTATCGCCGGAGCACTTGATGTTTCTACCGGGATTATTGGTCTTACAGTTGTCGCTTTAGGCACCAGCCTACCCGAGCTAGCGGCATCAGTGACTTGTGTACTCAAAGGCCACCACGACTTGGCTATTGGCAATATTGTTGGATCGAACATTCTAAATTTGCTGGCAGTGCTGCCCTTTCCCGGTCTACTCAGCCCAGGCCCAGTAGAGGCGGCCCTTCTTTACAGGGATTACTCGACAGTTTTACTTCTTACTCTTTTACTAGCATTAGTTTGCTACCGCGGAATCAAGAAAAACTCTACTATCAGCAGATTAAATGGTATCGGATTGTTGTCAATCTATTGCGGCTGGTTTACGGTTATGATGTTTCAACTCAATAGCTAAGCTCACCGCTGAACTTCCGACAAAGCAATTACTATTCTATGCATACTAGGTGCAATTACTCATGCCTGAAAAGCCAACTTCTCAATCACCTTTTATTGAAAGTGCCATACGCACTATCGAGATAGAAAACAGAGCCACTGCCTTGCTTGCGGACAGGATCGGCAGCACCTTCGAGTCTGCCTGCCAAATTATGCTTAATACAAAAGGACGAGTTATAGTCACTGGCATGGGGAAATCTGGCCATATCGGGAACAAAATAGCTGCCACGTTTGCGAGCACTGGAACCCCGTCTTACTTTGTCCACCCGGCGGAAGCTAGCCATGGGGATATAGGCATGATTACAAGCGACGATGTCGTTCTTGCTCTATCAAATTCTGGCAACACTTCGGAAATTACAATACTTTTACCTGTTCTCAAACGCAAGGGTGTGAAATTAATTACCCTCACTGGCAACGCGTCCTCGGAACTTGCCTTGGCCGCCGATGCCAACATTGACGCCAGTGTAAGTGAGGAGGCGTGCCCTCTTGGCTTGGCCCCAACCTGCAGCACCACAGTGACTTTGATTCTGGGCGATGCCCTCGCAATGGCTTTGTTGGAGGCCCGCGGCTTCACTCGCGATGATTTTGCGATATCACATCCCGGCGGCAGCCTAGGACGGCGCTTACTTATAAAGGTCAAAGACGTGATGCACTCAGGGACCGAAATACCATCCGTGAAATTGGACAGCAGCTTATCTGCAGCACTTGCTGTAATGAGCGAGAAAGGTTTCGGTATGACCACCGTGATTGATGAAAACGGTGATTTAATCGGCGTCTTTACCGATGGTGACCTGCGCCGAACAATAGACTCTGGAAAAAATATCCAACAACTAAGGATTAGTGAAATCATTTCACCTAGCTACAAATCTATTTCTGAAGATGTTCTCGCCGCTGAAGCTGTAAAGCTAATGGAAGATGCAAATATTTATGTCTTAATTGTCAGAAATGAAGCCGGCAAGGTCGTTGGAATCGTTAAAATGCACGACCTCTTAAAAGCGCAGGTGGTATAACCTTGATTTATAATACACACCAAGAAGCCTGTGAATCAGCCGCCCGCGGGATCAAACTATTACTTTTAGACGTCGATGGCGTTTTGACTGACGGTCGCCTATTGTTTTCTAATTCCGGCGAAGAAATGAAAGCATTCAGCACTTTGGATGGCCACGGAATAAAGATGCTGATCAAATCTGGCATTCAAGTTGGCATTATTACCGGCAGAACCTCCAAACTGGTCGAGCGACGTGCTCGAGACCTAGGAATCGAAATCCTTATTCAAGGAAGAGAAGATAAATTAATCGCGTTAGACGAAATTTTAGCAGGCCATAATATCGAGAAGGCAACGATTTGCTATGTCGGTGATGACTTTCCAGATCTTGCTGTTATGCGCGCTATTGGACTGAGCGCATCCGTTCCTAATGGTCACCCAGACGTGAAATCTGCAGCCAGCTTTGTCACTGAACGCCGCGGTGGTGAAGGCGCTGTTCGAGAAGTTGCTGACTATTTGCTGAAGGCTCAAGGACTTTATCAAGAGTTGCTAGATCAATAAGTGTATAACACTTCCCAATAAGCTTATTCATAATAAACTTTTATCACAAAGCCTTGAGCGAGACTCATGCAAAAACTTATTATCGCCGCCGCCTCACTCCTCCTCGCTATTGCCTTTGCTGCTAATTATGAGCAACTAATACCTACTAGCCCTAGCGACGATCCAAGCCGCGTAGGAACAATCGATTTTAATGCATACTCTGTCGGCATCAACACTGTAATATATGACGTCAACGGCGAAATCAACTACACTTTGCAAGCAAATAGGCAGGTTCAATACAACGATGATTCAACAGAATTAGACAAACCCTTTGTGCGCTTGTTTCAAAATGGTGAATCGCAATGGAATGTGGTCGCAGACACTGGCGTCATCTCATCCGCATCCATGAGCAATAACAAAGAAATGCGTACTATTGAATTATCCGGTAATGTCGAGGTCTACAGCTTAGATGAGTTTGGTAATCGGACTGTAATGACGACCCAGAAACTTATTCTTAATCCGCAATTGGAAACGCTAAAGACCGACCAGCCTGTAGTAGTTGAAACCAGCTCGATACGTCAAAGTGCAGTCGGTATGGATGCTGATTTAAATTCTGATGAGATTGTTTTTCATCGAAATATAAGAGGGATTTATGTACAGCCGCCCACAGATTAAACAGGTTCTATTGAAACCGACACTCATAAGCGCAATTATTTTAGCAGGACATCTTACGAGTACAGCACAAGATCTATCTGCCAAACCCATCCTTCAAAATGTCGAATGGAGTGCTGACGGTGATTCCATGATGACGGAAACAGGTAACATCAGAACGTTCAACCTTCTAGAAAACGTCATTGTGACACAAGGCACCTTAAAGATAGTGGGCGACAGCGCTATCCTAGAACAAGATAAACTAACGCGAGAACTCATCAGAGTGACAGTGCACGGAACACCAGTTAGCTATCAGCAGCAGCTTGACCCAGACGGGTCCACAGTCAATGGCACAAGTGACTCGATATTACTTTTCACTGAAGACGCCACTGGTGAGACAGTCATAGAGTTGGCAGGTAACGCTCATATCGTCTCACCGGACACAACTATGGATTGCGTTGCCATCGTGTACTTACCCAACCCCGATCTTATAAGAAAAGCAACCGGCCCGTGCACGGGATTGCTCAGCCAAGTTGAAGAGTAGTTTTATGCTTGAGGCATCCAACCTCGCTAAAAGCTACAAGGGGCGCGAGGTAGTTCGAGACGTTTCAATATGCATTGAACAAGGTCAAATCGTCGGCTTGCTAGGGCCTAATGGAGCGGGTAAAACAACCTGTTTTTATATGATTGTAGGTTTAGTACGTGCCGATAGCGGGAGCGTAAAGCTTGCTGGACATAACCTAACAAATCTTCCCATTCATCAAAGAGCTAGCCACGGACTCTCTTATTTACCTCAGGAATCTTCAATATTTCGCACATTGACTGTGGAACAAAACATCCTTGCGATTCTGGAAACCAGAAAAGACCTTAATCGCTCCGAGCGGCACAATAAAATGGAATCGTTACTAGACGAATTTAATATTGGCCACATTCGCAACAACAAAGGCCAAAGCTTGTCAGGCGGCGAGCGGCGCAGAACCGAGATAGCGCGAACCCTTGCAACTGACCCAAAATTTGTTTTGCTCGACGAGCCTTTTGCAGGCGTGGATCCGATTTCAGTAAGTGATATTAAGCAGATAATTAAGCATTTGAAGTCACGCGGTATTGGTGTGCTTTTAACAGACCACAACGTAAGAGAAACTCTCGATATTTGTGAAAATGCCTACATAGTAAGCGAAGGTAAAATAATCGCCGAAGGTGATGCGAACGCAATCATAAGCAATGATAAAGTCCGAGAGGTCTATCTTGGAGACCAGTTCCGAATTTAGCCAGTGACCCCTCCTCCGCCTCAAGCCTCTCTTATCACCGCTATTAACTCCCACCCATTCTTCAGTAGAAATAAAAAGCTAGCGTTCCTAGCATCCCTCTCGTTTAGCAGGCTCATCGAGATTTTTATAAAACCTAACAATAGTATATATTTATCAATAATTTACATGTAGAAGTTTTTACTAACGGGCGAAATTAGGCGCCAAAATAGAGCTCATTACCGGCTGGTAAATGCAGCTATTAAAACAGGCATGATACTTGCTATACTTATCATCCTTTTTGCAATCGCACAGCACCATGCTGGGCAGAACACGTCAGTTCCTAACACTATGAAATTATCGTTACAGCTCAAGCTTGGTCAACAATTGACCATGACCCCCCAGCTTCAGCAAGCGATCAAACTCCTTCAGCTATCTACCTTAGATTTGCAACAAGAAATCCATCAAGCGTTAGAATCAAACCCTATGCTTGAACTGATAGAAGAAGACGATGCTGGTGAATCTCAGACAGATGCTAATACCCAGCAAGAGGTTAAAAGTGACACCGCGCCTTCAGAAGAGGCATCGGATAGCGATTATCAGACTTCCGACGAATCCGAATGGCAAGACAATATCCCCACAGACTTAAGCGTAGACAGCAATTGGGATGACATCTATCCTAATACTCAGCCTTCTTCGTCTTCATTTGACTCAGAATCAGCCGATTTCGAATCTAGAAATACAGCAGAAGAAACACTTCAAGATCATCTGCACTGGCAGCTCAATCTTACACCGCTGTCTGAGACAGACCTCTCCATCGGCTATGCAATCATTGATGCTATCGATGCCAACGGGATGTTAACGGTTGATGTTGAGTCCATTCTATCTGGCTTCGACGCTGAGCTGGAAATAGAGCTCGATGAAGTCATCGCTGTTCTCCACCGTATTCAGCAATTTGATCCTTTAGGAGTTGGCTACCGCAATCTCTCCGAGTGTTTAAAAACCCAATTAGACCACCTTGAAGACCCCGAATCAGCGCAACAGATAGCTCATGCTAAGCTGATAGTCGGTGAACATTTAGAATTGCTTGCTCATCGCGACTACGCTCAGCTAATGCGTCGAACCAAGTTAAAAGAACCTGAGCTTAGGGTTGCCATAGACCTGATAGAAAGTCTTGATCCTAGGCCAGGTTCTGCGATTTCTCCTCCCACCACCACTTATGTTATCCCCGATGTGATCGTTACCAAGCAATCGGGCAAGTGGAAGGTTGACCTGAACCCTGAAACCGCCCCAAAAATCAGAATAAATAGTAGCTATGCCTCTCTCGTTAAACGAGCAGACACGAGCAATGACAACAACTATCTACGGGATAATTTACAAGAGGCTCGCTGGTTCATTAAAAGTTTGCAAAGCCGTAATGAAACCCTCATGAAAGTATCAACACGAATTGTTGAGCACCAACAAGGTTTCCTTGAATATGGCGAAGAAGCTATGAAGCCCTTGGTTTTGCATGACATTGCAGAGGCGGTCAGTATGCATGAGTCAACTATTTCTCGTGTCACAACGCAAAAGTATATGCATACGCCTCGAGGTATTTTTGAACTTAAATATTTCTTCTCCAGTCATGTCTCCACCAAAGGTGGTGGCGAGTGCTCCTCTACAGCTATTCGCGCAATAATTAAGAAATTAGTGGCAGCTGAGAATGTACGTAAACCACTAAGTGATAGTAAAATCACAGCGTTACTAGAGGAGAAAGGTATAAACGTTGCCCGGCGTACAATCGCAAAGTATCGCGAATCTTTGTCAATTCCGCCTTCGAACGAGCGCAAGCGCCTAGTTGAATAATTCGGATCGCCACCCACACCACTTAATTAAAATCTTATAAAAACAAGAGGTTAAAGAAAAAGCAGTAATGGAACTAGAGAATATTTTAAGTCAGGCTAGATGCCATTGTCGGATGGAAGGCAGTAGCAAGAAACGTATTTTGAAAACGATTAGTGAGCATCTTGCTGATACAAACAACAAATTGGATGCCGGTGAGGTCTTTGACTCATTGATGGCGCGTGAGCAACTAGGCAGCACTGGAATTGGGGCTGGAATCGCAATACCCCACTGCCGCGTTCCTCTTTGTTCAGATATTGTCGGCATGCTAATCACATTGAAAGAACCAATCGATTTCGATTCCATTGACGATAGTCCAGTCGACATTATTTTCGTTTTAATTGTTCCAGAACAAAAGACAGATGAACACATAGAGACACTTGCGGGACTTGCCAGATTATTCAGTGATAAAGATTTTTGCTATACACTGAGAAATACTCAAGACTCTGAAGATCTATACAACATCGCGATTACTTATTAACAACAGCAGTAATCAGCACTATGCTAATCGATCAGCGGGCTTCAATGCCTCAAGGTGGCGAGTATGAAGCTAACAATTATCAGCGGTAGATCCGGGTCAGGCAAAAGTACTGTGCTCCACATCCTCGAAGATAGGGGATATTATTGTATAGATAATTTGCCAGCAAGCTTGCTGCCAGCTCTAGCCCAAAGAGTGTCATCTGGAGATATTGGGACAGCCAACGTGGCAGTTAGTATTGATGCCAGAAATATATCATCGGACTTAGAACAAGTCCCAAGCATCATATCTGACATTGAGGCGCAGTCCTTCCCAACTGAAGTCATCTTTTTGGATGCTAACAGTCAAACTCTTTTAAGACGATTTAGCGAAAGCCGCAGGAAGCATCCATTAACTTCCGGTAGCGTTGGACTGAAAGAAGCGATCGATAAGGAATCAGAATTACTTGAAGCGATTTCGGTTATGGCTACTCTTTCAATCAACACAAGCAGCATGTCATTGCATGAACTCAGAGATACCATCAAGAGTCGCTTGGTAGAAAACAAAGATACGAGTCTAGCGCTAGCATTCCAGTCGTTTGGATTCAAGAACGGCATTCTAGTTGATGCCGATATAGTTTACGATGTTAGGTGCCTACCCAATCCTTATTGGGACACGTCACTGCGCGGACTTACCGGCAGAGATAGCGCGGTCATTGATTTTCTCGACAGGCAATCTCTTGTCACAGAAATGCTAGACGATATTTCTCAATACCTGATTAAGTGGCTGCCCTCATTTGAAAGCAACAATCGCAGCTATATGACAGTAGGTATTGGCTGCACTGGCGGTCAACATCGATCTGTTTACATATGCGAACAGTTAAGAAAAAGATTCGCTGACAAAATCAATAACGTCCAAGTTCGTCATCGCGAATTAGATTAACGCGAAATAGATGAACGCGAAATAGATGAACGCGAAATAGAGAAAATGGGGCCATAGCCATGTTGGAAGCCAAAACCGAAATAATCAATAATGCAGGACTGCATGCCAGAGCGGCATCCAAACTTGTAACACTTACTAGTAGTTTTAGCAGCACCATCAAAATTGGCCAAGAAAAAATGGTTGACGGAAAAAGTATTTTGTCACTGATGATGCTAGCAGCCACCAAGGGTACTGTTTTGAAGCTTGAAATCGAAGGCCGCGATGAAGAGCAAGCAATGAAAGCGATAAAAACACTTATAAATGAGCGGTTCGACGAAGCAGAATAAACTGGCAGGCCTTTCAACTCTTGGCTTGCTACACTGGCTCCTGCCAATCAAGAAATTACTTTTTTCTACCGATTTTTGTAGAACAAAACCCGGTAGAATTGCGCCATCCCAGCAATACGGGCACAAGCATTGCAACGAATCACCGAGCGCAAGCTAGCTAATATGTTCAATAAGAGCAAAAAATGACTCCACCTAACGACTCTCAATTCCCTAAAGACCCCGTCTTCGAACTTAACCAAGCTCTGGATAGTGGCTCTCTTTATCAAGTTAGGCAGATGCTAAAAACGCTTCCAACAGCGGGTATCGCTCATTTACTTGAGTCTTCACCTCCCAAAACGAGAAGCATCCTTTGGCAATTGGTAGATAAAAATTCTGAAGGCGAGGTTATTCAGTATCTGAATGAGGATTTACAGAACGATATCCTCAGCGAACTAAATGCTGCTCAAGTTGTTGAGCTGACCGAAGGGCTCGAAACAGATGACATAGCAGACATACTGCAACAGTTGCCACAACAAGTCACCCGCGAAGTCCTGCAAGCTATGGACCAGCAAGACCGTGATCGAATGGTAACCATTCTTGCCTTCAATGAAGACACCGCTGGCGGGTTAATGAATACGGACACTATTACAGTGCGCCGAAATCACACTATAGAATTAGTTCTGCGCTATCTTCGCCGACATGATCGCATCCCAGAAATGACTGACAACCTTCTAGTTGTTAGCCGAGAAGACCAGTTTCTAGGCATCCTTTCGCTGCGGGATATGCTTGTAGCGGATCCCCTGACTACTGTCAGAGAGATCATGAGAGAAGATATCCAAGCTATCCCGGTGGATATGCCGGCGGCCCAAGTCGCCCAGCTATTCGAACAACATGACTGGGTTTCAGCACCGGTAGTGGATAGTTCGGGCAAGCTTCTTGGCCGAATCACTATTGACGACGTGGTCGATGTTATTAGAGATAACGCCGAGCACTCATTGATGAGTATGGCCGGCTTAGATGAGGAAGACGACACATTCGCGCCGGTATTCAAAACCGCAAGAAGAAGAGCCCTTTGGCTCGGCGTTAACCTCATGACAGCGGTTTTTACGTCCTTTGTCATTTATCTTTTTCAAGACACCTTAGATCAAGTGGTTTATCTTGCGGTCTTAATGCCTATTGTCGCCAATATGGGCGGCGTTGCAGGCACGCAAACCCTCACCCTTGTTATACGCAGCTTGGCCCTAGGTCACATAAGCGCATCTAATAGCCGTTGGTTATTAACCAGAGAGCTCGGGGTTGCTGTTCTCAATGGCATGCTCTGGGCCTTGGTGATTTCCGTAGTCACGTTCCTATGGTACCGAGACATCCAGCTCAGCTACATCATTGCCGCTGCCATGATGATTAATTTGGTGACAGCAGCTCTGGCTGGTGCTTATCTACCTCTATTCTTGAAGCGAATTAATATTGATCCGGCTTTGGCCGGCTCGGTGGCACTAACTACCGTCACAGATTCCGTAGGTTTTTTAGCATTCCTCGGATTAGCACAGGTTTTCTATATAACATGAACATTGAAAATGAAGACAACATCATCAGCAAAAGCCAGCGAAAGCGTCAAGCTGATGCGATGCAGGTGTTAGGCAAACGTTTGACTGAACTCACCAACGCCCAACTCAATGAACTCCCATTGAGTGAGGAAGCGTTTGATGTGATTCATGAATATAATCGACTGCCCAACAGCCATGAAGCTAAACGCCGTCAGCTTCAATTCATCGGCAGGGTTATGCGCGACAGTGACGTTGACGCGATAACACAAAAATTAAACAAAGTACTATCGTCCAGCTATCAGAGTGATAAAAATCAAAAAAAGAAGGCCATTGAACAACAAGCGATGGATATTCTTGAAAATGGTGATGAGGGCATTAACCGTGCTCTGACCAAAAATACGCAACTAGATAGACAGCAATTAAGGCAAATACACAGGGAATTTCTACGGGCGAATGACGCTAAGAAACGCGTTTTGCAAATCAGGATTCAGGACCTGTTGCGCAAAAGTTAGAATCACTAAACGACGCTGTTATAAATTGTGCCCGCTTTCTTCGCAGTGAGATTCAGGAGGCCGAGGAAAGTATTCATGCAAAATCTCTCCAACCGAATCAATGTTTACGGGCTTAGAAACAAACCGATCCATCCCTGACGCGATCGCTCTCTTTTTGGGGTCCTCTATAACATGTGCGCTCAAGGCTACAATTTTTATAGGGGTCGACACTTTTTGACTCGCTTCTCGCGCCCGAATTACTTCAGCGGCCTCCCACCCATCCATTACAGGCATTTCACAATCCATAAGAATTAAGTCAAACTCACTGCCTGACTTAATCGCACTCACCGCGTCAGCACCATCTTCAACGATTGTAGGGGTAATATTGAATTTTTTTAAAATCCCATTAATAACCAATTGATTTATTTTATTATCCTCCGCCACTAGAGCCTTTATATCACCAAAGTCATGCCTAAAAGGCAATGATACAGGATTTGAATAGCTTGAAGGCTGCGTTTCCGAGGCGCGAGTTACCGCCTGATGCAGAACGCTCGAAGTTATAGGTCTTTCTATTATTTTATGGATACCAGGCGGGGGAACATCGATACAGTCAGATGTTATTGGCGCAATTATCATAATCTGAAATTTTCGCCCCGGAAATTGCCCCTCAAGGTCTTCTACTAAATCAAGGCCGCTACCATCCACCAGGGAAATTGCTGCAAGTACCTGAATAACTCGATCTTCGTCGATTGACTTTATTCTTTCTACCGCCTCCGATCGACTACTGGCTGAGCACACCGTGGCACCCCAATGACGTAGCTGCTGTGAGTAGAGCTTAGCGGCGTTAGGTGACTCCACCACGAGCACAGTAACCCCCTTAAGCGAACTCTCAGCAAGTCGGTAAGTAGCGCTTTCCTGCTCTGCTAGAACACTTAGTTCTAACTCAATGCAGAAAACCGAGCCCTCTCCTTCCTTGCTCGTGACTTTAATGTCACCGCCCATCAAATGCAGTAACTGGCGGCTAATCACCAGCCCTAACCCTGTGCCTCCGAATTTTCTACTGGTTGATGAATTGGATTGCGAAAATGCTTTAAACAGTTTTTGCTGTTGCGCATCGTCTATGCCTATCCCTTCATCTTTTACTAGAAAATGCAGCTTTATCCTATTCAAGGCCAGAATTTCTTCCTGACATACAGCGACCTGAAGCGACACGTCGCCATCGAATGTGAATTTAACTGCATTAGAAATAAGGTTTACCAAGACCTGCCGTAGACGCGTAGGATCACCGTTAAGAATTCTTGGAGTTTCAGGGGAGAGCCCTCCATACAGGTTAACTTTTCGCTCCTGCGCCTTTAACGAAAAGATTCCCAAGCATTCATCCACCAAGCTCTGAAGATCGAAAGGTATATTTTCGACCTCCATTTTACCGGCTTCAATCTTTGAAAAATCAAGCACGTTGTTCAACACCTCCAGAAGTGCTTTTCCTGAAGCATTGATAATGCTCACATACCGGCGCTGACGTTCACTGAGATTGGTCTCAACCAATAGCTGAGACATACCTAAAACGCCATTCATAGGCGTACGGATTTCATGGCTCATCGTGGCTAAAAACTCACTTTTGGCTTGCAGTGACTTTTGCAAATCGGCGGAAGCCTTTTCAAGATCTGTAGTGCGAGCTTGAACCCTCTGCCTGAGGTCCTCATTGGATTCATGAATTTGATCAGCTTGGCTAAGCAATACTTTTTCTAGTCGGAGAAACAGCGCGGCACTAATTACCCACAACCCGGCGATAGCTAACAGCGCGGCAAATACTAAGTCATCGCCACTGAAGGTGTATGTTGAGCTTTCTACATCAACATTGTAGGCAAAAAACGCAACCGCAACGGCAATAACTGCTATCGAGAAACCTATCAATAAAGCTACGCGTACTCGATGTAAGGTTGTGTGGATAGAGTTGTTCATCAATACCTGGCCGCTTAAACCTAAAGTTCTTCGACTAAGTCTAGTAGACAAGACTGAATAGACAAGGCCACTACCATAATTAGAGCCAAAAGCCGCAGCTATACCCTGAATTTGTAAAGTGATAACATCGTTGGTGTTTGGAAATGTGTCTTTAATTCAGTAACTTATTGTTACTAACGATGTTGTTTCCAGCTCCTTAACCCAATAATAACAATGCCGCGGAGCCTCATCATGCCTAGTCAACACGCAAAAGATTACTGGAAGAGTAATCTTCGTATTGTCCTATCACTCCTATCAATTTGGTTTTTCATATCATTTGGCTGTGGAATCTTATTTGTAGATGCATTGGACACAATCCAGTTTGGCGGCTTCAAACTAGGTTTTTGGATAGCTCAGCAAGGCTCTATTTTCGTATTCGTTATACTTATTCTCGTTTATATCTATTTGATGGATAAGTTAGATGAGCGTTATGCAGCCGCAATAGATGAAGACAAAAACGCAAGCAGTGGAGAGTCGAAATGAGTGTGCAGCTTTGGACATATATTTTCGTTTTTCTAACCTTTGGCCTATATATAGGAATTGCTATTTGGTCTAGAGCTGACTCAACAGATGAGTTTTATGTTGCTGGCGGAGGTGTTCCACCACTGGCCAACGGATTAGCGACCGCAGCCGACTGGATGTCCGCCGCCTCTTTTATTTCAATGACCGGCTTAATCTCTTTCCTCGGCAGAGACGGCGCCTTCTACCTTATGGGGTGGACAGGCGGCTATGTATTGTTAGCTTTGCTTTTAGCACCCTATCTACGTAAGTTTGGAAAGTTTACTGTTCCTGACTTTATTGGTGACCGGTATTACTCACGAACCGCTCGCCTGGTCGCAGTCTTCTGCGCTATCGTTGTTTCGTTTGTCTATGTATGCGGTCAAATGCAGGGGGCTGGAATCGTCTTTTCTCGTTTTCTTGAAGTGGATATCACAACTGGCGTAATCATCGGCATGGCGATCGTTTTCTTCTATGCTGTATTAGGCGGCATGAAAGGAATTACTTACACCCAAGTCGCTCAATACTGCGTGCTAATTTTCGCCTTCATGGTTCCGGCGATCTTCATTTCCATCTTAATGACAGGACAAGCTATCCCCCAAGTCGGATTTGGCTCAGAACTCACTGAAGCATTTGGTGGTGGCTATCTACTCGAGCGCCTAGATGGGTTGGGCCAAGACTTAGGCTTTGCTGCGTATACCCAAGGTCAGCGCAGTACACAGGACGTATTCTTCATTACAGCTGCTTTGATGTTCGGCACCGCCGGATTGCCCCATGTGATCATTCGCTTTTTCACAGTTCCTAATGTGAGAGATGCACGCAAATCTGCAGGCTACGCGTTGGTGTTCATTGCCATCTTGTACACGACTGCGCCTGCTGTAGCCGCTTTCGCTAGAACCAACCTCATCAACACTGTAAGCAACGCGCAATATACGGACATGCCTGAGTGGTTTAGCAAATGGGAGAAAACCAACTTAATTGTGTTTGAGGACAAAAACAACGATGGCCTAATTCAATATGTAGGCGACCCTGACAAAAACGAATTAACTGTAAACAGAGATATCATGGTTTTGGCGAATCCTGAGATTGCAGGACTACCAAATTGGGTTGTTGCACTGGTGGCCGCCGGAGCACTTGCCGCTGCACTATCCACGGCTGCCGGCCTGCTGCTCGTCATCTCCACGTCCGTTGCCCATGACTTTTTAAAACGTACCTTTATGCCCTCCATTTCAGATAAGCAGGAGCTGCGCTATGCGCGAATATCAATATTCTTTGCCGTATTGGTGGCCGGATACTTTGGTGTTAATCCGCCAGCCTATGTAGCTCAGGTTGTCGCCTTCGCTTTCGGTTTGGCGGCAGCGTCATTCTTTCCTGCCATCGTTTTAGGCATATTTCATAAAAGAATGAACAAGGAAGGTGCAATTACGGGGATGGTAGTGGGTTTTAGCTTCACAGCTGCGTACATCATCTACTTTCGATTCTTAAACCCAAGCGTAGACAACGCCGATAATTGGTTGTTTGGTATTTCTCCCGAAGGTATTGGGACCATGGGTACTATTTTAAATTTAGTGTCAGCGTACGGTGTCTCTATGTTTACTAAAGACGCTCCACTGGAGGTGCAAGAGATTGTCGAAAATATACGCCTACCCGGCGAAGTAAAAACCATTGCAAGCTAACCAGCTTGCAATGGCCACAGGCTTTTAAGTTGAGAGAAAAGGAACAGGCTAAGCTTTGCGCTTGCCGTGATCGGTCTTTGCCCAATAATCTTTCACTGTCTGTTTCATTTCTTTATGCATGAACAAGATGCCAAATAAATTCGGCGCTGTCATAAGAACGATAGTGATCAGGGATATATTCCAAACTACAGTAGTATCAGCAAACGCAGCATAAAAGAAGCCGATCACGTATACCACTCTATAAGGGAGAACTGATTTAGGCCCTAAAAGATATGTCATGGCCCTGTCCCCGTAATACGACCATGCTATAGCGGTTGAAAATGCAAACAACATCAACCCAATCGATACAATGTATTTTCCAAAATCACCAAATAGTCCTTTGGTAAAGGCCATAGTCGTTAACGGCACAGAGTGAAGCAAAGACTTGCCGGAAACCGCTATTGAGGTATCGTCTAATTTACCTTCAGACACTAAAACTTCCCCAGTTATCGGCTCATCTCCCCTGTGGTAACGAACCGCCTCTGCAAAAGATCTGGCACTAATGAGCGTAAAATCACTATTGTTAGTTGCAACGCCATTAACAAGAGTGATCGCACCACTATAATCCTGCGCGTTGGAATCATCGCCATTTAGGAAAGAGAAAAGCTCTCCAACATCGGCCTCGCTTGACTCAGTATAAGTGCCCGAAAGAAACCGCATATCAGCGCGCTGAAATTCGTTGTCGAATTTTTCCATCCACACACCCGACGACAAAATCACTAAGCCGGTGATCGTGCAAATCACTATGGTGTCGATAAAAGGTTCAAGAATGGACACCATTCCCTCATCTGCTGATTCTTCTGTTCTTGCCGCTGCGTGAGCTATTGGTGCGGAACCCTGACCTGCCTCATTTGAATAAAGGCCACGGTTAACACCACGATCAAACGCATACGCAAACGTTGCACCCAAGAAACCACCGGTAGCTGCTGAACCGGTAAACGCATCGCTAAATATTGCTGCGAAAGAGGGAAGGATGTTGCCGATATTTGGAATGATTACAGCAAAAGCACCGATCATATAAATGATAGCCATCGTCGGGACAATCGCTGCCGCAACTTTTGCGATTCTAGAAATGCCGCCAATTATAACCAGTGCTAAAAGAACAGATAGCACTGCACCTGTAACGATAGGCTCTATGGAAAAAGTACTTTCTAGACCGGCTGCAATACTATTGATTTGCGGTAAATTGCCCGTGCCGAATGAACTTAGCACAGTCGCCATCGCGAAGATTACGGCTAACCATTTGGCATTAAGACCTTTCTCCATGTAGTACATGGGGCCACCAGCCATTGTTCCATCTTCGGTTTGTTCGCGGTACTTATGTGAAAGAGTCACCTCGACAAATTTGCTCGTCATGCCAAAAAAGGCTGTCATCCACATCCAGAACAAGGCAGCAGGACCACCTAGGTGCAAAGCGAGAGCAACTCCCCCAATGTTACCGGTTCCTACCGTACCCGAGAGCGCGGTCGCTAGCGCTTGAAAGTGAGTCGTGTCACCTCTTGCGCCGGCCTTATCAAATTTGCCGGTGGTGACGGCAATCGCGTGTTTAAAATATCGAATCTGTGGAAAGCCCAGATACAAAGTGAAAAATATACCAACGGAAAGCAGCAACGCTGGGAACCACATTGCGCTTCCCAGGTAGCCATCAATAAAGATCAGAAAGTCATTTACAGCATCCAAAAGTCATACCCCAGTTTAATAAATTAGTCAGCACGACTTATTAGTCGTCTGTTATGGTTATTTTCGGCGGTGCGGTCGCTGACTCTGTAAGCGCACCCACTTGCTCTATCACGCGTCCTGCCAAACTTAAGTAGGCAGCTGCAGCTGCGCTCTCAGGATTTGATGCTACCACAGGAAACCCGCTGTCTGTTTGTTCTCGTATGGTCAAATCCAATGGCAACCTGCCGATCACTTCAACCTCATAATCTCTAGCAAGTTTAAGACCACCCCCCTCGCCAAATATGGCCTCTTCATGTCCACAATTGGTGCAAACATGCATGCTCATATTCTCGACTACGCCCAATAAAGGCACACCCACCTTTTTAAACATTTCAATGCCTTTTACAGCGTCAGCTAAGGCGATATCTTGCGGGGTTGTAACAATAACTGCCCCAGTAAGGCGAGTCGACTGCGCTAAACTTAGCTGTATATCCCCCGTCCCAGGCGGCATATCAACAATAAGATAGTCCAAGGCTGACCATAGCGTGTCATTCATGATCTGGTTGAAAGCTGACAAAATCATTGGGGCACGCCAAACCATAGCAACTTGAGGGTCAACCAGAAAACCCATTGAATTGCATTCAATACCATGAGCTTTGAGCGGCACCATAAGTTTCTTGTCTCTAATCTCCGGTCGAGTACCGGCAGGAACTCCCATCAAAATAGGAACACTAGGCCCATAAATATCGGCATCGAGTAGCCCAACTTTTAATCCACTTTGCAAAAGGGCCAGAGCCAAATTTGCCGCGGTGGTAGACTTGCCTACCCCTCCTTTTCCGGAGGCAACACAAATCACATGCTTAATACTGTCTAGATTACTCAAACTTAAGGCCTATTTTGGTCACATCTGCAGCGCAGGCCCAAAATGAGCCCCATTGGAAACAGTAAGGATTATGATTTATCCACTATCAAAAGAAAATAGGCATAACAATTCACCGGCTTGGCCGCTAGAATTCAGATCGTGGCGAAACCGTAGAGCCCTTCAATTATAACTAATGAGAGAAAACTTAATGCTAAGAAGTCTTGGATACGCCTTGATAGCGTGCAGCCTCGTAAATTTCGCCGGTGCCGCCGAGCAGCAGGAAGAGTCTGAGATAAAGTTTGCTTTCTATTCCTCCGCTTGGGGAGAGAATACCGACGATGGCTTAAGGCTTGTCGCATACAACCAAACAGAAAACCCGATAAGGCTTGATACAATCACTTTCAACAAACAATCAAAAGGAGCCGGATCAGTTATCTTATCTACAGACCTAGATGTCCCTGCTATGGGCTACGCAGATAAAGAGTTCAAATACATTGATTTACTGGCAGACGACGAATGTATTGAGCGAACGATGGCGGGCAACTGGCGACTAGTGGAGGTTTCTAATTACACATTGAACCCTTCAGTGCGTAATTTGATTATCGAAAATACTGATGCATTTCGAATTTATCAGTGCGTTGAAAGTGTCACAGCCACTTGGACAGATTTAAATTCAAAGCTGTCCAGTGAAAGTGAAGAGTGGGTTCTTTTTCATTTCGAAAGCAGGATCGATCAATAAACCCAATTTAAAACATAAAAAAAGGGGCCTGTTGGCCCCTTTTTTTCATGCTTTATTCGACGCTATAGCAAAATGCCGCCATATTGAACGAAGAATGGTGCGAATACTAAGCTCAAAATTGCTGATAGCTTAATAAGGATATTCAAAGAAGGGCCTGAAGTATCTTTCAACGGGTCGCCAACAGTGTCACCAACAACCGCTGCCATGTGCACCTCAGAGCCTTTTCCACCTAGGTTGCCAGCTTCGATATACTTCTTGGCATTATCCCAAGCGCCACCACTATTTGATGAAGCAATCGCAAGTACGCCGCCAGTAATCAAAGATCCTGCAAGCAAGCCTGCAACCGCTTCAACTCCAAACAAGAAGCCAGTTAACAGCGGTGTACCCATAATCAATATGCCTGGGGCTATCATCTCACGCAAGGCTGCACGAGTAGAAATAGCCACACATTCTGCGTAGTCAGGCGTACCGGTGCCTTCCATGATGCCAGGTATTGTTTTGAATTGACGACGCACTTCTTCGATCATGTCAAAGGCAGCCTTACCAACAGACTTCATCGTCATTGCTGAGAATAGGAAAGGCATCACTGCGCCTACGAACACACTTGTAAAAACCATAGGCTCAAGCAGGCTCATGGTAATAGGTGCGCCGCTTAGCTTAGAGGCAGTGGTGATGAATGCCGCAAACAGTGCCAGAGACGTCAGAATCGCGGCACCGATTGCAAAGCCCTTACCGATAGCAGCAGTGGTGTTACCCGCAGAATCTAGGATGTCTGTACGACGACGCACTTCTTTATCTAGACCTACCATTTCTGCAATACCACCGGCATTGTCAGCAACTGGGCCATAAGCATCAATTGTCAATGCGATCACTAAGGTACCCAGCATTCCAAGTGCAGCAATAGCAACACCGTACATACCAGCCAGTTCCCAAGATATAAAGATGGAAATCGCGATACATAAATAAGGAAGAACGGTACTCTTATAACCTAATGCTAAGCCGTAGATGATGTTTGTTGCTACACCAGTCTCACATGACTTCGCTACTTCTTGAACCGGCCCGTATTTGTCAGACGTGTAGTAGCCAGTCAACAAGCCAACCGCAAGCCCTGATACAAGTCCCGCTAAGAAGCAAAGATAAACACCCATGTTAGTGTAAGTCTCACCGCCAGGGTTAAGTTCAAACGTCTCTGGAATAAGCGCCATAGTGAAGAAGTACATGACGAATGCCATAAGCGCGCTTGAGATAATTAGCAGCTTCATTAAAGCAGGAGCCACATCTTCCTCAGTCTTAACACCAACCATAAGCTTAGTAATAAGGCTGATTGGTATACCTACCGCACTAATCAAGATTGGGAAAAGTAAAGCGTTAGGGTCATAGGCAAAAACTGCAGCACTAATGACCATGGCCGCACATGTGCTTTCGGCACATGAGCCAAATAAGTCAGCACCCATACCGGCAACATCGCCCACGTTATCGCCAACGTTATCTGCAATTACCGCAGGGTTACGTGGGTCATCTTCGGGAATGCCCTTCTCAACTTTACCAACTAGATCAGCACCAACGTCCGCAGCTTTGGTGAAAATACCGCCGCCAACACGCGCAAATAGAGCGATAGTCGAGCCACCTAGACCAAAGCCTGCAATCACTTCCATCAAGATATGATTATTCTCAGGACCTAAATCTGCCAATAGGTAGGCCATTACCAGATACACAATTACCAAACCTAATACAGCAAGACCAACTAAGGCAAAGCCCATGACTGCGCCAGAATTGATAGCCACTTCGAATGCACTAGATATGCTATTTCGAGCTGAGACAGTAGTTCGAGCATTGCCCTGTGTGGCAACTATCATTCCGATGTAACCGGAAGCGATAGAGATGACCCCGCCAAACAAAAAGGCGATGGCGGTATAAACGCCTTCGCTTATGTCAGGTGTATGACTGTCGTCAATCAATAAGGCGATAACAGCTGCAAATACGACCATAAAGATGGCCAGAAATTTGTATTCCTGTTTAAGAAAAGCCATTGCACCTTCAGCAATTGCACCGTGAATGAATTTAAGTTTTTTGCTTTCTTCTTCATTCAATCCCAAATCGACCGGAATGCTCGTAACCTTCTTCATATAAAAGAAAGCTATTGCCAAGCCCAACAGCGCCAAAATGGTCGAAACCGTGAGTGTGATCCCCATTCTAAGTGTGACTCCCCTAGTGGTAAATATTAAGTAGTAAGTGATGGTTAGTTAAAAATAATGGCGCGCACTTTACCATAACCGGACAGACAAAAAAAGTGACTAAAAGCGTCAAAATTCGGGGATTTTGCGGACTAAAATCGAGGCTGCAGCGAATTTGATTTCTGAATCAGGAAAAATGGAGGTCAGCGCTATTTTTTTGCTGTCTTGCGCCTTCGTTTTAGACTCTTAGTTTTAGGCTTAGGGCTAGACTCTGCGCGGGCCTCACTAAAAGCTTTACGCATTTCCTCAGCCCGCAGCGCTTTACGCTTGTGAATTTGACTGAGCTTGCCAGATTCAAAATCGACGATATTATCGTTATCGCTCATTGCTACTCTAATCCTGGCTCATAATCGCTTCAGCCTATTGAGAACGAGACCGACTAACAAGGTCGTTTTTCCGTGACTCTAACTCGGCTATCAAACTCTTGGCCAACGGCTCTACTGTATTCCCTGTAGCATCAGTATTCTCATACTTGGTTTGCTCCGTGGCTAAAGCATCCAGCAAATCTTCTGCAACGTTAATCGCTTCATTGAGAGCTATAACAGAAGCCTCATCGGCACCTGAATTATTCTCTGTTCGAGAGATTAATGATTCCAACTCTGTAATTCGGTCAATTTTGGCTTGCCTGCGAGCGGCTGTAGCCGCAATCTCCTGCTCTCGTGCTTGGCGGACTCGTTGCTGCTCTGCTTGAGTGGCTAGCAATTGAGCCTCTTGCATTTTAATTTGTTCCAACTCTTCGAGGCGGGCCTGCTCTGTATCTCGTCTCGCCTGAAGCCTCGCCTGCTCTGCCTGTTGCTCCTCTTTCTGCCTGCTCATCTGAGCAACGCTCTGTGCGCGCGCTTCCTCAGCAGCCTTGGCCGCTTCTTCGGATGCAGCAACCACTGCTGCTTCTTGAACAGCACTTTCTGCTTCCCTTGCGCCGCTAGAGGCACAAGATGCAAGAACCATCAGCATCACTGTGGCTATGACTGCTCGAATTCTTGCGAGACTGACGGTGTTGATGGCAGGAACTCTTAAGACCATGACCTTCTCCTAACTTAAATGATGCATTAAAATTCTTCAAATTCAGTTTAATAGTACCGCGAAGCTTTCGAACTACAAGTCTTCTAAGCTCTATATCGTATAAACTTAATACTTCATCATACTTTATAGCTATAAACTGACATTTTGCCAGTAATATCAACACCAATTCGCAATTTCTGCGAAATATCGGCATCATCCACTGAATTCGGGCCCTTTTAGCACCTTTGAATAAATTCTCTATGGCGAAGTCACAATCAACATTACTAAGATTACTAACCAGCGCCGTTATCGTTATGTTGGTGAGTGCCCCGGTGATAATTTTAGTTATCGCATTACAATCTGAGGCTAAAGTGCCTGTAGGTGGAGCACTGTCTGGCGTTGAAATTTCTGAAATTGAGTCTTTGTTGTTAGAAAATGCCCCTCCCTCAACTTACGATGTATCACGGCAAAGTATTTCACTGAATGAAGCCCAGATGAACCTTCTGCTTCGCTACGTACTTTCTACTTTGAATCTTAAAGGCCATTGGGCCGCTCGACTCACACTCGCAGAAAACACAGTCAACACTCAGGCATCAATAGGCTTTGACCTCGCCGGTATTCCTGCATTCCTAAATATCGACGGCCATTTCAGCAGCAACGGCAATACCCTGCAACTAACTAAACTGAGCTTGGGGGGACTATCTATGCCAAATATGTTTATTGACCTTTTAATTGACAGAGTAGAATCTCGCATCAATTCATCCAGCGTGGCCCTACCAGATATTAACTCACTGATAGGCAATGTTGAGTCTCTTGCTGTCGTCCCGCAGCAAATACACGTGACGTTAAAATGGGACCCAGTCTTAATGAGTAGATTGGGAGATCAAACTCAGCAATTATTTGTTAGCGATGAAGATCGCATGAGGGTTGCTCATTACTATCAACTGATTGCGGACATTATCACTGCCACCCCGCTTGATATTCGAGCGATCTCGCTAAATAGTCTCCTGATCCCGCTATTTACCGAAGCACAAACCCAGACTAATTCAGGCTCAGATGCTGTCGCTGAAAACCGGGCGGTACTTCAAGCTCTGGCTATCTATGTCAATGAAGGAGAGATAGACCGATTCGTTGGCAATGAAAGGGCCAGCTATGTAACCGATGCCAAAGCCATCGAGGTAAGGCTCCTACGAAGACAGGACCTTGCTCAACACCTAGCTTCTGTAGCCTCCATTACCGCATCCGCTGGCGCTGACGTGGCCGCTATGCTGTCGACGACCAAAGAGGCATACGACGCACGCTATCGCAGTGGATTCTCGTTTTCTGATCTTACCGCCAATACCGTCGGGGTTAACTTGGCATCCATCGCAACCAAAGATTCTGCCACCGCCAAACGCTTACAAGCTCGTTTTATCAAGGTAAAAGACGAAAGTGAATATATGCCGACTGTCGGCAACAATAGAGATGGAATTTCAGAATCAGATTTTACCAAACTTTACCAAGACAGAAACAGTGAGCAGTATTTAGAGAGGATGAATCAAATTAACGAACTTGTTCTAAACACGTCCGTGTTCGCTGATTTGCTAAAACCAGAGAAAGGAATCTAACTAATAAGCCTGGGCATGAGATACTACCGTGAGCTATTTAAGCCAAGAGCAAAAAAACACCCTTAAAAATACGTTGCTTGTTTACCAACAAGAGCTCGGTGAACAACTTAACTTAAGTGCACAAGCAGCCAAAATCGTAACATTAGATCAAACTGCCGTTGGCCGTGTTTCGCGCATCGACGCTTTGCAACAACAAAGTATGGCTATCTCAACTCGCGGCAAGGTCAAACTAAAAATGCAAAAAGTTGCCATTGCTTTGAAAGCAATAACCAACGAAAACTATGGGCATTGCAAACAATGTGATGAGGACATTCCATTCAAACGTCTAGAGATTCAACCTGAAGCACAGCTATGCTTAGCTTGCCAAAGTAAAACCGATCAAAGGTAAATCCGAATCTGCTGCTTACTGCCAATGGCTTAATCCACAGGGGCTTTCAATCGGAATCTCACTGGTGTAAAAAGCGCGCACATTTACTCACAAATTCAACGACTTGAAGAAAATCATGACAAAGAAAGGCTTTATCACAACCAATCTACATAGCGACCGAAGAGATAGTCCTGAGCATGGCGTATTACATAAGGCAATCCACCCATCGGTGGCCTATGCGTATGAAGACTCGCGTCATCTAGCCGAGGTTTTTCAGGGCAAGCGCGAAGGCTATAACTATGGCCGCCAGCTAAACCCAACAGTCACAGCACTTCAAAAACGTATCACGCTAATGGAAGATGGCATTGCCAGCGTTGCATTTGCAACAGGGATGGCAGCAATATCATCGACCATGCTTGCCTTGCTTCGAAGCGGAGATCACATAGTTTCAAGTGCATTTCTGTTCGGGAACACTAATAGCTTATTTGCAACTTTGCAGAACCTAGGTATCGAAGTTAGCTTCGTTGATGCGACGGATTCAAGTTCGGTTGAAGCAGCCATAAAGCCAAATACTAAGTTGGTATTTAGCGAGACTATTGCAAACCCCGCTACCCAAATTGCAGATCTGCATGGTATTGGCAAAATATGCGAATCACATGGCTTAATTTTTTGTGTCGATAACACAATGACGTCTCCACATTTGTTTAATCCTAAATCAATCGGCGCAAGCTTAGTTATAAACTCGCTTACCAAATATATCGGCGGGCACGGCAACGCCTTGGGCGGAGTAGTAACCGAAACCGGCAACTATGATTGGGCATTGTTCGACAATATCTACGACACCTATCGCAAAGGCGACACTAATCTTTGGGGCATAACGCAGATCAAGAAAAAAGGGCTGCGTGATCTTGGCGCCTCCTTAGGACCCGATGCAGCGCATCATCTGGCGGTTGGCTCAGAGACCCTGCCAATGCGCATGGATCGCGCTTGTAAAAACGCGCAAGCTTTAGCGGAGTTTTGCGAAACTCAAGAAAAAGTAAATAAAGTCTACTACCCAGGCCTGCCTAGCCACCCTCAACACAGCCGAGCCGGCGCGTTGTTTAAAGGCTTCGGCGCTATCTTTAGCATTGATTTGGCTGACGGCGTTGATTGTTTTGATTGCCTAAACAAAATGGAAGATATAGTTTCATCAAGTAATTTAGGCGATAATCGTACGCTAGCTATCCCGGTTGCTCACACCATTTACTTTGAAATGGGAGCACAGCGCAGAGCGTCAATGGGAATTGCTGATTCGATGATTCGATTTTCAGTGGGTATCGAAGAAATTGACGATCTGATTAATGATTTAAAGCGAGCATTTGGCGAATGATAAAAGTTTTAGACAGCAGCGAACTTGAAGAAGGTAAATCTGTAGGTATTGAAGTCAATAACCAACACCTTTTCGCAGTAAGAAAGGATGATCAGCTTTTCCTATACTTGAATCGCTGCCCACATCTGGGAACACCACTGGAGTGGGAGGAAAATAAGTTTTTAGATTCTGATGCAGCTTTGATTCAATGCTCAACCCATGGCGCCCTTTTTCAAATCGAAGATGGTCACTGCCTGGCGGGCCCCTGTAAGGGCAAGTATCTTCAAGCCGTTGCTTTTACCTTAGATAACGACGCCATGATGGTAGAGGAAAAGCAGCTAAAACAGCAGACGCCTCTTCGATAACCGGTTTAATACTAAAATTGAAAGAGCTGCTGGGCGCCTGTAATCGAATGAAGTCCGAGGAGTCTTATCGAGCCCGAGGCTCCTTAGAATAACGAGCCCGAGGCTCTTTAGAATAACAAGCCCGAGGCTCTTTAGAATAAGCAGCTCAATGCGCTACAGCATGACGGGCAAGTCGGTGCACAGCTGTATGCTCGAATTGGGAATATCGAATTTCGCTTGGTAGGCGAGGATTTCCACCCCGCTCATCTTGGCTTGCCTTAGTAACCTCCCATACTCCGGGTCGATAGCATCTGCCGGCGCCACGCTCGTAATGGCACTGTGCTGAACACAGAAAATCAGTACAGCGCGATGGCCTAGAGAGCGCATCGTCATCAATTCTTGTAAATGCTTCTGCCCTCTCAACGTTTGCGCATCAGGAAAAACCCCTTCTCCATTGCCAATACAGAGGCTTACATTCTTAACCTCAACATAGCAACTAGCGGTTGGTGTTCGATTTGGATACTCAACAAGAAAATCTATTCGGCTGTTCTGATCTCCATATTTAACTTCGCTACGAATCGACGAATAGCCATTTAACTGGCTAATAACACCTTTTTCTAACGCCTCTCTCACTAAATGGTTAGCCAAGCCTGTGTTGATTCCTATTATTGGCCCATTCATTGCCTGGACCAGTTCCCAAGTGTTCGGGTATTTTCTTTTGGGATTTTCTGAAGTGGAATACCAAACGCTACTGCCGGCTTCTTGGCAATTGGTCATGGCACCGGTATTTGGGCAGTGGATGGTAATAACCTCGCCGTTGCTGGTCTCGACATCGGCAAGAAAGCGCTTGTATCGCTTTATCAATAGAGCACGCTCAAGACCACCTTTGATCATCACAGGGCTGCCCACGCGGCCAGGAAGCAAATGTATGAGTGCATCCTAACTCGCAAGATAGCTCCGAATGCGCTCTATCCCCAACCTCAAATCTTCCATAGAGGTGGTGAACGCTATTCTCACAAAACTCTTGCTTCTGTAATCGCCAAAGTCAGTGCCTGGCGTGATGGCCACTTGTTGGTTTTCTAAGAGCTCTTTACAAAATAATTCTGAGTCATTTGAAAAATTCGATATATCAGCATAAATATAAAATGCGCCCTGAATCGATTTTGGCACGATAAAACCTAGCGCTTGCAACGCCTTTAACAAATAGTCTCGGCGCTCACGAAATGCCGTTCGGCGTTGCTCAAAAATAGCCTTAGACTTATCTTCAAAAACAGCTAGAGCCGCATATTGGGCGATCGAGGAAGCTGAGATATATAGATTTTGAGCAAGCTTAGTTGCCGTTTCTACATATTCAGAGGGAACTACTATCCAGCCTAGTCGCCAACCGGTCATCCCAAAGTATTTGGAAAAACTATTTACAACGAAAGCAGACTGATCAATCTCCAGCACACTGGGCATGTCATCAACATAGTGTAAACCATGATAAATTTCATCGACCAGTAGATGTAAGTTTTTTGATCTGGTCCAATTTGCTGCTTCGCGCAAACCTTCTCTGGAAATAATCGTCCCTGTTGGGTTGCTCGGAGATGCTAGCCATAGACCACGGGTGTTAGCTTTATAATGAGCCTCAAAATCTTTCAAATTCGGCTGAAAGTTTTGCTCAACATCCACCGGCATTAACTGTGGCTGCGCTGCCATTAAATGAATAAAATTTCTAACACACGGATAAGCTGGATCTGATATCAGCACCCCATCTCCCTGTGCTACTAACATATTGGCCAGCAAAGTTAGACCCCCGCTTGCACCTGGGGTTATCAAAATTCGTCGGTAATCAACTTCTACGCCGTATTGATCTTGGTAGTGTTGGGCCAAAGCCTGACGAAGCTCAATAATACCGGTGGCCGCGGTGTACTTGGTAAACCCACGGTCTAGGGATTTTTTAGCCGCTTCTATAATCGGCTCAGCAGAGCTAAAATCAGGCTCGCCAACCTCCATATGGATGACCTTATGCCCTTGCTGTTCCAATTCCCGCGCACGCTGCATGACTGACATCACTTTAAATGCACTAACGTTTTCTATAGTCGGAGAAAGTTTATCCATAATTAACTGATCAATAAGAGTGCATAAGAGTTGCGGTGAATAGTTGGGGTAAATGGTTGAGGTAAATAATAAAGACTGTAAGTTCGTACAATACATTATAATGGATCAAATTTTTGGAAAGGTCGGTGTTATCTGAAAGGCTATCAGCAATCATCAAAATTTTTTATAGAATCTTAATTTATAGTGCATCGCCTTAAAGAATCTGGTAGCTTACCCGCCTTTCTGAAAATCAGGTCGTTTCTAAGCCAGATCTTTCAGATTAGCCAACTATTTTTAGCCCGCCTTCTTGAAGGTGTAACTTACAGAAATTCGCAGCCGGTGATACTAGCTTGTAACCAAGCTAAAGTTTTAAGAAACCGAGCTTCGTTTTATTGAGGCATTAGAGATCATGTCTACGACTAGTAGCGCTCAATCTCAACCAGTTTTAAAGAATTTCGTTCCGTATAAGCCTAAGAAAGGCGAAGAATACATGAACGAAAAACAGCGAGAGC
>JBLHTH010000025.1:0-31448 GCA_047627195.1 Pseudohongiellaceae bacterium | reverse complement strand
AGCTGCTTGGCCCAATGGCCAGATTTGCTGATCGTACTGCTGAAGCGATAACAACAATTTCTTCGATGCCAGCTGAGATGTTTTCAAGCGCTACATTAAAGTTTACAGCACCAGAAAGGGTGGTGAAGACATCAGTAATAGTGGTGCTCTGATAGTTGCCAGATGAAATTCTGATTGTATAGGGACCGCCAACTGTAAGGTTACGGACGTTAAAGTTGCCGCTGTCGTTGCTTGAAACTCTTCGATTGGATCCGGTTCTGGTGTCTGTCACAACAACTGAGGCGCCTGATTCGGCATTGCCAGATGGATCTGTCACAGTTCCTCTAACGGAACCTGTGATTTCCTGCGCATTTAGTGCGCCAGGGAGGGTAAGCAACAGTATTGCCGCGAACAGTGCTTTGCCAAAAAAAACAAATACATTCTGTGAAGAATGTGGGGATATAAATGCGCTTTGCATTGTCTAACTCCGGTTGACTATAAAGGCGCATATTATCATTGAGAAATGTGACAAAGATATTGCTAATCGCCCAATTCAATTGGGTCAAACGCATTGATTTTCCTCGATTATCCCGCAAGTTTTTGAAATAAATGAAATAAATGAAATAATACCGATGGCTATCTTTTTCATTATTTCACTAACATATAAAAAGTAGGAATTTAAGCAGGTGTTAATAGGCTGATGGCAGTCATTTATCCGATGTGTGGCGCTGATATCCTAAACTGATTCAGTGCTTTAAAAAAAGGGCTAAAGATTCATTTTCACCCATAGGTCTGTTGAATAAGGATTCGATCACTCCCGTTAGTGACCGCTGTGCGAGCCGAGGGAACGCCGAGAGAGCGCCGAGGGGCGGTTTTTTCGGTGGCTAGCAAGTGCAAGTAGCACAGGTAGAAGCAGAAGCGGCAGCCAGCGGAGTATTAACTGCGACCGCTAGTACCCTTTTCTATCTCTTGAGGCCCTATTCCTTCTTTCACCCGGCGGGGGGATCAGTCCGTACCGCCGAGCGTTTTCAGATCAGACCGTTAGCAAATCAATAGCGGGCAAAATCCCCGTTTACATTAAGTTTTCTTGTTAGCAGCAAGAATTTTCTTAATATAGGTGCCGGTATGGGATTTTTTAGATTCTGCAACGTCCTCAGGAGTGCCTTGGGCAATAATTTTGCCGCCGCCACTACCGCCTTCCGGACCTAAATCGACTATCCAGTCAGCAGTTTTAATAACATCTAAGTTGTGTTCTATAACTATGATTGTATTGCCTTGATCGCGCAGATGATGAAGCACGGCCAACAGTTGCTTGATGTCGTGAAAATGTAAGCCGGTGGTTGGTTCGTCGAGGATGTATAGGGTCTTGCCGGTGTCTCGTTTTGACAGCTCACGGGATAGTTTAACCCGCTGAGCTTCACCACCGGAGAGTGTCGTTGCCGCTTGTCCCAGGCAGACATAAGAGAGGCCTACCTCTATCAAGGTTTGCAGCTTTCGTGCAATGGCAGGCACGGGATCAAAGAACAGCCGCGCGTCTTCTATAGTCATGTTTAGCACTTCGTTGATGTTCTTGCCTTTATAGCGAACTTCTAAAGTCTCACGGTTATATCGTTTGCCACGGCAAACATCGCAGGAAACGTAAACGTCTGGCAGAAAGTGCATCTCAACTTTTACCATGCCGTCACCCTGGCAGGCTTCGCAGCGACCACCCTTAACATTAAAGCTAAAGCGCCCAGGTTTATAGCCTCGAGTTCTTGCCTCTTGAGTGCCAGCAAACAGTTCGCGCACAGGGGTAAAGATTCCAGTGTAAGTAGCTGGGTTCGATCTTGGCGTGCGGCCAATTGGACTCTGATCAATATCGACAACTTTATCCAGCGCATCGATGCCTTTTATCTCGTCATAGGCAGAAGGCGTAAGGGTGGTTGCATTGTTTAGTTTAGTGGCGGCAATGGGATATAGCGTGCTGTTGATCAGTGTTGATTTACCCGAGCCTGAAACACCGGTGATACAAGTGAATAGTCCGATTGGAATGCTTAGATTGACGTTTTGAAGGTTATTACCATTAGCACCCAGGAGTTCTAAGGTTTTGCCTTCTTTGCTAACAGTTCGCAGAGCTGGTATCGCTATCGACTCAACACCTGAGAGATACTTGCCTGTTAGCGAGCGTTTTGACTTCTTGATGTCCTCGACAGTTCCTTGCGCAACTATTTCACCGCCATGGACGCCAGCGCCAGGACCAATATCAATTACGTGGTCTGCGTTGCAAATGGCTTCTTCATCGTGTTCAACCACTATCACGGTGTTGCCTAAATCTCGCAGATGAAAGAGGGTTTTTAAAAGGCGGTCATTATCTCGTTGATGAAGGCCGATAGAAGGCTCGTCGAGTATGTACATAACTCCCACCAGGCCAGCGCCAATTTGGCTGGCTAGACGAATGCGCTGTGCTTCACCACCTGATAGTGTGTCGGCGCTGCGGCTCAAGGTAAGGTAGTTCAGGCCAACATCCACCAAAAATTTCAATCTGTCTTGTAGCTCTTTTAGAATTTTGTCAGCAATTTTTGCTTTAGTGCCGGTAAGCTTGAGTTTACGAAAGTAATCGGAAGACTGTGCCACGGTCATCTCTGTGATGCCTGGTAGATTCAATCCTTTTAGTAAAACAAAGCGGGCATCCTTTTTGAGCCGAGTGCCTGCGCAGTCCGGACATGACTGCGAGCTAAGATACTTAGACAGTTCCTCGCGCACATGATTCGACTCGGTCTCTCTATATCGGCGCTCCATATTAGGTAGAATTCCCTCAAACGGATAGCTTCTGGTTACTGTGTCGCCACGGTCATTGACGTAATGGAAGTCGATCACTTCCTTACCGCTGCCGTTTAGAATATAGCTTCGATGTTCTTTAGAAAGCTCTTCAAATGGGACATCCACGCTAAAGCCGTAATGCTTGGACAGTGAAGTAAGCATCTGGAAATAGTAAATGTTGCGCCGATCCCAGCCGCGAATTGCACCTTCAGCAAGGGCTAAGGCTTCGTCCACTACTATTCTTGATTCATCAAAAAACTGCTTTAAACCAAGTCCGTCACAGCCGGTGCAGGCTCCAGCCGGATTGTTAAAGGAAAATAGTCTTGGCTCTAGCTCTGAAATGCTGTGGCCACATTGAGGGCAGGCGAATAGGGAGGAGAAGACTAGATCCTCGGTCTCACTTTTCTTGTCTTTCTTGCCTCCCTTGTCATCCTCATCCATAAAACTGACTACGGCTAAACCGTCGGCAAGCTGGATTGCAGTCTCGAAACTTTCAGCTAAACGCTGTTCTAAGCCCGGTTTGATTTTGAGGCGGTCGATGACAACGTCGATAGAATGTTTTTTATTTTTTTCAAGCTCCGGCGGATATTCAATCTCACAGACTAGGCCGTCTACTCTTGCGCGAATAAATCCGCTGCTGCGAAGTTCGCTAAACACATGTAAATGTTCGCCTTTCCTCTCTCTGATCATAGGCGCAAGCACCATGATTCGAGAATCGTCCGGTAGGGCCATGACCTTGTCTACCATCTGGCTGACCGTTTGTGCCTCTAATTTGACGTTGTGTTCAGGGCAGTGCGGATCGCCGACCCTGGCGAACAGCAGCCTCAGGTAATCGTAGATTTCGGTAATTGTGCCGACGGTAGACCTCGGATTATGAGAGGTCGATTTTTGTTCAATAGAGATGGCAGGTGATAGACCCTCAATATGATCAATATCGGGCTTTTCCATCATTGACAAAAACTGCCGTGCATAGGTAGACAGAGACTCTACATAGCGCCGCTGGCCCTCTGCATAAAGTGTATCGAACGCCAAAGACGATTTTCCTGAGCCAGATAGGCCAGTGATAACCACAAGTTTATCTCGCGGAATCGTTACGTTGATGTTTTTCAGATTATGGGTGCGTGCACCACGTACAACAATCTTATCCATGCAGGTCTCGGTTGGAATGGGGAAACCGGGTATTATCTTCAATTACCGTGCTTAGAGCAAAGGTCCTGACGGTTTGTTGTGTCTTTATAGTTAATTTGCTGGAAAATTTCTCAAGCCAGCGGCCATGGGTTAAACTTGTAAATGTATAGGTAAATCAAATTTGAGGGGGTCAATGTGGCAAGTCGAGGCGTTAATAAAGTAATTCTGGTGGGCAATGTTGGTAATGACCCTGAAGTTAGGTACATGCCTAATGGCAATGCTGTAGCGAATGTCTCTATTGCGACGAGTGAGACATGGAAAGATAAAGGCAACGGTGAGCAGCAAGAAAAAACCGAGTGGCATCGAGTAGTTTTCTTCAATCGACTAGCTGAAATTGTCGAGCAATATATTAAAAAAGGCAGCAAGCTCTATTTAGAAGGTCGCTTGCAGACCCGTCAATGGGAACAGGATGGGGTTAAGCGTTATACGACCGAAATCGTAGCTAGTGAAATGCAAATGCTAGATTCTCGTGGCGGCGGCGCAATGGAGCAGGGTGGTGGAATGGAGCAGGGTGGTGGAAATTCCTTCGGCCAGTCTCAGCAACAACCACAAAAGTCATCACAAAGTGCCCCGCGATCAGCGCCTCAAGCTGCTTCTGGGCAGGCAGCACCATCAAATTTTGATAATTTTGACGATGACATCCCATTTTAAGCGCCGTTAAACCTTAGACAAAGCTTAAAAGAAAAAGGGGCCGCCACTCGGCGACCCCCTCTACTTCAGCGAAAACCCCAGCGAGTTCCTTGTACTTGGTGAAAAGCACTTGATGAAAAACACGTCTCAACAGCAGAACAACGCTTGACTTACACCTCTTATTGACCGAAGTTAATATTCCATTATTAATAGCCTATGTTGTTAATCTACTTAGATAAATAGGATTTGTTTGTGAAGCTGTTTCTGGTCGGTGTGAACAGCCCTACAGGAAAAGAATTGGTCGAGATCCTACGTCGTCGTAAGATTCGATTCTTGGCGCCTGCGGATAAGCATTTTGAGCAAGGCAATGAAGTTGCTATCGCCAAAATGATCACTGACTACGACCCTGATCAGCTCATCAATATGGCAGATTTTATCTCAGGTAATCACAGCGCCCTGAACAGGGCAGAGAAAGTCCAAGATCGCTGCTACCGAATAAATACTTATCTGCCTGCCGCACTATCAGAAATTTGTAATCATCTGAATGTCCCAATGATTCATCTGTCAAACCCTTATGTCTTTGATGGTGAAAAGCGCTTGGGCTATAACGAAAATGATGAACCTAATCCGATTGGTGTCTACGGTATTGCGTCTTTGCAAGGCGAGTTAGCTGTTCAGCAACATGCCTCTCACGTGATTATTAGATCTGGGTGGTTGTTTGGCAGATATAAGAAAGGTCTGATTAAGTCTTGGATTCGTTCGGCCATTAAAAACGATGGCCAGCTGCAAGTGCAACGGCGAAGATTTAGTCCTACCCATACGGGTGATTTAGCGGCGGCAATTTTAGCTGTAGCCCAACAGATTGATTGCGCCGCAAATGTTTGGGGGCTTTACCACTACAGTGGTTTGGAAACTAAAACCGAAAGTGAGTTTGCTGAGCAAACGTTAAAATACGCGGCTAATCATGACGAGCAGATTTATCAGTTATTGGATAATAAAAAAATTATAGAGCGCGATGTGCGTGCACCAGAAATTCACAGCGCAACACTTTCAAGTAAAAAAATATCTGACACGTTTGGGATTAAACAAAAGTCATGGCATGGAGAACTCAAGGAAACTGTGAAATCTTTGTATGCCAATAAAAATAAATCCTAGAAATTAATCCGCACTGCTTCACCTAATAGTGAAGTGCAATCTTAGTTCTTAATCTTAATTAGAGTATCAAGAGTAGGCTACTCAATCATGAACTCATCACTTACACCTGTAGACCAAGCCTTTGCGCATTTGTTAAGGACACTAAAGCCCGTTATCGAAGACGAAGATATTCCTGTCGAAGAGGCTCTAGGGCGAGTTCTGGCGGAGGACACTGTAGCGCAGATAAATGTGCCACCCCACGCCAGCAGTGCAATGGATGGCTATGCGGTGCTTGCCAAAGACACTAGTCAAGCGCCAAGGCAATTAGCTGTAACGCAGCGTATTGCTGCGGGGCAGGTGGGTACAGATTTGTCATCTGGACAGGCTGCTCGAATATTTACTGGTGCGCCTATGCCGCTAGGTGCTGATGCTGTGGTGATGCAGGAAAATTGCAGTGCCGGCGATGGTATTGTTACTGTTTTGCAAACCGCAAAGCCCAGCGAGAATTTACGTAAGGCTGGAGAGGATATTGAGAAGGGGGCAATATTATTTTGTCAGGGGCATAGGCTTAGAGCTCAAGATTTAGGTGTGCTGGCATCCATTGGCCAGGCTGAGATACGGGTCCGCCGAAAACTTAAAGTTGCATTGTTAACCACGGGCGATGAGATAATTCAGCCAGGCGTGAAACTGCTTCCAGGGCAAATTTACAATTCAAATTATTTCACGCTGCGCGCCTTGCTTGAGTCTTTGCAAGTAGAAGTCTTGGATATGGGTGTGCTTAAAGATGATTTAGAATCCACTCAGTCAATGCTTGAAGTAGCTTCAAAATCTGTAGATTGTATTGTGACCACTGGCGGCGTTTCCGTAGGTGAGGAAGATCATGTCCGAGCGGCTGTTGAGGCACTTGGTAAAATTGAGCTTTGGAAGTTAGCTATTAAACCGGGTAAGCCTTTTGCTAGTGGAAAAATTGGCAAAGCACAGTTTTTCGGTTTGCCGGGAAACCCAGTATCCGCGTTTGTAACGTTTGCGTTATTGGTAAGGCCTGCCTTGTTGAAGATGCTGGGCTGCCAAAATATTGGCTTTCAATCGTTTTTTATAAAGGCAGGGTTTGCCGCGCCCGAGTCTGGTGCGCGACAAGAATATCTTCGGGTGTCTTTAAATGAATCCGACGGTGAGACGACTTTGGCCCCATATACAAATCAAAGTTCGGGGGTTAGTGTATCACTCAGCCACGCCGATGGCTTAGCTGTAGTGCCGCCGCATACCGAAGTAAAGGTTGGCGCATCGCTTCGATTTATTCCTTTTTCTGAACTTCTTAACTAACGGATTTTCTATGCTCGGTTTGAGACTCTCTCTATTGCCTTTGCTGCTATGCGGTCTGCTGATTAATTGCAGTAGTCCTGTTGGCTTAACGGAGGGCGGAGCTACACGGTCTGGAGAAAGGATCAAAGACCCTCAAATTAGAGTGATTTCAAGCGCTGAAGTATTTGTTGGAAGCAGTGGCAGTAGAAAAATATCGACGCCGGATCTACTCTATGAAGCCCTACAGGCTTTAGATGCAGATAGATTGCTTACCCCAGTCGATGATAGCGCTCATGCTAAATTCATGCGGGTTCTTGCTACAGAGCCTAATAACGCAATTGCTCTTGATGGCATTCAAAACATAACTTTACGTTATTTGCAGCTCGCCGAAGAGGCTATGCGGCGCGGCCTTTTCGAAGAATCAGAAACGATGCTTGAGCGTGCCCGATTTGTTGATAAAGATCATCCCGGCATAGCTGGAGTGGAGCTGGCTTTATCGGCAGAGATGAAGTCAAATGATCTATTCTTCAGTTTTGATGCTGCCGAAATGACAGCCCGAAGCGAACAGGCAAAGCAGCAACTGCAAGGGATTGCTGTTCAAGCGCAGCAAGCAGAGGCATTCTTTCTTATTACGGCACCTAACGACGAGCTGGCACGTTGGATGTTCAGTGTCATGAGGGAGGCCGTATTGGGGTATCGATTACGCGGCAACATCGAACTTGCTGGTCGAACCAGTATTCGTTTGCGGATGCCGACTGAGGCGGAGCAATAAATGATAATTGAACAAGCACAGACAAGCCGATGGCGGCGTTTTAAAGAAAAGCTTAGTCCAAGTAACGGCGGCCTTAAGAAGTTGATTCTATTAGCCTTAGCCCTGCTTGTGAGTTGGGTGCTATTGATCGGGGTGTACTGGAGTGGTGAGCCAGAACCATTTTCAGTGAGTGATAACGTATCAGATAAGCTCGCGGTCTCAGGCAACAGTATCGTCACCGGGACTTTGATGACTGCTACGTTAATCAAAGTGTCAGAAACTATGTTAGATAAATCTGGCGGCTATTTGAGTAACGACGTTATGCCTCCAGGGCTCTACCTAGATAATATCCCGAGCTGGGAGCTAGGGGTTTTAAAACAGGTTCGTGATCTGTCTAGGTCATTGAGAGAGGGTTTTAGTCGCTCTCAGTCCCAGTCTACAGAAGACCCAGATTTACAAATAGCCTTTCCAAGATTCAGTGTTGATAATACAAGCTGGTTATTTCCGGCAGCTGAATCTGAGTATCGGGTTGCCATAAACAGCCTTTATTCTTACCTTTCTAGAATCTCAGATCCTAGCAATGCCGATGCTCAGTTTTATGCTAGAGCAGACAATTTAGCGAGCTGGTTATTATACGTTGAGCTAAGTTTGGGAAGCCTATCGCAAAACTTAAGCGAATCTGTAGGCCAGCAGAAAATTAATACCAATACAGCCGGTGAGAACGGCGCGGCACAATCGACCCCTTCTCCAAATGAGCAAAAAAGAAAGACAGCTTGGCTAGAAATTGATGATGTTTTTTATGAGGCGAGGGGTGCGACTTGGGCGATTATGCATTTTCTCAAAGCTGTCGAACTGGATTTTGAAGACGTGCTGGCTGATAAAAATGCCACCGCTAGTCTTCGGCAAATAATAAGAGAGATGGAAGAAAGCCAGCGGCCGCTTTTTTTTCCAGTTATTTTAAATGGCTCTGGTTTTGGGGTTTTTGCAAATCATTCGTTAACCATGGCGAATTATATTTCCAGGGCAAATGCGGCAATCATAGATTTACGCCGTTTGCTCGAGCGAGGATAATTTTTTCAGCGTAGCTAAATTTATTTTACTGCCAATGCAATGACAGCTGACAAGAAGAGTAATTGTAGGTTAGCTGTATGCCGACACTGATTTCCTAGTTATACAGATACCGATCGCTTGGCTATAGCAGGGATCTTTATCTCGATATAAACCCGAATTGAATAAGAGATTAAATTGGCTAAAAAATCCCTCATAGCTCGTTATATTCCTATGAGTCGCTGGGCGCCTCATTATACTGGCGCTAATTTAATGGATGATTCTGTCGCTGCCTTAATAGTGGCGATTATGCTAATCCCTCAATCGTTAGGCCTCGCTCTGGTTGCAGGCCTTCCTCCAGAAACCGGGCTTTATGCCAGTATTTTCGGGCTGGCGGTTTATTCGGTATTTGGTACCAGCAATACCCTATCTGTGGCGCCAGTGGCTGTTATTTCATTAATGACAGCAGCGGCACTTGCAAAACTGTCAATAGTAGATCCAGCCGAAATTTTAAATGCTGCTTTCGTTTTAGCTTTGCTCTCAGGCATTGGTTTGTTTTTTCTCGGCCTGTTCCGGCTTGGCTTTATGGCAAACTTTCTTTCCCATCCTGTTATTAGTGCTTTTGTAACAGCATCCGCTCTCATAATTGGTATGAGTCAGTTGAAGCATCTATTTGGTATAGAAAGCGAGGGCCATAACTTAATTGGCCTAGGGCTGTCTTTACTTGAATCAATACACCAAACTAATTTAATTGCGCTCGGTCTTGGGATTATTTCAATAGGGTTTATCCTTTGGTGCAAGGCTAGAATGGAATGGCTGCTAGTGAAAATTGGATTGCCATGTTATTTCGCAAAAGTGGTGTCTAGAACTGGGCCTGTTTTTATCGTGATAGCATCAAGTTTAGCCGCTTATATTTGGCGGCTGGATTTACATGGACTGCAGTTGTTGGGAGAAATTCCTAGCGGCATACCAAAATTTCAGGTCCCTCAGATAGACGCGGAGCTGTTTAGCAGCCTACTAGGCTCTGCGGCCTTGATCGCAATTATTGGTTTCGTAGAATCGATATCGGTTGCCCAAACAATGGCGGCAAAGCGCCGCGAACGAATCGATCTTGATCAAGAACTAGTCGGTCTTGGCAGCGCCAATATAGTCACGTCTTTTTTTGGCGGGTTTCCTGTTAGCGGTGGATTTTCTCGTTCGGTAGTAAACTTTGATGCAGGCGCTGCAACACCTGCGGCGGGTTTGATTACTGCAATACTGGTAACTGTGGTTGCATCGTTTTTCACTCCACTTTTGTTTTGGCTACCGAAAGTTAGTCTTGCGGCGATAATTTTAGTTGCGGTCATTCCACTTATTGATTTTTCCATGTTGCGCAAGTCATGGCAGTATTCGAAAGCGGATTTTACGGCAGTTTTTTTCACGTTAACACTGACTTTATTGGTGGGTGTAGAATTCGGAATAGCAGCGGGCGTGTTAGCCTCAGTACTGATTCATTTGTATAAAACTTCACAGCCTCATGTAGCGGTGGTTGGTAGGGTGGCGGGCTCTGAACATTTTCGTAATGTTAAACGGCATAGCGTGGAGACTTTTGAAAACCTTCTTTCTATAAGAATCGACGAAAGTCTTTATTTCGCCAACACTCGTTACCTTGAAGAACTTATCTTTAAGCTGGTTTCAAAGCAGCCAAAAGTCGAGCATGTGATCTTGATGTTTACAGCTGTTAACGCGGTTGATATGAGTGCCTTGGAAACCTTGACGAAAATCAACGATACCCTGTCCGAACTTGGTATATCGCTGCATCTGTCCGAGGTTAAAGGACCAATAATGGATAGACTGCAACCGACTGACTTCATTAAGCATTTATCTGGCAACTGCTACCTTAGCCAAAATCGCGCGGTTGAGGCATTGAAGGACACGGAGATGCCTCTGTCGGGTTTGTAGGAATTTCGACAGCGGGGTTACGAATGCGCTGCGTTTGAAAGAGTTGCCTGCCTACTTCCTTGCGCGCTTACCTTGTTTTTTGCCTACCTGCCTACCTAACTACCTGCCTACCTAACTACCTGCCTACCTAACTACCTGCCTAACTACCTGCCTACCTAACTACCTCGCGCTCGCGGCCATCTTGTTTTCCTATTAAACCGACTTTTTGACCATAATTCTTCGATTCGGGATTAATTAATGGCGCAAAAGTTTAAAACAGTCTAAACCTTAAGGAGAGAGCACAAAACTCGCGCCATTAAAGGCCTGAGTAGCGATGACGCTTTGACTGAGCTGACAGAGGATTAGGCAAATGACCGGCAAGACCCATGACGAACAACCCAGTACCGATAATTCTGACGCATTTCTAGACCCTGATATTGATGAGTCGCAAGCTGGTGAGGACGAGGGCATCCAGGCACTTGATGATGCAGAGTATGATAGCTATATAGCCGGTCAGACATCACTGCCGGATTTCGATCGCGACCAGCTACAGCAGCATATCCAAACATTGGAACAGAAACTTGCTCGCCAAAAAGCAAAAGGCAGTCTTGGTTTTCTAAATCCAGAGCAGCAGCAACAGCTTACGATTCTTCTCGAGAGACAAACCGAGAGTGATGCAGCGACCAGACAGCTAAAAACACTTGTAGAAAGAGCGGTAGAGCTCAATCAGCAAAGTCAGAAGATTCAACAAGAGATACAAGGGCTAAACATTGTTAGCGAGAATGCTACTAATAAATGTTACGAAATAACCTATGGCGCTCAGCACGTTATTGATCAAAACGACAAGCTGCAGACAAGCCTAATGCAACACCTTGACCGCGCTGGCGAGCTTAACGAGCAATGCGAGACGTTGGCCGAAAAGTTAGGTCAAGACATCGAAGAGTCTTGTTTATCGCGCCAAAAAATGGATGCGGCTACGGATCGAACTCAGGCCGTTTATCAAAAGTCTCGACAGCTTTTAGATGATGTAACGACCTGCCGAGCAGAGATCTCTGAGCAAGCAAACATAATTCATCAAGTCACTGAAGTCAGTAAGCACATTAACAGTGAATCTGAAAACTTGCATAAGTCCCTCGAGGTACTAAAGAGCCAAGTTCAAGATAAGCTCGATCTGCAAACTCAGCAGATAGAAGTAAGTAACCAGGTGCTCGGGAAAGTAAAGCAAATTGCTAACGATATAGTTGAGGGCAAGCAGGAAACTGATGAAGTATTAACGGGTGTAGTAGCAAATAACGCAGAAAGTAGGACGCTGCTTGAAAAAATGACGGTGCTGCTTAGCGAAGGCATAGACAAGCAAAAGCAGAATCGCAATCTTAACCTTGAGCTACAAAATAGCTTGCACCGTAACCAGCAGCAACGGGAAGAACTAACTGTTCTAACAAGTGAGTGTAGAGAAATTCGTGATACCTCCCTTGAGTCACAAAAACGCAACGACGCAAATGTCAAAGAATCACTAGAGCGTCTGAGTGTGTCAGTGGCTGAAAGTAAGCAGAATCAATTGCAAGCTGAACATATTCTAAAAGATGTGTTCGACAATAACTGTGAAAGCAAAGTTCTGATCGAGCGCATGACAAGCTTAAGCTCGGCTGCGGGCTCAACCCAGCAAGAAAACACACTTCTTAACACCGAGCTAAAAAGTGTTCTAGTTCACAGCACCGAGACTCGAGATGAGTTGGTAGGTTTGGCAACGGATTGCCGAAGTGTGCGTGATAAGTCGGCAGCATTGTTAGAGACGTCGGTAGAAGTTAATAATGATTCGCAAAACAGTGTCGCTCGTTTGAATGAATACATGGACAGCATGTGTGAAACCAAGGATGAGCTTAAAGAGTTGATTAAGACCAGTAAGCATATTCATGGCGAAGCGAGTGATAGTTTGGATTCGATGCGTACCAATATTGGTAATTCGACTCTAATTCAGAAAGAATGTATCCGGCTCAATAAAGAGTCTGTGACAACAACCCTCGATGCAAAGAAAATCACAGAAAAATATACTGAGGAATTGGAGTCGTCATTCAGGCTTAATAAACACTATCAAGACCGTTTGAAATCAGCGGAGAAAAAATACTTAAGTGCTTTGGAAGCTGAGAAAAAATATCAAGACTTACACGAAACTACACTTAAGACGCTACGTGAAAACGAGGCTCAGCTAGCCGAAGCTGCAGAAACCATCAAGGAATACGGTGACAACACGGCTGAATACAACACTACAGTGAAACAATTTCAGCAAACTACTGTTCAATCGCAGCAGATTATCCTAGAAACCCAGTCATCGATAAAATCGTTGATTAGCAGTAATGATCAACTGACTGAGGAAAATAGATTTTTAAAAGCGCAGCTACAAAATCGTGAGCCGGCAACATCCCCATCAATGTGGACTGGAATGGATGCAGAGCTCCGATCTGACTCCTTACAAGCGGATAGTTTTGACAGCGAATTAGGCCAATTTAAATAGCCTGGCCTTAATAGTCGGCCGTTACGATAAAGATTAGGCAGTGCAGGGTGCATCGCCTTAAATCTGATCTTAAAGCCCTATTCACATCAGGCATAACATCCCTTGGCAGTGCGTCAGCTTAGAGAAATGCCAGTTGTAAGTTTGGTATTTTTATTAAAGATATCACCGAAGTATTAAAAGCCCAGCGCTGAATAACATTACCGTGAATAATGAAGGGCTTTGAAGATTGCTTCGAAGCTCTTTATTGGTTGCGGCCATAATCGAGGCACCTAAACTGGCAAAGAGCAGTATGATTATACAAGTTATGCTTGGTACATGGTGCTCACTTTAAAGTATCGGGTTCTTTTATTTCAGTTACAGTCTCTCCTCCAACGCCTCAATTTTCTGTTGCCACCCCATCTATAACCAGGGCGGTTGTAGCTTGATTTTATTTGACGTATTTTTTAAGGTCCGTGACTTTAGAAATCAGCTTCCCTTGATCTTACCCTGTCAGCCCTCGCTGGTGATTTTTCTATTGACATAGGGCATCTGGTATTTTTTCCCGATTAAAATTTAGTAGCTTATTTATAGATAGTTTACTTGTGCTTGCTTCTCGTTAGCCTGACCAACAGCGCTTTTAAGTAAAGCAGTAGGCTTTGCTTTAGGTCGGAATTGGCTCGCGCCGATTTATATTTTCGATAGATTCTCCTTTTCCAAGAAGTTTCCGGGCTGCATAAATACACTTTTTTATCAGAGCTAATGTTGTTTTGCGGTTAGCTGTTTCTGGGTCAGCGTTCCGCTTTTTTGTCGAAAATTTCCGAGAAGCTAGCTAGCGCACCTCTATCAGCTCAATTTTGTAACCGTCTGGATCCTCAATAAAGGCAATTACATCACAGACACCATTAGTGTCTGTGTAGGTCATAGGTCCCGGTGCGCGGACAATAGTAATGCCATTAGATATTAGATAATCACAGGTAGCGTGTATGTCCTCGATTCCTATGGCGATGTGACCAAATGCTGTTCCGTGTTGATAGTCGGTTTGATCCCAGTTGTAAGTAAGCTCTATTGTTGAATTCGACGATTCGTCACCATAACCGACGAATACCAAGGAAAACCGGCCATCGGGATATTCCTCTCTGCGAAATTCAGTCATTCCTAAGACCTGCGTGTAGAATGTTACGGATCTTTCGAGATCACTAACGCGAATCATCGTGTAAATAATTTCGGGTTTGTAGCCCATTTCTAGCGCTGGCTTCATTGTGACTCTTAAAGTTAGTGTTGTTTTATTGATGGAGCACCACAGTTGATGATCCACCAGCTCAATGTATTGGATAAGGCCTATTTACAGATATAGCCTTCATAACGAACAAGTCCTTTCATGTCGGCCTCGCTTCGCAAGTCGACAAGCCCAAAGCTTTTGAAACTGCCTTGGTAACCTTTGAGTGTGCCCCTTGATTGTCCATTCTGAATGTCATAAGTAATTTCGATCATGAAGCGACCGGGCCGGCCTGGGACCGCCGTGAGGATACCTAAGTCTTTTGTGGTTATTGAGCCGCCGTCTGTTCGGCCAAAATGGTGTTCCATGTCCATTTCCATGCCAGTTGCAGTCGTTCGTTGCGCCGTTATTTTGCCTGCAGCATTTTGAATGCTTCCAATTAGAGTTGCTGAGATAATAATTGGCTTTCCCTCGCCCTGCGCGTAGAAGTTTGCAATGGCAACCCCGCCAAGGTCTAGGCAGGATTGTGCTTGCGCACTTTGAGCTCCAAGAACGGCTGAGAAAAGTGTTAACGCTAGAGTTGTGATGGTTTTCATTCGGTGTTTCCCCAAGTTGATTTAAATTAACGAACCTTATATAGTGATCGTTATCTATTATTAAAATAACGATCACTATATGTCAAGAACTAAATAGCGATCGCTATATGTTAGGGGCGTTTATGAGACATAAAGGAATGAGTAAAGCCGAAACAAGAGCCAAAATGATCGAGGCGGTGAGTCAAGGTTTTAGGAAATATGGCTACGCAGGTATTGGGATCGATGGCTTATCTAAGTCCGCGGGTGTCACATCCGGCGCGTTTTATTCTCATCTTGGGTCTAAAAATGAGGCCTTTTCGATGGCCTTAGCAACCGGCCTTGATGATGTAATAAATAGCCTCCCAGCAATTCAGCGCGATCACGGTTCCGATTGGGTCAAGTTCTTCGCACAATATTATCTAGGAGAGTCCCATAGAAGTGATATGGAGCAAGGTTGCGCGATGGCAACGCTGACACCAGAAGTGGTTCGTTTCGGCCCTGATATGCGTAAGGTGTTCGAGGAGAAAATGTTATCTATAGTGAAAGTTGTGGCGCGAGGCTTAGCAGGAGGCACCGAAAAGAGCCGTGACGAGAGAGCGTGGTCAATGCTCGGCGTCCTTATTGGCGGAATTAATATAGCCAGAGGGATGAAGAGCGAAGAGATATCAAATATTGTGGCCGTTGCGATTAAATCCGCGGCAATCAGCGCGGCAGGCAGAGCATGTGTCGTAAAGCCTTTATAACGCTTTTGGGGCACTGATAAGTTAGTAATTTAAACGGTGTATTGCATTCAACTATTCTACAAAAACAAAACTATCTTACAAACATATAAGCGTCTCGTCACTTTTGATCACATTTCCTTTCCCGTTTACGCAAGTAATTAAAGAGTTTTCAAAATATGAAACAAAAACTAACAGGTAAATGTCTCTGCGGTGCGGTTCAGTTTTCTGTCAGAGACGATTTTAAGGCTTTTTATCAATGTCACTGTAAGCAGTGTCAGCAGCTAACAGGATCAGCATTTGCTTCTAATATATTAACTGCCCCGGGAAACATTGAGTGGCTGAAAGGTGAGGATAGCACTACCGTATATGAGCATCCCACAAGAGGATTCTCAAGCTCGTTCTGCACGGCTTGTGGCTCTGGTCTTCCTTTTGTTAACAAGGCTAAAACTACATTGATAGTGCCGGCAGGCTCGCTTAATAAGCTGCCTGAACTACAACCCCAGGCTAATATGTTTAGATCTGAGGAGGCCGGTTGGCTCGAGCATGGCCTGCAGGCTAAAAATTTCGAAGGTTTTCCTGAATAAAAAACGGTGGATGCAGTGTATAGCTAAAAAATTAAAGTTAGTTCGATTAAAGTTAGTTCAACTAAAAATTACATGCCTATGAAGATTTAGCATCATCATAGAATTGCTCTCCGCGCGGCTGCATTGTTTTGCTGACAGACCCTCAGCGCGAGTTTTTATAAACCACTTGTAACCAAAAGGTTCTTCGAGTTTATCAGCGCGATCTTCTTAGTTTTTTTTGATGGGGTTAATTGATTTTACACCTGACGCAGTTCCCTGATCATGGATTTTGTCTACATCTTCTCCATAGAGCACTATGGTTAGCGAAGATCCACCAAGGGTTTGAGGGCTAAACACGCAATATTCATTGTGTTCGGCACAGAGCATTATAAGAGAATCTACTATCCAAATCAGTATGTAGCCATTTCTCCCAGCTTCTGGGTTAGTAACTCGCACAGCCCCTTCTCTAGCGCCAAATGCCTTATGATAGAATTCAATTGCATTTTTTTAGATGGCGCGGCTATGATTATTTGATTGAATTACGCGTAGTAAAGTTAAATTGATAGCTTCGTGATATCACGTTTGCTTTCAACTATAGGCAACAATCTAGAGTCAAGAACGGCAGCAGTTCTATGTCCTATCCCCAATAAGTATTCCGTGTTTGAAGCGAACTCCATGAAACTGGCAAGAGAGTTTTGTTTGACTAACATCACGACATCCCATTGATCGTCTGCGGGGCCTATAAAGAATTGTCCTCCATCGCCAAGCAACATCAGCTCTCCACCACTTTCTTTCAGAAAAGGCATAGTATGCGTAATATATCTTTGAAACGCTTCTCTGCCAGAAATTGGTTTTTCACATGCCAATTGTGGCGTGGCTGAATAATCTGCGATTTCGTTCAAACGCAGCATATTGAGCATTACTACCGGCCCAGAAATATTCCGACTAAATAGCGCAGCGCCTGATTCTTGCGTAGGCTCTAAAAAGTATTTGTCCATTATATTTTCCACTATTCATGCAGTTTGTATGTCCAAATTTAATATGAATATTTTTAAGTCATCGCGAAATTATAGAATTTTACCGGATAGTTCAACGAGTTTTTGCTGTTGGTTTTCATTCAAATTTCCCAAGAGACTATTCGCGCAATGTTCAAAACTTACACGTGCTTCTTTATAAAGTTGCTGCCCAGTCTTTGAAAGCTTAACTAAGCTCTGCCTCGCGTCTCTAGGGTTCAGTTCTTTTTCCACTATTTTTATTTTTTCCATTGGTGCTAACAGACGTGTAACACCGGAAGCGCTTAGGCCAACATGCTCTGCAAGCTCTATTCTTCGCATGGTTTTCAATGGGGCTCCAGCTATACAATGCATAATCATATACTCCGTAAAGCTTATACCGTGGACGCTAAGCTGGTTATCCAATTTCTTTGATAGTTTGGATGCCAGCAGCGCATTTTGAATTAAAAATGCAGAACTTACCGAAACTTGAGTCATTACTAAACCTTGATATATGCTTGAGTAATCAAGAATATATCAAGTATATTTAAAAGCCTAGCTTTTTGACAAAATACTTAGATATTAGGAGATATCTATGATTTGGTGATTTAATCCATTTCTGTTGCTCTTTTGTCCTCTCGACTATTTTGGCTACCTGCCAAGGATTGATCGGTTATACATTCCTGGGGGCATTACAGGACGGGGTCTCGAGCCAGCGCAGTGGCGGTTTCAGCTTGCTAGACGTCCAAAGTGTCTCCCTACTGTCTTATCAAAATCAGAGATACGCTCGTTTCTTTCTAATATGACTGGCACCAATAAGTTTCTTGCAACACTGATTTAGGGTTCTGGAATACAGAGCATAAAATTGCCGCGGCTACATGTATGCAATGCGTCGTTAGAACGAAATGAGGTTATGATTAAGAACGCCAAAGGGAATAATGCAGTCATATCGCAGAGCTGCCTGCGCCCTCTCGAAAATATGATTATACGATCACGGGAAAATTTTTATATCGATATGAATGATGGTATTACGAAGTTTGAGCATCCTAATGCTTTGAATCGAAAATTTCCTAATGCAGGAAGCAGTTCAAGAGGCGGTTTGTATTCTCGTCCTTTAAGACATCGAGAGACCCGCGTACTGGAAACATTGGGCGTTATCATTTTTATTCTCGAAACTTTTCTAGAGCGTTTTCTAAAGCCACCGAAGAAGCAGGTATCAATAAGTATGTGATCTGCCACACTTTACGTCTCAGCTTTGCCACCCATTTACTCGATTTAGGAGTAGAAATCATGTGCGTACATAAGATCACGTCAAAAAAGCTGGGAAGTTAGCGCCTGTTAAAGTCAGGGTGCTTGAGTAGGCCCCAACCCCAATCAATGAAGAATATTTATCATGACTTGAAAACTTTCAAACTTAGTATCATCTCAAAACCGTTAGAAAAAGATCCAGCATTGCACGGTGGCGGGGCTTGCCTGTTACTTCGTCATCAAGAGGTAAGAACATGCCTGATAGTCGCATGTCGATGTAACCATGCCACATAGACCACAATGCAACGGCAATTGTGTCCCTATCAACCGTTGCTTGCGGCATGTTGCGTTCGATTTCGTCACAGAGTTGGTCGTAAATACTGTCCATAACGGCAAGTAACCGTGGGTCCGCATGATCAATAAGGTCACCACGCCAGAGAAGTTGATATCGATGTGGGTATCTGAACCCAAACTCGATCATCGTATTTGCAAAGACTTCAATTCTATCCTTTTGATTGTTAGGTGCTTCCAGAAGAGAAAATTCAATATCCTTGAGAATGATTTCAAATTGGTCTTGAGCGATGGCAGTCAATAGTGCGCGTCTATCTTTATAGTGATTAACCGGCGCGCTGTGCGAAACACCGGCCTCACGCGCCACCGCACGAATCGTCACCCCTGTAACGCCATGTTGATCTAGAAGCGTAACGGCTACATCAATGAGTGCGCGCTTAAGGTCCCCGTGATGAAAAGTGTTTGATTTTGTCATGACGCATATTGACAGCGTCTATATGGCGTGTCAATATAGACGCTGTCTATATTGTCTAAATAAGAAACTCATCATGCCAAAATTAGCTATCATCTCTATTTCCCTCTGCGCCTTGATCTTAGTTGGTCTCATTCCGTTCTTAGAAATTAGCGACACCCATTTGACAAATCCGGACAGGCCTTCCCACGCTCGGCTGCATAATGCGTGGCAGCTACTGACTAATGGCGCCTTATCTATTTTAGCGCTTGTCCTCGTGTGGCAAGGCAGGGTGCCGAAGTTCGGTATAGGTATCGCACTGATAATAATTATCTCCTTCCTTGTGTCTTTGATTTTGGGCTCGCTTTACGGTGGTTCCATGCTGCGTTCTGACGGTACTCAAATGGCGTTGGCAGGCGTGAATGTTACTGTAATTGTTGTCTCTATTTTGACGGTACTACTCCTGCTGAGTTACCGCGCCGTATCCACTCGTACAAGGAACTAGACATGAGCACAGTTATTCACGGATCTGCGCTTTCACCTTTCACGCGCAAAGTCACACTTGTGGCGCTTGAAAAAAACATTCCATTTGAGAGCCAGGATTTAAATCCTTACAGCCCTCCGTCTAACTTTGAAGCGATGAGCCCGTTAAAGCGGATTCCGGTCCTGCGCGATGGCGACTACACACTGAATGATAGCTCTGCCATTAGTGCTTATTTGGATGCAGCCTATCCCGGTAAAGACAAAGCACTCTTGCCTGAAAATCCTAAGGTACGCGGCTATGTTCTATGGATAGAAGAATATGCCGATACGGCGCTTTTTAAGGACATTAGCGAAGGTGTGTTTCGGCCGATTTTTATAACGCAGCTGCTCGGTAAACCTGTTGATATGGAGACAGTGCAGGACACTATCGTCAATAGATTACCTATACCGCTCGGTTATCTGGAAACGCAAATCACAGGCAAAAACTTCTTCGCACAAGAGCGCCTTACACTGGCCGATATTGCCGTTTATGCACAACTCGCCAATCTCGAACATTCCAGGCATTTACCCCAAAAAAGCGTCTACCCAAACCTTATGGCTTATTACGATCGCATGAAGTCGCGTGGCCCAATGGCCGAACTATTCGCGCTTGAAACACAATACTTAAACGCAATGCTCGCCGACTTAAAAAAACCGACCGGACGTGCAGGCCCCGATAAAGTTGTTTGAGTCTCCACTTGAAGGCTCGCGGTTAAAGATTGCGGTATATAAGACGGCTATTTTCGTGCCGATTATGTCGTGCGCTTATCTTTAACTACACTTTTGATAAGACGAACAAGAGAGGCGTTTTTATCTGAACGCTTGTTAACAAGAGGCTTGGGTTGTCCGTATGTCGTTAAAAGAACATAAGCTTTAAGAGAGGGCGGCAGTAAAGAAGTAGCAGTGTTTAGCGGCGTTGCCTGTGTGTAACAAGTAGATTCATAAGGATGGGGCACGTTAACGGCGTATAAAGATCAGGCCACGAGGAAATTGCTTGCAATTAATAATAGACTGGTCTATTGTTGAGGCTATGGCTAGAACACGTGACGATCAAAAGTTTAATCAGCGCCGCGACTCGCTTATCAGCGTAGGGGAGGAGTTGTTTATCACCAGTAGTTTTAACAGTGTCGGATTGAATGACATTTTGAAGCGCGCGGCTATACCGAAGGGTTCGTTTTACCATTATTTTGACAGCAAGGAGGATTTTGCTCTGCAGGTTGTTGAGCAATATCACAAGGCAAATCATGCAGCCCTTGAGGAAGTATTAGAGGACGGCTCAGCGGATGCCTATCACCAATTGAAGGCTTTCTTTCAAAAGAACATAGATCATTACTGCGATGTAGGTTATTGCCAAGGCTGCTTGATGGCAAACCTGTCTCAGGAGATTGCAGACGTAAACGAAAAGATGCGTAGCAAGATAAGTAAGCTGTCCACGGAGATGGTGGACAGGGTGGGTGAATGCCTGCAACGGCTGGAGCAGAACGAATTGAATCTGGGGCATTTAAGGCCCTGCGAGGCGGCGCAGCTGTTAATGAATTCATGGATGGGCGCTATTATGAAGATGAAGCTTGAAAAGAGCCGAGAGCCACTGGACGTTTTCATGAAATTTTTCTTCTCGCGCTAGGCCGGCATTTTTTTTGAACATATTATAATAGACTGGTCTAATAATTTATTGAGCTAGGACTAAATTGGGCTAGAACTGAACATACAATATTAAAGGTCTCCTTGGCTTTCTCGAGCTGAGCGCAGTGAGAAAAAATACTATGACTACTAAGCAAAAACATGAAGTTACCCCACGGTTTCGAGCCATTTTTCAATTGTCATCGCAGAGATTGTCGGCCCCCTTCGGCACAGCGTTGGCAATTTTTTTATTACTGCTGATGGCGGGTTCGCCTCTATACGCAGAGGTCGACAATGACCCGTTTGAAAAAGTTAACCGGATCACTTACAGCCTAAATGCCAGGCTCGATGAAGCGTTACTGAAACCGTTTGCAAGTGGCTACCAAAGCTACACGCCGAAAGTTGCCAAGCAAGGCATACAAAATTTCTTTGATAATCTGGATGACGTTCGCGTTGGGGTAAATGACCTGATGCAGCTGAAGTTCACGCAAGCGGCTAAGGATTTTGGGCGCTTTCTAACTAATAGTACACTGGGAGTAGCTGGCTTGTTCGATATAGCTGATCCGGCATTCAATCTTGAAAAGAACAAGCAAGATTTTGGTAAGACTCTAGCACACTGGGGTGTGGGTTCTGGTCCCTATTTAGTGTTGCCTTTTTTTGGGCCGAGTACAGCGCGTGACGCTTTGGGTCTAAGTGTGGATGCCGCCGCAGCTGATCCGATTCCCGCTATAGATCATGTGCGTTCGCGCAATGGCCTGCTGGCAACAAAGAGCACCGGTAGACGTGCCGGCTACTTGGCATTCGAAGAACTGATTATAGGCGATGAGTACCTGTTTGTGAGAGGCCTCTACTTGCAGGGGCGGGAGCACGCAATCAGCGGTGACACTGTTCAAGTAACTTTCGATGATTTCTAACTGAGAATTATCAATTCTTTATGGTGCTGCCACAACTAAGAGATTGAATTAATATTAAGGAATGAAGATGAACTCTGTAGGAATTATTGGTGGTGTAGGGCCTGAATCCACGATTGAGTACTATCGCAAAATTATTGCAGGTTATCGTGAACGCAATTCTCAGGGAGACTACCCACAAATAATCATAAATAGCATCAATATGAAGAAGATGCTGGATATGATTGCGAATCAAGAACTTGACGATGTTACAGGTTATTTGGTATCTGAGCTTGATAAGCTTGTAGCTTCTGGCGCTGACTTCGGGTTATTGGCTTCTAATACACCCCACATAGTTTTCGATAGAGTGCGCCAGTTATCACCGTTACCTCTCATAAGTATTGTCGAGGAGACCTGTCAAAAAGCTCTAGAAATGAACTTGAATTGTGTTGCTCTATTTGGAACAAAATTTACTATGCAAGGCAGATTCTATGACAAAGTTTTTTCAAAGCAGGGGATCAAAGTAGTCGTCCCAGATGAAAGCGACCAGAATTATATACACAAGAAATATATGGAAGAACTTATCAAAGGTGCCATTGTGAAGAAAACGAAGGCTAAATTGATAGCAATTGCAGCCAAAATGAAAAATACATATGGAATCCAAGGACTTGTTCTTGGCGGCACAGAACTTTCTCTAATACTAACAAATGACGATGTGCCCGATATTCATGTCCTTGATACCGCCGAGATACATGTAGAAAGTATATTGAAAATATTGAAGTAGCCATGTCGCGTACCTGCCCATATTGGCCTTTTATCTATGAACTTGATTCGTATTTCAACGCCTATATCTGACGATGATGTGAGGAAAGGCTTCACTTTAACTGGCAACTATATTGCCTCGAAGAACTTGTAAACCAAACAGTAGGTCTAATTTTGATGATAGACCTCTCTCCAGCTCGAACAACACATAGAATGATTTTTTCGTCTTTCACGGAGTGAGTGTAGCAATTGGTGCGTGTGTTTTAGGTAGGGAGCTAAACAGGCCTCATGCTCCACTTTGGCTTGAGGTCTTAATTGGTAGACGCAGAACTCTCACCTAATTCAATGTGGGCTTTTCTTTTTAAAAGCTGTTTTGTTACAAAACTCGGCTACTAACAGAGGCTAGTTCAGCGCGATTTCTTTGAGCTGACAGCAGGCGGATCAACTAACCGCTAGGAGCGGACACAGTAAAGTGAGGTTTGTCCCCTATTTCCTATTCCTCGCAGGGTCAGGTCCCCATTTGCATATCTCTAAATTAGTGGTGGTGCTTCAGGTAGGTATATTAATTCTTTTGCCTGGGTTTTGCTTTCCCAGTTGGGACGGCATTGTGCGGGTCTTGGGGCCAAGAATGTTTTGGGTAGCGCCCCTTCATTTCCTTTCTGACGTCCTGGTAAGAAGTATCCCAGAACCCGGCCAGGTTCTGAGTGATCTGTACTGGCCTGCCGGCGGGGGATAGCAGATGGACAGTGAGTGATATCTGGCCATTGAGAACCGCGGGCGTATTCACGCATCCAAACATTTCCTGCAGCCTTACTGCGAGTGCCGGCGGTGTTGTTGTGTAATCAAGCGCGTAACTTGAACCGGAAGGCACCTGCAACCGCTGGGGTGCCAGTACATTCAGTTGTTGATTTTGCTCCCATGTCAGTAGCCCTGTAAGAATTGACTTCAAATCAAGTTTTTTAAAGTGGCTTAGCAAGTTGATAGGTTCGAGATACGGCCCGAGCCAATTATCCATGGAAGCCAGCAGGTGTTCATTGGACACCTCAGGCCAGGCCTTATTGCCGGTAGTGGTTCGGACGAGTTCGACACGCGCCTGCCATTGCCGCAGTTCCGGTGTAAAAGGCAAGGTTTCAAGCCCTGAAGTTTGAACATATTTTATGAGGGCTGCTTGCTTGGCATCAGCCGGAACCTTTGAGAGTTTGCTGCAGCTTAAAACAAGAGCGCCGATCTGTTGTCTTTGTTCGGCAATGAAACGCTTTGTTTTGCCGTCCCACTCAACGACAGTGCTGTTTACAATCTGGTCTGCAAGTAATGTCTCAAATAGTGTTTCATCCAAAGTAGCAGCCGATTGAATCATGTCGCTTATTGATCTTGCCTTTCCTGTGGCTTCGGCGACGGCCAGCCACTTCGATTTTCCTAAGGTATGGTTATCCGCGATGCTTACACCTCGCCCATTCGATAGTTGAAAACCGCCAGCATGACGACGCCTGGCAATTCGATCAGGGTAGGCGCAGGCAATCAGATATCCAGATACTTGATGGCTTTCTAGTTTTTGTGCGTGGGTCGTGATTTTCAGCGCGCTGATTTGCGCACTGAATTGTTCGGCCAGTTGATGGCTACGACGAAACCAGCTTTGATGTTGGTTCGGGCATTTTGATTTTCCCAGCAGGATATCAAGCCTCTCGTTCATATCAGGAGTGTCCCGGCCTAATGGATCCCGATCGGACAGGATGCTCGCAAGAAGGCTAGCGGTGTTTTGTTGCCCAATCGATTGGCCGCATATCAGCATGTGCGCAAGACGTGGGTGCGCGGCAAGGCCAGCCATCTGGATACCGTGATCGGTGAGTCGCGGACCGTTATCACTCTCTACTATCGCGCCTAGTTTTATCAACAACGATATTGCTTGCAGCCAAGGACCGCTGCCGGGTGGATCTAGCCACGTGAGATCTGTGGGGTCATTGATGCCCCACTGTAAAAGCTGAAGCGCGACTGGGGTAAGGTCGGCGTTTAGTATCTCTGGCGTTGCATAAGGGGCCATCTGATCTTGCTGGCTTTTTGACCAGAGTCGATAACATTTTCCAGGTCGCAGTCTGCCGGCTCGGCCCATTCTTTGGGTGCTCGATGCTTGGGAAATCTTGCGGGTATGAAGGCGTGTCATGCCCGTTGATGGATCGAAGACGGGTTCTCGGGCGAAACCCGAGTCGATAACAACATCTACGCCTTCGATAGTTAAGCTGGTTTCCGCTATGTTGGTTGCAAGCACAATTTTTCGTTCATTGGGGTTTGGTACCGGTGTGATGGCGGCTTGCTGTTCCTCTAGGGAAAGATTGCCATAAAGAGTTCGCAGGTGCACGCCGCTTATTTTTCGACTCTGCAGCTCCATGGCAAGAGAGTCTTCCACTCTTCTGATTTCGCCTTGCCCGGGCAGGAATACCAGAATACTGCTGTCGGGGTTGTCAGCTAATGCCCTTAAAGTTGCCGTAACAGTCTTGTCATGGAGGGAGTCTTTCGGCTGGCTCGATTCTCCATAAATGATGTCCACAGGATATTGTTTCCCTTCGCTGCGAATAACCGGTGCCCCAGTGAGCTCTTCTAGTTTGTGGCTGTTGAGTGTTGCCGACATGATAAGCACTTTAAGCGGATCGTCCTCCCTGAACAGGGACCTTCCTTTTAGGCACAAGGCGAGTGCGAGATCCGCATCCAGGCTACGTTCATGAAACTCGTCGAAAATAACCAGTCCTACATCGACTAAAGAAGGGTCCTCCTGCAGCATGCGGGTGAGGATGCCTTGGGTAATCACTTCAATTTTTGTGCAAGAAGAAACTTTAGTATCAAGTCGCATGCGATACCCCACGGTCTGACCTAAGGATTCGTGAAGCAGGTCAGCCATCCGGTGCGCCGCCGCGCGAGTAGCAATGCGCCGTGGCTCTAGCATCAAGATTTTTTTGTGGCCCAGCCACGGTTCATTCATCAGTGCAAGAGGCACAAGGCTGGTTTTCCCAGCGCCTGGTGGTGCCTGCACAATTGCTTCGTGGCAACGGTTGAGAGTCGATTTCAACTCTTCGAGGATTTCGGTAACCGGTAGATGAATGTTGGAGGGAAGCAAAGGCATAGTCTTAGCAGGGGAGGCGAGGTCGGTCATGAGTATAACGCACAAGCAGTCTATTTATGGCGTCATCGTTCGTCTTGATCGAGATTGTCGATAAGCAATATAAAGGGGAAGGGAAACTAATAAGGGAGTAAAATATTATGTCGACTGACTAAAACTGCTCATCACAGTACATTCAAATATTTACGTTATTTTACTATCTTATCAGCGCCCCTCTTCATTCATGTTGCAGTACTAAGCATTCAACAACAGCTTCATGGCATTAAGGTAGGTAATCCATGCGGTTCTACCTTCTTCGGTAATATGTACAAGCGTCTGGGGCCGTTTGCCGCTGTATCCTTTTTCTTGCCTGACGTAACCGGCGGACTCCAGTTTTGTCAGGTGAGTAGACAAATTTCCATTACTAGTCTCAGTCTTGCGAATAAGCTCCGGAAAACTCGCGGGGCTCACCGATGACAAATAGGCCATAATGCCAAGGCGCAAGCGTCCATGAATAACCTCATCTATAAGACTGATCGAGGGTGTATTGTCTTTAAGCATTGTCATGTTGTTCATTCTTTATGCTGATTAGCGAAGGAATCACAATAGTGAACACACATGCGACCCCACCGATCAGGTAGAGAACCGTTTCGTCATATACTGGGATGCAGATGGATGCCGTGATAAAGCTCCCGAGAGAGGCTGCAAAGAGCCATCTAGCCTTACTCATCATCGCAACTACGCCATAAGCAAAACCTTGCCCGGCGAAGGCTACTATCACTAATAAATTGTAATGTATTATATCGCCACTTAAGAATAAAACGTTTAGTAAGACTCCAGCGAACAATATGGCCATCATTGTTGAAAACGTTGTCCAAACATACTTCTCTACACGGTTTGAGATGGACTGCGCCCCGTCTAACTTATCTAGTCTGGGCCCCATCACAGCACTACCGATGCCACCGACAGCAGCAAAGGCAAACCAAACATAGAAGAGACTCTGTAGAGGTAAGGCAAGTGTCTGTGACAAGATAGCCCACTGCAAAGTCAGCGTAATCGATAGCAGGCATCCCCACATCAGACCTATCTTGCCGCCTACAAGAGGAGCAGAGGCTCCTTCCCGAGCAAGAGTGCTGGCAAAATTCAAGTCATCTAAAATTTGGTCATTAGTCATCAGTCTTCTCCAACAAATTTTCAAATAGGTTTGTGTTGCAAACTAAGCTAGCACCATAATACAGTTTGGTTTGTAAAACAAACCTAATTTGACCTTTTATAAAAATGACTGGATTAGTTATTAAAAGAGACGTCGAATGTGCTCAGTAGTGAAAGTGCCAAAAGCGGACTAATTTGGTTTTTTTGTTGTGTGTTGGCGCTAGCCGATTAGTTCTAATACGTATGGTCAGCTTTGTCACGAACGCTGATTCTGTCGAATAGTGTTCAGGTTAAATTGAGAGAAAGATGCGCGCAGCCGCTGCACCATTTGCTCTTCCGGCCAGTCGAGATGCAAGGGACTGAATATTAGGCTATCTGTATATCCTTATTTATCCCTTTATACCGCTTATAAAAAAGGCCCCAATAAAATTCATTATCGGGGCCTTTAAAAAACAAAAACTTTAACTTACTTCTTAGATTTTGCTTCCTGCCTTTCTTTTTCAGCTTCAACAACAGCGTCAGAGACTGACCTTGGGCATTGCAGGTAATGAGAGAACTCCATTGAGAACTGACCGCGACCTGAGGTCATTGTTCGCAGGCTGCCAATGTAGCCAAACATTTCTGCAAGAGGCACATCGGCTTTAATACGAATACCTGTGGTGCCAGTATCCTGATCTTTAATCATGCCGCGACGACGGTTTAAATCGCCAATTACATCGCCCATGTGATCTTCCGGCGTAAATACATCTACTTTCATGATCGGCTCGATTAACTCGGGTCCGGCTTTAGACATCGACTGACGGTAAGCGCCTCTTGCAGCAAGTTCGAACGCTATTGCGGATGAATCCACTGCGTGAAAGCCGCCGTCATATAGTTCGATTTCTATGTCCAGTACCGGAAAGCCGGCTATTGGGCCGCTCTCCATCATGCCTTTGAAACCTTTCTCAATAGCAGGGAAGAATTCTTTCGGTACGTTACCGCCGACAACCTTTGAGCTAAATATATAACCGGTACCTGGTTCACCGGGCTTAATACGGTAATCGATCTTACCGAATTGACCAGAACCACCAGACTGCTTCTTGTGAGTGTAGGTATCTTCAATTTCCTTGGTAATTGTTTCACGGTAAGCTACTTGAGGTGCGCCCACTTCCAGTTCAACACCGTAAGTACGATTCAAAATATCGACTTTAATATCAAGGTGTAGCTCGCCCATTCCTTTGAGAATGGTTTCGCCGGAATCTAGGTCTGTCTCAACCCGAAAAGAAGGATCTTCCGCTACCATTTTGCCAATCGCAATGCTCATTTTCTCAACACTGCTCTTGTCTTTTGGTGATACCGCTATTGATATAACCGGATCGGGGAAAATCATGGGTTCCAGCGTACAGGGGTGATCTTTGCTACATAAGGTCTGTCCTGTCTGCACATTTTTCATGCCCACGATAGCAATAATGTCACCGGCTTGTGCTCTATCAATTTCACTACGGTCATCGGCATGCATTTCTACCATACGGCCAATGCGCTCGGTTTTACCTGTAAATGAATTTAAAATGGTGTCGCCTTTGTTCAGCACACCGGAATACACCCTGACAAAGGTAAGTGCGCCGAAGCGGTCATCCATGATTTTGAAGGCCAATGCGCGAAATGGTTCGGTTACAGAAACCTGAGCGAATTCACCATTGGGTTCGCCTTCTTCATCGGTTAAAGGCTGGGGTTTAACTTCAGTTGGGTTAGGCAGGTAATCAACAACCGCATCCAATATTAATTGAATACCTTTGTCTTTGAACGCAGAGCCGCAATAAGTAGGGAAGAAATCCAGGGCGATTGTGCCCTTGCGAATGCAGCGCTTAATGTCATCTATTGACGGCTCTTCGCCGTCTAGATAGGACTCCATCAAGTCATCATCCTGCTCCACCGCCATTTCAATTAGTTTTTCGCGGTATTCCTCTACCTGATCAACCATGTCTGCAGGCACGTCGCCAATTTCAAACTTGTCAGGATTGCCCGGATCAGGCCAAATATGTGATTTGCGTGTGAGAAGGTCAACTATGCCTATAAAATCGTCTTCAGTGCCGATGGGTAAAACCATGACCAGAGGGTTTGCGCCAAGAACGGTTTTGACCTGCCCAACAACTTTGAGGAAGTCTGCGCCTACGCGGTCCAACTTGTTAACGAAGATAATGCGTGATACTTCTGACTCATTGGCATAGCGCCAGTTAGTCTCTGATTGGGGCTCGACGCCGCCAGAGCCACAAAAAACCCCTACGCCGCCATCCAGCACTTTAAGAGAGCGATATACCTCAATAGTAAAATCAACGTGACCTGGGGTATCAATAATATTGAAACGGTGATCTTTCCAGAAACAGGTGGTGGCTGCAGACTGAATAGTTATGCCGCGCTCTCTCTCCTGATCCATGAAATCTGTTGTTGCTGCACCATCATGCACTTCCCCGATTTTATGGATTTTACCGGTTAGCTTAAGAATGCGCTCTGTGGTTGTGGTTTTACCGGCATCAACGTGGGCGAAAATACCTATGTTTCTATATAGTGATAAATCAGTCATTGTGCGGCTCAAGGGTTAGTTATTTAGGTGAAAAAATGGTGCAACATGATACTTGATTTTTATAGTGAAACGCGAGGACAAAATGAAGAAAGGACTAACGTAATATTCTGAAATGACTCAAAATACGGTTCCTGCTATGAGAAACAAGTAGGGGCACTGCTAAAACAGTAAAAAAATGATCTTCAGTAGAATGGGGTGGAGCATAAATACAGTGCTGTATTCCCACTGTGACCTTACTTTTTGTTCATACCTTGCGCAGGCTTAGTGTTTGAGTTTGTTTCTCGAGTTCGCCCAGGGGTCAACATCCTCTTCAGCAGGTGATGCTGGCGAGCCCAACGATTCATGATCCCCCGAGCGGGAACGGTTATTATCTCTGGGGCCAGAATACCGGGTTCGTTGAGCGCTATAGCTCTCGCCCGAGCTCGGGCGGTGATGGCCCGCACCTTGAGCTTGAGCATAGGCTGCAGCTTTTTCTGCGCGTTTTTCGCGCAACCGCTGCGCATCGTCCAAACTCAGCTCACTCGGCTCAGCCGGTGCTTGATCTTCTGGAATAACCCGGTCTCTGGGAGGCAATAAGAACTGCTCGGTAGATGCTTTAGGCAGGTTTTTATATTCATATAAATAAAAAGCTTCAACTTTTTCACACGCCCAGTCTGTTTTTTTAAGAAACTTCACGCAGGAAGCAATATTAGGATTGGTCTTAAAGCAATTCATGTTTATATAGGCAAACAGAATTTCAAAGCCGTAGTGGTCAACTATTTCGATCAACAAGTTCTTTAAGCTAAGACCATGGAGAGGGTTATTCTTGTAATTGATCTCATCGTTCATACTAATATCCGGGAAATGAGGAGGTATATTGTGAATAGAAGGGAGTAGTACCAGTTTAACAGCTCAACGTCCAGCCGGAGCCAAATTATGACCTCTCGACTTGTTATAGAAACTCAACATACTGGGCTAGTCTGTAAGTAACTCAATGCAGTTATCTTTAAGCCACTGAACTATTAGCATCCCCGACCTGGTTCATAACCTGCTTTCCCGCAGCTGCCAGATTTAAGGAGGCCGCACATACCACCCATTAATAATAGACTCGGCCGTTTAACGACGGGTTCTTTTTGATTTGATTGTTATGTTGCGTTGTCTCATTTCTCTTACATTCGCTTTCGTCTTACACCTATTGCAAAGAGAATCCACGCAATTCAGGCCAAGCTAAAAGGGGTGATGGATGCAATGGCGCAGAACAGGCCTATTCTCGGCGTCATCATTAGGCTTGATCGAGCTTGTCTAAAGCAATATATAGGGAGATAGGGAGATTGCTGCATATACCGAGCCGATCACACAAAAACCAAATAGACTAAATTGAGTAGAACATTTTGTTGAAACTTTAGGATTTGAGTGTGTTGAAAATACGCGGGAGGTTGGATAAAGACAGAAAGTAGCGATGCAGCCTCTTTTTAGCGAGATTTTCTATTTGACTACCATTATGTCAAGGAAGCTTGACATAATGGTAGTGCGTCGGTAACTTGTTGTGTAAAGCAACCTTTACACTCGCGAGGCC
>JBLHTH010000024.1:0-31465 GCA_047627195.1 Pseudohongiellaceae bacterium | reverse complement strand
AACCGTAAGGCCCTATAATTGAGATGCTGCAAATGTTTTGATGCGGAAAGCCGCCGAGATTGTGATTGAGTCCAAGCCTCGGGGCCGTCAGTTGACGCGCGCCCGCTCGGCCCTGAAACTGCAAATAGTTTTCGTAGATCATTCTAAGTCCAGACGCACCAATAGGGTGGCCAAAACATTTTAGGCCACCATCAATTTGACAAGGATTCGAGCCATCCGCGTCAAATGTACCATCTAACACGTCTTTTATTGCTTTGCCTTCTTCTGCCAGCTGGAGATCTTCCATGGTCACCAGCTCAGTAATAGAGAAGCAGTCATGAACCTCCGTCATACTAATCTCTTTTTTAGGGTTTTTAACACCGGCCTCATTGTAAGCTCGCTGCGATGCAATACGGGTTGTTTTCAGATACGACCCATCCCAACTTTCATGACTTGCTTCGGTACCGTTCGAGACAGCTAGCTGTAACGCTTTCACGGATACTAGATTTTCTTTACCTAAGCTTTTAGCAATCTCAGGTGTCGTAACAATAGCGCAGGCAGAACCATCGCTGACTCCGCAGCAGTCAAACAAGCCAATAGGTTCTGCTATGAACGGCGCATTCATCGCCTGCTCAATTGTAATTTCTCGCTGCAGGTGAGCTTTTGGATTTTTAGTACCATTAGCATGGCTTTTTACAGATACATGAGCCATGGCCCGCTTCAGGTCATGTTTGTTAAGTTTATGTTTGGCCTGGTAGCCTGTGGCTAATTGTGCAAAAGCCCCTGGCGCAGAAAGATTAGGCCAATACATGTCATTTTCTACACCTCTGGAACGCTGAGGCAGACCGCCATAGCCGGTGTCTTTAAGTTTTTCTACTCCTAGAGCCAGGGCAATATCGCAGGCCCCCGATGCTACCGCATACACCGCGCCGCGAAATGCCTCAGTACCGGTGGCGCACATATTTTCTACTTTAGTCACCGGAATATAATTTAAACGCAGTGCAATGGACAAAGGCATGGCACTGGCACCAACATTAAATGAATCAATACCGGCACCAAACCAAGCCGCCTCAATCTGGTCTTTCTCAATGCCAGCGTCAAGAAGGCATTCTTCAAACGCTTCAACCATGAGATCAGAAGGGCTGGACTCCCAGCGCTCTCCGAACTTACTGCAACCCATGCCAAGAATAACAACCTTATCTTTTATTCCTTCAGCCATACCTTAATCCTCGAACAAAATTGCAGAGTTTTTTAATAGAAAAATTTATTGCGAAATAACGGCCTTCCAAAAATACTTCCTGAATCCACGCTGAGTATCAAATTGCTTTATCCGAAAATGGAAGGAAACCTTTGAACCGGAGTCAATGCTGCCTTCCTCCACCTCGGTAAAATCCATCATCAGCTTTGCGCCGTTATCAAATTGCACCATGCCAAAGTAAGCAGGCGGGTTCCAATCGAATGTAAGCCTGTCTGCGGTCCACGTTTTCACCGTTCCCATCTCTGTCGAGAATTGATGATCGTCTTGGCTGTCCAGCGCATGGCAATCAGGATTGACGCAGTATTTTTCCCGTGGGATCTGAACCGTTCCACATTTTCTACACTTGCCGCCAATAAAACCGGTTAGTAAGTCTTTACGGCGATTATATCCAGAAAGAAATGTTTGCTTGTCGGCCTCGCCTCGCTTGCCAATGTCTCTTTGGACCAAGTTATTAAAACTCATGAACTTGTTGTAATTGGTCTCCTCCCGGCGATTCTCTGCGGCGCCGCTATAGCCACGGGCCGGCTGATAAGTAGTCACCGCCTCTGTCGCCCGAAGTAACATTGCATCACAGCCCTGGCCAAAACCTGTTATCAGGATAATCTCACCTGGGGACGCTTTCTCTAATGCGCTGACTAGAAGCAAAAGAGGCTGTGCTGCTCCTGCTACACCTAACAGCGCGACACCATTGTCGATAATAGCGTCAGCTGCTATGCCGAGTTTTTTGGCCAACGCAGTAGGCGTGCGAGCTTGGTCTGTAGGAATGACAAAATGAGCGATGTCCGATGGTTTTAAATTAGCTTTAGATAACAAAGACTCAATCACCGACGGCACAATTTTCATGAAACCTTCGTCTCGAATCCAGCGCTCTTCCCAATCGTAGTCAAAACTAGAATCTTCACCTCGATAGTGGTCAACAAAATCTACTGCTGCGGTTTCTGCCGCAATAAACTCTGCCAGTACATTATCCGACCCCACCATCACCGCCGCAGCACCATCTCCCCAAAGCATTTCAGAACGAGAGCCTGCTTTGGTTTTTCTGTGTTCCGATGCCACCAGTAACCCAGGCTTTGACTGGCCCGCTTCCAATAATGCGATCAGTGCTGAAGTCCCCGCTCTCTGCGAGGCGGCGATGTCCATCGTACGCACGCCAGAGTCTAGGTTAAGCGCCTCACTCAGCACCACGGAATTTTGGCGGTCGAGGAAGGGGAACGTGGTCGAAGCAAAATATAAAGTACAAAGGTCTGGACTTCGCAACGAGCGAAGGCAGTCTTGCGCCGCTTCTATACCCATAGTGATAGAGTCTTCGTCCCAGTTACAAAACGCTCGTTCACCTTTGGCCAGCGCATTTAGCCCAGCATCGAACCAAGCATTGGCATCCGCTATAGCTTTTTTACTTAATCTACCCCGCGGATAGTAGGCGCCGTATGCCGTAATACCGATCATAGTTTTCCCTGGTTTTAGTTCGTCTTCTAATTTTAGTGATTTGACTAAATCTATTTTTAAAGAACCGCTATTAAATCGTTCTAGCTATAACCATCTTCATTATCTCTGAAGAGCCACCGTAGATTCTCCTAACTCTAGAATCAACAAACAATCTTGAAATTGGGTATTCCCGCATATAACCGTAACCGCCAAAAAACTGCAGGCAGTCATCAACAATCTTATTGCCAGTTTCGGTTGTCCATAGCTTTGCCATGGCCCCTTCTTCTGGGCTCAACGTGCCTTCATTGATTTTGCCAAGACACTGATCAAGATAAGCCCAGCCAACCCCAAGATTAGTTTTCATCTCAGCCAACTTAAATTGAGTATTTTGGAAATCAAACACTTTCTTCCCGAATGCACTGCGCTCTTTCACATATTCAACTGTCATCTCAAAAGCACGCTGCGCTTCAGCGAAGGCTCGACAGGCGATAGTGATTCTCTCTCGGGGAAGCTGATTCATAAGAACAGCGAAACCACCCCCTTCTGCTCCTAGAAGGTTGGTTATAGGCACTCTCACATCGTTAAAAAACATCTCTGATGTGTCCGCTGCTTTCTGGCCAATTTTGTCTAAGTTCCTACCACGTTCGAATCCCTTTCGACCTGATTCCACAATTATCAGGCTAATGCCTTTGGCGCCTTCTTGCGGGTTAGTTGAGCAGGCTAACAGCACAAAATCGCAGGTTTGTCCGTTGGTGATAAACGTCTTTTGTCCGTTAATAACGTAGTCATCGCCGTCTCTAACAGCAGAGGTACGCAGTGCTTTTAGGTCACTGCCACAGCCAGGCTCTGTCATACCGATGGCTGCAATTGCCTCACCACTAACCATTCTTGGCAGCCATGCCTGTTTTTGCTCTTCGCTGCCGCAGTTTAATAGGTAATAGGAGACTATATCTGACGACACCGAAAACCCCACACTAGCGCCGCCAATTGCGTAGCCCACTTCTTCGGACAGCACCATATTATAAAGAAAGTCAGCACCAGGCCCTCCATATTGTTCAGGGATACCGCAGCAATGAAAGCCATTGGCGCCAGCTTTTAGCCAGAATTCTCTTGGTAATACGCCATCATTTTCCCATTGGTCGATGTTTGGCTCTAGTTCCTCGCGGAAAAACCGCCGAGCATTGGTGCGAAATAGCTCGTGGTCTGAATTAAATATGGAGCGATTGTGCATAAGTTGACGTCCCTTAGCTTGCTTTTTCGGTATTGCCTAGTCGTAACGGCTGACGTATTTCGGCCCTCGATTCTAGTTCAAATAAAGCGCAAATGCGAAATCAGGTAAAAGAGACAGCCCGAGGCTCAACGTGTAAAATGCACGCTTGTTTAATTCCAGTAGATTGTCATGGCGAAAAAGTTAAAAATTGCACCGCTGCGCTGCTTTGTAGGGGTCAAATTCCCATTACTGCAGCAGATTAAGCCTCTGCTAGATGAGCTGTCTAATCTTGCCAAAGATGAATCTCTTAAGATTAGGATGACGCCGCCGGCAAATTTACACTTAACCCTAAAATTTATGGGCACGGTAGCCGAAGGTCAGGAGCTACCTATTCATTCGATACTCACCCAGGTGGGGCATCAGCTTGAGTCATTTAAGCTCGACTGTTCTGGGGTGGGCTTTTTCAAAAATTCGGTATGGGTTGGCTCTCAAGTAACTGAACAGTTGCAAGAGCTGGTGGTCGACCTCAATCAAGGCCTTGCTGTTTTAGACTTTGAGGTGGAAACCAAACCTTACTCTCCGCATATCACGATTGCCAGATTTGCTAGCGGAGCTAAAGAAAAGTTAAAAATTTTAGAATCAAAATATGAAAACAAGGCATGGGGCCAGATGGATATCAATAAGTTCCATTTATATCGATCCGAAACCTTACCCGAAGGCCCAAAGTACGTAATTTTGAGTAAGTTTGAACTTGGCAAGCCGGCAGAACAATAAAGTAATAAATAGTAAGGTACTTAAAGATAAGTTAGCGACTACTGCTCAACTGTATTTGGGTACTTTTTTAGCTGGCAATGCCAATACGGCAGAAATATTTTTATTTTCCTAGCCAGCTATAAACCTTTCTTTTTTCGAATCGTTTGAGTTTAGACCTAACTAGTTTGAACTTGCCATAGAGCTTTCGTCCAATAAATCGCTTAACTTAAGGTGAGCGTTTTGGGTTGAGAAGCGAAGTCAGTACATGGTCTTCCCACTTGCCATTTATAAGCAAATATTCTTTTGCCAGCCCTTCTTGTTGAAAACCCAAATTTTTTAGAAGACCACCAGAACGGCTATTTACCGGCATATAGTTAGCCATTATGCGATGAAGCCTGAGCTCATCAAAACTATAGCCGACAACATGTCTCACGATTTTTTTCATAAAACCTTGCCCTTCATAACGCTCAGCACACGAATAGCCGATGTGGCAGGCCATAAAGACACCGCGAACGATATTACTTAAAGAGCAAGTCCCAATAACATGGGATTGGCTATCGTCGGTTCCAATAAAATGCACAGCCGAACCATTTTCGAATTCAGCTTCCCTCATTAGAAGCCGGCGCTTCCAAGACTCTATCGAATGATGTTCGCGCGGAACAGCAGGACTCCACTGCTGCAAATGATCACTGTTTACAGAGTAGTAGTTAGCTAGAATAAGGGCGTGGCTTGGATCTGTTCTAATAACTTTCACGGAAACCTATTGGATAGTAGGGCTATTCGAATGTATTTAGCATCAACAGAGTTTCTTCATTATTGTAGAAAAACCGCTCCACCGGTTGCCAGCCAAGGCTAGCATATAACCCCCCGCTAAGATTAGCGGTCTGTAAATACAGATGTGGCAAGCCTCTACTTTTAGCGAGACTAATGATTTGCGTCGTTAACAGTGATGCAACTTTTGATCCGCGATAGCTCGGATCTACAAAAACGCTTCCTAACCAGTAATAACAGTCTGGATAGAGCGTTTCTATTTCCTGGTATTTAAGGGCAGCAATTGCGACTGGCACCTCATCGAGATAGGCAAGAAGGTGAACGGGAAGCTGAGTTTTACTCAAGGTCTGGGTCAACTGCTGTTCAACCCTATCTAGATCAGACCCCAAACGATCAGACCACACTGTATTCCACCAATTGATTACGGTTCGCGTTTCACTAGGCCGGTCGTATAAAAACTGATAGCTTAAAGACATCTAAGTGCCACTCATTACATATATACCTAAAGTGTAATGGCTACCAAAAAAGAATAGAAGCGTATTAGCGCACTAATTGAAATGTCCTGCAGCAGGTCTATTTGCAAGGTAGGTCTTGCGAGATATGGGTGGCTGGGTATGGCGGCTAAATAACCTCGTAAATGATTCACAGCAACAATGCGACAAAAAGGGTTAGAGTAAATTTGGCCAGCCCCATCAAAATAGGACGGAACGGGTCCAAAAGAAGGACCTAAATAAGCCCATGAGCGCTGAAAATAACGCTTGCGAGATAATCTCTAAACTCAGTACCGATCGATTATTGCTGCATCGACGCCCGTGGTGAAATTTTCACGAAAGCCTCCACCGCTTGATGGCGACACTTGGCCCATTATGATGGTGATTAATTTTTGCTTAGGATCAATAAAAAACCGCGTTGCGGCCGACCCATCCCACCAAATTGTCCCTGCGGAAACTGGAAAGCTGTATGCGGCCGGATCTAGGACCAAGTTGAATCCGCCTAGGGTCCAGCCGGAGCCGGCCCAATAACCTCGATTACCAATCGGCATTGCTTGTGAAGGAACACTATTCTTAAAAATCAGTGCGGCAGTTTCAGGCTTTAGAATCTGCTTACCGTTGAACTCGCCATGATTCATTACCATCTGAGAAAAGTTAGCAAAATCCATGACCGTTGACAGTAGACCTACCCCGCCTTCTATTAAAAGAGGCTTTTTCGTAAAGGGAATGGTCTCAACCTGATAAGGAACTAAACGGCCGTCAGTAGGCCGATATAATTGTGCGAGTCTATCGGCATTGTCGCCATCAGCCCAAAACATCGTGCTGTTCATTTCTAGTGGTTCAAACACATTTTTTTCTAAGTAGTTTAGAAAGTCTTCTCCCGACCAAACTTCAATCAGCTTTCCTAAAATAGTGGCATGTATGCCATATCGAAATTCTGTACCCGGGTCTTGGAATAAAGGTATTCGTGCTGCGTTGCTAGTCATCTGATCAAGAGAGATGTTCTTGTCTCGGACTTTATTCTGAACATACAGGGTAGAACTCCTGCTACCCAACCCCGAGGTATGGGTAAGCAAATGAGCCACGGTGATGTCACCAGTTCGAGGCTTAGTCAGAGATAGATCTGTGCTATCGGAATCGAGCAATACCCGCTGATTCTCGAACTCTGGCAAATACATTTTGATTGGATCATCTAACTTAAATTTGCCTTTCTCGTAAAGTTGAAGCACTGCGACGCTGGTGATCTCCCGCGTCATGGAGTAAATACGAAATAAGGTATCGTCGGTCATAGGCAGTGATTTTTCGATATCCCTCTGCCCTAGCGCCTTGGAATAAACGATCTTACCATCGCGAATTACGGCAGCAACAACCCCCGAAATATCCCCATCGTCTATGTGACGTTGCAGACGCTGGGTAACTTTTTCCAAGCCTTCAGTTGACAGCCCAACGTTCTCAGCGGTGGATAAACTCAAGCTTTGGGCATTGATCAAAGGAAATACACAGGAGAAGAAAATGCTCGCGCACAGACGATATAAATTATTAAACATGAACAAGTCTCAATAGAATTTCGAAGAAGATTACGAAGTTTTTGTCTGAAGAAACGCTAACGTTTTTAGTCAGACTTGTCCATGCTGAGACTCAAAAGATAAGGCTGTGAAGATTACTGCAAACGCTTTTCTAGACCAAAGCTGCTTCTCTCAGATTTTTGACGAGATAAATTACCAAGCATCTGCTGTCGCGAATGAATCATTTCCTTAAAGCTCTGAGCAGTTGAAAGATTCTCCTGAGACTGAATTATGTCAACCCCGTCTAGCTTACCGTTAAGATCTGCGATTTCGAGCAATAAGCGGTCTCTGATCGCATCTGTGTTATTAAAGTTTGGAGCTAAATGATTTCGCGGCCGGCGCACATTGCGTAGCATTGTTTATACATCCCTGTAAGTTTATTGACTAAAGATAAAGGCAATGCAGCTTCTGCTGCTCTTGCTTATCTCCGGGTCCTTGGGTAAGTCGACTAATCCTTGTCGACTGTCCCTCTTCTATCTTCGCTGTCCAAGATAAAAACTATTTACCTCGCACTAAAACCCAAAGCAGGCTTCATTAAGCTAAGCATAGACAAGATTTGTAAATAATAAAGCCAAAACCCGCCTAATTCAAAACTTCTGCGGGAAGCTCAAAACCTGCTGCTGCTTTCTCGCTTGCACAGGACTTTAAATTAAATCAGCTAGAGCTAGGGCTATAAAACACGGTTGACTACACGCTGCCAATCAAAACCCATATCAGCGATCGCAATGAAATCTGGGTTGAGTAAGCTATCCTTCAGATTATAACGAAGAGGCTGGAAATCCAATCCTACAATTTGGCCTCCCGCTGCCACTAAAATTGCATGTGCGGCAGCGGTATCCCACTCGCAGGTCGGAGCCAGACGAGGATAGAAATCGGCACGTCCTTCGGCCACCAGACACATTTTCAATGAGCTCCCCATACTCACAACTTCGGTCTTGCCAACACTGCGTGTGATTTCATCTATGAGTCGATCAAGCTGGTCGCCGCGGTGGTTTCGGCTGGCAACAATTCGAATACTGGACTTGGACGACTTCATTTTGGCACTGGAGATTGGACGCCTAATGCCTTGCGTATCTATCTTAACAGCTCCGTCTCCGCCCCCTACTCGGCCAGAGTAGGTGACCCCCAGCACTGGCACATGCACTACACCGAGGACGGGATCGCCATTTTCGATGAGCGCGATGTTGACAGTAAATTCGCCATTTCGACTAATGAATTCTTTGGTGCCATCAAGAGGGTCAACCAACCAGTATCGGTCCCAAGTTTGCCGTGTTGTATAATCGATGCCTATCGATTCTTCAGATAGGATAGGTATGTCAGGAAAGCTGTCTTGCAGGCTTCGCGTAATCAACGCGTCAGCTGCGCAATCTGCTTCGGTTAAAGGCGAATTATCAGCCTTGAGGGTCACCTCCACAGGAGAACTGCCGTTATATATCTTGAGAATCTCTTTGCCTGCATCAATAGCAATCTTCTCAATGATTAAAGGGTCTATTTTTCCTAATACTGCTGCCATAATCATCCCTATAGCTGCGCACATAACTAAAACAGCTTGGCGCAATATTGATATTTTACTTTTACTACAGCTTGGTTAAGCTGTGGCATGTTGCATTACCCGCTTTGAATTGCCAAGCCCTTTGGAGAATTAGATGCCCCCTTGGTCCACCATCGATACCATCATGTTTGACATGGATGGAACTCTATTAGACTTGCATTTCGACAACTATTTCTGGCAATCTCTGGTTCCTCAAATGTACGCCAAGGAACACGGAATATCTGAGGCGGACGCTCAGGTTTTCGTAAAGTTTAAGAATGATCAAGCCCTCGGCTCTCTGGAGTGGTATTGCCTGGATTATTGGGCAGACGAGCTAAAGCTAGATATCGTTCAGCTGAAGAAGACCATAACCCATAAAATCAACATTCGGCCCAATGTTGAAAAGCTATTAGAACAACTGCGTGCAAGCGGGAAACGGATATTACTTATCACAAATGCTCATCCGACAAGTTTAGAAATCAAAATGGCGCATACAGGAATTGACAGATTTTTCCATGATTGTATTAGTTCGCATACATTAAGTCTGGCGAAAGAACACGATGGCTTTTGGGATAAACTTCAACAGCATTTTCCCTATGATCCAGCTAAAACAATTTTATTTGATGATTCGCTACCAGTCTTGCGACAGGCCCAGCGCGAAGGCATCAAACACCTATACGCAATTCAAAAGCCAGACAGTAAAAGGCCTCCTTTGAACGCCGGAGAATTCCCTCAAGTTGTGGATTTCGAGTACATCACGCCTAACACCACTACCACAAACTAGACCCTAACTATGACCGCATCCTCTAACTCAGAATCAACAATAACTCGTCTGCGCATCGACAAGTGGCTATGGGCAGCGCGGTTCTACAAAACTCGAGCTGTTGCCAAACAGGCCATCGAAGGCGGTAAAGTTCACTGTGATGGAAGCCGAGTCAAAGCCAGTAAAGAAATCGGTATAGGCGAAGTTATTCAGGTTCGGCAAAGCACTGATGAAAAAACTGTGGAAGTTTTGGCACTTAGCGATAAACGCCGCGGAGCAGCAGAGGCTCAATCCCTTTATCAGGAAACACCGGCAAGTATTACTGCGCGAGAGGCACTTGCCCAGCAGCGCAAATCACAGCCCAATCAATGGGCATCTGAAGGCAAACCAAACAAAAAACAACGCCGAGATATCCACCGTTTTAAGACCAAAAACTAGCCAGCTTAAGCATTAGTAGAGTCTGTTAGCACTGACTCGGGATATTTGACATAATGCGGCTGAAATCTAAAAGTCCAGCGACATCCATGCAGTTGTAGTATGAGCACGTAAGGACACAGACCATTGGGGGTCAAATTGGCCAAACAAATTAGCGAATCACTCCAGTACTACCACCTGCCAGAATTTGATCCAAGCTGGCGCTTAGTTAAACGAGGTCTAGAGAAAGAAAGTCTTCGTATTCTACCCGATGGCAACATATCCACCTCTAGCCACCCAAAAGTATTGGGCGCTGCTCTGACAAACCCCTTTATTACGACCGACTTCTCAGAGTCCTTATTGGAATTCATCACTCCCGCCTATGCGGACATCGATGAGTGTCTGCAAGTGCTTGAGAATGTCCATCGCTTCACGTTTCAAAACCTAGAGAACGATGAGATGCTGTGGGTATCCAGCATGCCTTGCCCGCTTGATAGTGCTGCCGACATTCCAATAGCCCAGTTTGGTGACTCTAATATTGGCAAGATGAAAACCCTCTACCGGCACGGCCTCAGTAATCGCTATGGCAGTTTGATGCAAGTTATAGCTGGTCTACATTATAACTTTTCTATGCCTGAGTCTTTTTGGGCGCCCTACCAAAAAATTTGTGGCCATGAAGGTTCAATACAAGACTTTAGAACAGAAAAGTATCTCCATTTAATTCGCAATTTCCACCGTTACTCTTGGTTGCTAATCTATCTCTTTGGCGCGTCACCCGCAGCATGCAAGTGTTTTGGGCAAGGACGAGAACACGATTTAGAAGAACTCGATTCTGACAGCCTTTATCTTCCATATGCAACCTGCCTTCGAATGGGGAATCTCGGCTACAAAAGTGAAGCACAGAAATCTCTTTTCGTTTGCTATAACGACCTTGATTCCTATGCGCAGTGCCTTGAAAAGGCCATGCATACGCCTTACCCAGACTATGAATCTATTGGTCAAAAACGAGATGGAGAGTATATCCAACTCAATACGAATCTGTTGCAGCTAGAGAATGAGTTCTACAGTACGGTCAGGCCAAAGCGTGTAGCGATAAGCGGTGAAAGACCATTGGACGCTCTCACCTCTAAAGGCATTGAATATATTGAAGTTCGAGCATTGGATCTAAACCCGTATTTGCCGCTGGGCATTGATGCGCAGCAAATTAGGTTTCTAGACAGCTTCCTAGTGCACTGCCTGTTAGACGAAAGTCCTGAATGCCATCAAACTGAATTTTTTGAAGTCGCCAAAAACCTTGCCTCCGTGGTTGAGCACGGGCGTAATCCTGATCTTGAGTTAAGCTTAGATTCCAAGCCTCGAAAGCTTGTGGAATGGGCAAATGAATTACTTGAGGACATCAGCTTCAGCTCGACGCTTCTCGATGGTGAAAACTCTGAACTTCACGAACTAAGCCGGCTCGCTCAAATTGCTAAAGTAGAAAATCCAGACCTAACTCCATCCGGCAGGATGTTGAAAGATATGCAGGAACACGGAATGTCTTTTTTCGAATTTTCGATGAATCAGTCGAAGATTCAAAAACAAACTTTAGTTAGTGGCGAGCTAAGCACTGAGACTGCCGAGCTTATGCATAAAACCGCCGCTGATTCCATTGCCAAACTAGCTGAAATCGAAGCCGCTGACGCCGCTACGAAAATAGGCTTCGATGAATTTTTGGCCAAATGGAATGAGAGCTAACGGATCCGCAGACTTGTTGTTTGGCAGTAATCTCATTATTACTGGGCTACTGCTGAACTACTGCTGAACTACTGCTGAACTATGAAATCCGTAAAATAGAGTTCTTCAATTTTTTCATTGCCGGCGTTTTCCAGCGTCGACATGACACTTCTAACTTCCTTCAAAGCCTCCCTCCTCAGCGACTCTCTACCAACCGTGGAAGTCAGGTTTTCCTCAGCTTGGGAGCTAAATAAGATCACCAACGCATTTTGAATAGAGGGTAAGTGGTGCCAAATTATCATCTCGCTCTCAGCCTCAACCTTAAGGGACACTCGTGCTTTCAAATACTTAAGCCTGGCGCCCTCGTCGTAATTGGTGACAAAGCTTGGGGTTATATCCACATAGACACTTTCAGGCAGACCTTGCGCTGCAACAGTCCCAGTAAGGGTTAAACAACACGCCACAATCACAGATCTTGCCATGAAGATCGTTCCTATAATTTTCATGCGCTTAGCTTAATCCTATAATTAAAATAATTAGGTTAAGTGTAGCAGCAATATTCCTTCTCACAGCAGGTCTCATGTGGCGTAGGATGCACCCACAAAATCAATAGCTTGGAACTCATCATGACGTTGGCAATACCCGGTAATAGACTTATTAATGCAGGTATATTCTGCGTCTGCGTCATCACTATCGGGATCGTGCTATACATGGAACACGTCATGCTCCTCTCGCCCTGCGGACTTTGCATAACCCAACGGGTCTTCGTAATATTATGTGGAGTCGTTTGCCTGATCTCAGCAATCCATAACCCTGCCTCACACGGCCAAAAGCTTTATGCCTTTTTGGCCGCTGCAATGTGCGTGTTTGGTAGCTATTTTGCTGGCCGCCAAATTTGGCTACAGCACCTTCCTGAAGATCAAGTTCCGGCCTGTGGTCCAGGACTTACCTATATTTATGATAATTTCCCGTTTTTGGAAACACTCAATTTCCTATTAAAAGGCGACGGCAACTGCGCAGAAGTCCAATTTCGCTTTCTAGGCCTGAGCATCGCAGAAATGTCGATGGTTGCTTTTGTTATTCTGTTCGGCAGTCTCTTGTATACGGCCTTCCGTCAACAACCAACATAAACTTCTTCGGTCATACCCAACACCCTGCATCAAGGCTTAAGCTAAGTTGATTCCGCCTTTTAGACGATTCACCTTGCGCAATTGCCAATTCCTTACCTATATTAAAGATAGTCGAGCTAAGCAGAGCCTTTGCTTATGTCTATCGCCAATTGAGTGAAGGGAATCACATGCAGGGAGAAAATAATGCTAACGCGCAGTAAGCGAACTAAGGAAGGTTGGTTGCTGGTAGATGACATGGTCAAACGGTGGATGCAACAAAGAGTGCAGCTAACCCAAGACTTTAAGGGAATCGTCACTCCAATAAAAAGTGAAGAGACGTCAGACTCTCTATCCGCTCGAATTAATCGTTTTTGCCAGACACTTGTGGACTATGTCTCTGCCGGACACTTTGAAGTCTACAACGAGCTAATCACCGAAGCTAGGGAGTTTAACGATGGTACTCTCGGGCTTGGCATAGACCTCTGTAAAGCTATCGAAAAGTCCACCGATCTTGCCATTGAGTTTAATGATAAATTTGAACTCGACCGCCACGATGCGGCTCTGCTCGCGGAGTTGCCAAAGCACCTCGTCGATTTAGGCAGCGTCCTTAATCTGCGCTTCGAATTGGAAGACCGTCTTATTTCAGCTGTTCACAACTGCCACAGATCATTAGTGGCTTAATTGCTAATAGCACAACTCAACTGCGCACAATCAAGTGATTAAAGGCAAGTATCTTGGCTAAAGTTATTCTAGTTACCTTTATTTCACTGGTTTTACAATCCTGTTCGTTTACCGATGAGCCTTCCAGTTTGTTTTCGACCAGCGTACAAGGCATTTTCAGTGCGGCATACTCTACAGATGGAAATCATGTGTTGGCAGGTTCCATTCAACACGGGGGCAGCTTATGGGATGTTGAAAATGCCGAGCGACTGTTTAACTGGAACCATCAAGCAACAGTAAGCTCACAAATAACCGCAGTGGCTTTTTCTCCAGAGGGAGATTTCGCGCTCACCTGCGATGGCAGCACGCTGGTCTTATGGGATGTCGGTAGTGGTGAAGCGCTGCGCTTTTTCGATGTCCCCAGTGATGTCTTACACGTTGCCTTAAGCCCATCAGCCCGCACCGCCTTATTAGGGCTTGCCAATGGCAATGCTGTTTTATTTGATGTGCAGCACGGCGGCATTATTAAAGAACTTGAGCAGGGTCATCGCATTTTAAGCATGGCTTTAAGCGCCAACGGCACCTTTGCACTTTTTGGTTTGGACAATCGACAGGCTAAATTTTGGAATCTGCAATCCATGGAGCTGATCAATGAAATCAAAACCCAAGGCAGGGTCCAGACAGTGGCTTTATCCGATGACGGTAGATTTGGGCTTTTAACGGTGCAGCATGTTGATGCTGTGGTTTGGGATATGCAAAAAGACACCCTACACTCAAAGCTAAATTACAGTAATCGATTCTTTCCGAGCTTTTCCAGTTTTGTCGCCGCAAGATTCTCAAAAGACGGAACACAATTATTAACTGGCAACACCACCGGCGCCATCGAGCTCTGGTCTCGAGCCGACGGCGCACGGCTAAATCGCTGGATCACCCCAACCGGCAACGGCGTTAGGCCGCGAATATTCCCAGTGACGGCAGTGGCCTTGAACGATCAGTTAGGATATGTATCGGCAATAACATCAGATGGAACTTCTTACCGCTATGAGCTCTGAAAAAAACCTCTGTTAATAAGCGCAAATAAAAAGCACCCGTTATCCTCTTCGTCTCCAGCGGAAATACTTCTCCAAAAGTGGGAAATATTTTTCAGGCAACCTAGCGCTACGCCATGCATTGGCGGTAAATTTATTAGCCTCTAATGATGTTGGGTAGATGTGAGTAACCGCTGATATTTTTCCTAAACCCATGTTATGAGTCATTGCGAAAACAAACTCGCCAATCATTTCACCTGCATGATACCCAACGATCGTAGCACCAAGTATTTTGTCTTTCCCAGGCACTGTCAGTACTTTAACAAAGCCATGGGCTTCGCCATCGGCTAGAGCTCTATCTAGGTGGTCCATATCATACCGCGTGACGTCATATGGTATTTTTTGCTCTATAGCATCTTGCTCACTTAAACCAACTCGTGCCACTTCGGGGTCGGTAAATGTGGCCCAAGGAACAACGCGATAATTGACCTTGGATCTCCAAAGCCCGCCTAACATGGCGTTCAATGATGCAAACCAAGCCTGATAGGATGCCATGTGGGTGAACTGAAAAGGTCCGGCGACATCGCCACAAGCATAGATATTTGGATACGCTGTCTGCATAGCATCATTAACTTGAATCGTGCCCTGAGCTGTTAGCGGCATTTCCAAATTTTCAAGCCCAAACCCCTCAACATTGGGCTTGCGGCCAATGGCCAGCAGAACACAATCAAATGCTACGCGTACAGTTTGACCCGCGTGCTCCGCTTCCATCCAGTTTTCACCTTCAATTTTTTCGAACTTGAGAAGCTTGTGATCAACTAAAACATCAATGCCATCTTTCTCAAACTGTTGCATAACCGTTGTTGACACCTCGACATCTTCACGAGGCATTATACGTGGCGCCATATCCACTTGAGTTACCTTCGAGCCTAAGTTATTGAACGCTTGAGCAAGCTCGCAGCCAATCGGCCCGCCTCCCACAACTAACAACCGAGGAGGCAATTTTGTTAAACCCCATACCGTGTCTGAATTCACATTGTCGACTGTCTCCAGGCCAGGAATCGGAGGAACTAATGGCCGCGCGCCAGAAGCAATGATGATCGATTTTGTATTAATGGTTCTGTCATTTACTTTTACTGTGTAAGGCGATTCAATCATTGCATCGCCAATAATGCATTCCACTCCCAGCGACGTAAAGCGCTCGACAGAATCATGTGGCTCAATAGCCTTGATTACATTCTGAACCCTAGCCATGACCGCTTTAAAATTAATGGTACCGGTGGCATCATCGATTCCGTATTCTTTGGCTCGGCGTAAATAGGCCATCATTCGGCCGCTTCTAATAAGGGACTTGCTAGGAACACAGCCTGTGTTTAGGCAGTCGCCTCCCATTTTGTGTTTTTCAATTAAAATAACCTTAGCCTTAGCACCGGCTGCGATAATTGCCGCGACTAGTCCGGCTGAACCTGCGCCTACAATAACGATATTGGCGTCGAAATTTTTAGGCTTTGTGAAGTTTTTCATGATTTTTTTCGCTGTATTAGTCCTACAATAAATTTTGCTGCCAATGGAAATAAGCCAAGTAACACAAATGACAAAATTACACTGGGGCTAACCAACCCTGACAATGACGTTATTTGGGCCAGCTCCGATCCAGCATTAACATAAACCGCAGTGCCCACTAGCATTCCTACTTGGCTAACAATATAAAAATAACCCACACTTATTGGTGTTAAACCCATCAGCAAATTAACCATGAAAAACGGGAAGAGAGGAACCATTCGAATGCTAAAGAGATAGAAGTTACCGTCTTTTTCAACACCTCGGTTAATTGGCCCCAAATAATTTCCAAATTTTGATTGCACCCAGTCCCGAAGCAGTAATCGAGCTACTAGAAATGCCAAAGTTGCGCCTATACTGCTGGCGAAAGAAACTATTAGAGTCCCCCAGAGCACACCAAATATGGCGCCGCCCAGAAGCGTAACAATGACCGCTCCTGGAATCGAAAGCGCGGTAATCGCGACATAGGCAGCAAAATAGATAAGCGCTGTAAGCCCGAAATTTTCGTCTCTGAATCGCTGAATCTCACCCAATTGTGATTGGATAAAATCCAAAGTCAGAAAACGACCAAGATCGAAGAATAGGTAAGAAGCAACGACGGCTGCGATAATGATGACTAATAATATTTTTGTTTTATTCAACGTAATTCTCTTTTTGAGTGTCTTTACTGTAGCGGCACTATGACTGTACTGTAGACACAACTTAGTTTATTTAATGCCCATAGTATTGATCATGTCCATCATTGTCTGGTGATTACTTCATTCTATTCAAATTTCGCCATATACTTGTCACTAGTTTGTCGTTAGACCCTCACATTCCTTAAATAAGAGATTATTAGTTGTGCCAAATTTTGATTTTAGCCGTGAATTTCCCGTTAATCGTATGCGACGTATGCGAAAGGACGATTTTAGCAGACGCTTAATGCGAGAGACTCAGATGTCGGTAGATGACCTGATATTTCCCGTTTTTATTGTCGACGGACAAAAGCAGCGGCAAGAAATCGCCTCAATGCCAGGGATGTTTAGGTTTAGTATCGATGAATTACTTGTCGAGGCTCGAGAACTGGTTGATCTGAAAATCCCCGCTATAGCACTTTTCCCGGCGCCGGACGCCAAGGTCAAAAGCCTACTTGCCGAGGAAGCCTACAACCCCAACGGCTTGGTTCAAACTGCAGTTCGCGAGCTCAAAGCTGCGTTTCCTCAACTGGGCGTGATCACTGATGTGGCACTAGATCCATATACGACTCACGGCCAAGACGGAATCATCGACGAAAACGGCTATGTCCTCAATGAAGAAACAGTTGAGGTTCTTGCTAAACAAGCTTTGTCTCATGCGGTAGCTGGCGCAGACATTGTCGCTCCTTCTGACATGATGGACGGTAGAGTAGGTGCTATTCGCTATACTTTGGAAGAGAACAACCAAATTTACACGCGCATTCTGGCCTATTCAGCTAAATATGCCTCAAGCTACTACGGCCCCTTTCGAGACGCAGTGGGTTCAAGTGGCAACTTAGGCAGCGGCAACAAATATAACTATCAGATGGATGTGGCTAACAGCGACGAGGCTTTACAGGAGGTCGCTTTGGACCTAGCTGAGGGTGCAGACATGGTCATGGTCAAACCGGGTATGCCTTATTTAGATATTGTTAGAAGAGTGAAGGACCAATTTGGCGTGCCCACCTTTGTTTACCAAGTCAGCGGGGAGTACGCGATGCATATGGCAGCGGCTCAAAATGGCTGGTTAGACGAAGATGCTGTGGCTATGGAGTCGTTGCTCTGCATTAAACGGGCTGGAGCGGATGCTATTCTGACCTATTTTGCCAAAAAAGCAGCGCGCCTTTTAGCGGGCTAAGCAGCTTATAGATTAATAGTGAATGCTCATTTTCTGGTGACAGGTTTGGTGCTCTGCTCGATGCTTGGTAAACAATTTCATATGAAGTTTTCCGGATTGCACCCTAAATTGAACCCTAAATTGTCTATTAAGATGTGGTCACTACTTGAATCCTACGTTTTAGGCCTTATCATAGGGACAAGCATCAACGTGTAATTGAGCTACTGAGTTTTTCCATATCGAGAACCTCTAGGTGACAAAACCCCCTCTTTTGCATTTAACTCCCCATTGGAATTATAGGAATTAGACTATGAGCGACAATATCGTTCACATTTCAGATAGCAGCTTTGATGCAGACGTCTTACAAGCGGACGGACCTGTTTTAGTAGATTTTTGGGCCGAATGGTGTGGTCCTTGTAAGATGATAGCTCCGGTTTTAGTAGAACTAGCCGCGGAATATGACGGGAAGGTTAAAATTTGTAAGATGGATGTTGATGCAAACACCGAAACCGCACCAAAATTTGGCATTCGCGGCATTCCCACCCTTATTGTGTTTAATAAGGGTGAAGTTGCTGGAACTAAAGTCGGTGCTTTATCCAAATCTCAACTGTCAGCTTTTATTGACAGCGTAATCTAAATTGCGTTTAATGTGGGGTCGTTGATATTCTAGCGGCGCCTCATGACGTGGTTCTTCTTACTATTTAGCTCATTTTCTTTATAGTTTTTAAACCCATATCAACCTTATTCGTAGAATTTCAATATCTAGCTGCTGATGGTTTTAGCTCAATTGATTCTTAGGGAATAAGTAAAACTAATTTCTGGACAGGTTCAACTAGTAGGTCTATATTAAGAGAAAGGTTGGAACAATAAGTCAAAATATTTCTGCTCAGTAGCTATCCTAGTAAAAAAGAAATCCATTAATTAAGCAGATCCCGCATACCCTATCTTACTTAGCAAAAACTAAAAACTGAATTACCAAGATAGATTATGCGTGTTACTAAAGTTAATACTAGAACTACCGAAACTAGATGTACTGGCTCTAATGGTACTTGCATTGATAATACTGAAATAGTACTGAAATAAATTCGGTCAACCGATTAACCCGACGACTCAAACCTTTCCCCTAAACTACAGAACTGATTCTCGCTAACCAAAACTTCAAAATCCTAATACTGAAACTACCAACATGTGATTACTGAGTTGCATTAATTCTTGTAGCCAAAATCATTCCCTAAATTACATCAAGTTTACTTGATAAGAAGCAATTATGAATTTAACCGAACTAAAACAGAAGCCAATCGCCGAACTGGTCACTACCGCACATGAAATGGGACTAGAAAACGTTTCTCGGACGCGTAAACAAGACATTATCTTTGCCATATTGAAGAAACACGCCAAAAACGGTGAAGATATTTTAAGCGATGGTGTTCTTGAGATCCTTCAAGATGGTTTTGGATTTCTTCGGTCAGCTGACTCGTCCTATTTAGCAGGTCCAGATGACATCTACGTCTCACCTAGTCAGATTAGACGCTTTAATCTCCGCACCGGAGATACAGTCGCAGGCAAGATACGGCCGCCAAAAGACGGCGAGAGGTATTTTGCCCTCCTTAAAATTAGTGAAATTAATTTCTCCAAGCCCGAAAATTCGAAACACAAAATCCTCTTTGAAAACCTCACCCCACTTTTCCCTAATCAACGCTTACCGCTTGAAACAGGAAATGGTAGTACTGAAGACCTAAGTTCAAGAATTATCGACCTGGTTGCCCCGATCGGAAAAGGCCAACGAGGCCTGATCGTTTCACCTCCTAAAGCAGGTAAAACATTAATACTCCAAAATATTGCTCAGTCTATAACTCGTAATAGCCCAGAGTGCCGCCTCATTGTTTTACTAATCGATGAGCGTCCAGAAGAAGTAACTGAAATGCAGCGATCGGTTCGTGGCGAAGTAGTTGCTAGCACCTTCGATGAACCACCCTCGCGCCATGTTCAAGTAGCTGAGATGGTTATAGAGAAAGCTAAGCGCTTGGTAGAACATAAAGAAGACGTAGTTATTCTTTTGGATTCGATAACTCGCCTTGCCCGCGCTTACAACACCATCATTCCTTCGTCAGGCAAAGTGCTAACCGGTGGTGTCGACGCACATGCATTAGAGAGACCAAAACGTTTTTTTGGTGCTGCTCGTAATTTGGAAGAAGGTGGCAGTTTAACCATCATCGCTACCGCTCTCGTTGATACCGGCTCAAAAATGGACGAGGTTATTTACGAAGAGTTTAAAGGCACCGGTAATATGGAATTGCATCTTGATCGCAAACTTGCCGAGAAGCGTGTCTATCCAGCGATTAACGTACGTCGCTCCGGTACCCGCCGCGAGGACTTGTTAACGTCCGAGGACGAGTTGCAGCGCATGTGGATTCTTCGCAAGCTGTTAAGTTCAATGGAAGACGTTCAGGCCACAGAATTTATCATCGATAAACTAAAAGACACTAAAACCAACGAAGAATTTTTTAATTCGATGAAACGTAAATAGTAAACTAGACTTGTCACTTCATCGTTCTTTAGCTTCACACCCTAAGTAACTGGCTAAGAAAATGTCGTTTAAAGATCTTCGCGATTTTATCGCCCTGTTAGAGAAAGAAGGCGAGCTGAAAAGGATTTCGGCTGAAGTTGATCCTTATCTTGAAGTCACCGAGATCAGTGACCGTACTTTGAGAGCAGGCGGTCCAGCCTTACTTTTTGAGAATCTCAAAGGCTCAAAAATCCCTATGTTGACCAACCTGTTTGGCAACACGCGACGCATTGCACTGGCCATGGGCCAGCAAGATATCGAAGGGTTAAGGGACGTTGGAAAGTTGCTCGCCTTTCTTAAAGAGCCTGCTCCTCCAGAGGGGTGGAAAGACCTTTGGCAAAGCCTGCCAAGCTATAGAAGCGTCTTAAACATAGCCCCCAGTGTTAAGAAATCAGCGACCTGCCAAGAAATAGTTATTGATGAAGCTGATGTGGATTTGGATTTTTTACCGATTCAAACTTGTTGGCCAGGAGATGCTGGCCCGTTGGTGACCTGGCCCCTAGTAATCACCAGAGGCCCCGAGAAGTCTCGGCAAAATCTTGGCATCTACAGGATGCAAAAAATAGCCAAAAACAAACTCATCATGCGGTGGCTCTCACACCGCGGTGGTGCGCTGGATTTTAGAGAATGGCAGATCAAACATCCAGACCAGCCGTTCCCAGTGTCAATTGCAATTGGGGCAGACCCGGCAACTATCCTAGCTACCGTTACACCAGTGCCGGATACGCTTTCCGAATACGCATTTGCAGGACTACTACGAGGCAGTAAGACTGAGGTCGTCAAATCTATGACCAACGATTTACAGGTGCCAGCCAGCGCTGAAATCGTCTTAGAAGGGGTTATCGAAGCCGGCGAAACAGCCGAAGAAGGCCCGTTCGGTGACCACACTGGTTACTATAACGAAGTCGACAGCTTTCCAGTGTTTACAATTAAGAAAATCACCCACCGCAGAGATCCTATTTATCACAGCACTTACACTGGCCGTCCGCCCGATGAGCCTGCAATGCTAGGAGTTGCTTTGAATGAGGTATTTGTTCCCCTCCTGCAAAAACAATTCCCCGAGATTATAGATTTCTATCTTCCGCCGGAAGGTTGCTCTTACCGAATGGCTATCGTCAGTATGAAGAAGCAGTACCCTGGCCATGCTAAGCGAGTAATGATGGGTGTATGGTCATTTCTTCGACAGTTCATGTATACGAAATTTGTTGTGGTCGTGGATGACGATGTAGATATTCGAAAGTGGGAAGATGTCATTTGGGCGATCACCACCCGTATGGACCCCTCTCGTGACACTGTGCTTATTGAAAACACGCCTATAGATTATTTGGACTTCGCATCACCAGTTTCAGGTTTAGGGTCTAAGATGGGCATGGATGCCACTAACAAATGGAAAGGCGAATCAGAGCGCGAATGGGGCACCACAATTGAGATGAGCGCGGAAGTTAAACAACGTATCGATTCAATCTGGGAAGACTTAGGTATAGAGTAGATAGAGCTTAAACAGTGTCTCGCTTAAAGCAATGGTTTTTCAAACTCGGGCAAAGGAAGCTCAATCAAGCTTGCGCCAATAAGGGCGCTGTAATTCCGGTAGCACTGTTCGCTCTCAGCATTATCTCCCAAACTCTTCAACAACCGAGCAAGCTCGCCATAGGCCTCTGCTGAAGGGGAAATCAATATGCTCGCCTGATAATATTCGCGAGCTTTCCCCCACAGCTGATTTCTCATGCAAATTCTACCTAGACTCAGTAACAGTGGTGAATTAGCAGGCCGTGCTTTAAGCCAGTTCTCAGCAACTAACAGTTGCGCTTGATTAGAATCATAATCGATTTGTGCAAACTGAATTACAAGATTATTGCTCCAGTTTTTAGATAATGCTGTTTCCAGAGCCTTAGCGGCGTCTATCTTTGCGCCAAGTTTTACCAACAACTCACTGTAGTGTTTGACTATTTTTTCGTCTTCTCGATACTTGGCAGGAGATTTTTTCCAAATTTTACTGACTAGTTCGAGCTGATTTTCCCAACTAGATTCATCAACACTGAGCTGAGACTTCGAGGACTCGGTTATCATATACAACTGTTCCATGAAAACCCGCTTTCTTATTTTATCTGCCTCGGCTGCATCGATAATATTTTTTTTCTCTAACACGGGGACTAATTCATCTAGTTTCTGCCATTCCTGAAGCTTTGTATAAACCTCTTTAAGCAGTCTAAATACACCACCCTCTTTCGAACCGCCCTTTTTTATTTGTTCTAGAACTGCGAGACACTGCTCCAATTGATTCGACTTAAATAGTAACTGCGCCTTCACGAATTGAATTGTTGACCCAGAGGATGGGTACTCGTGTTCTGCATCCGCGAGAGCTTTTGTCCAAGCTTCACGGTCTTCAAGCTCATGAGCCGCATAAGCTGCAGCCAAAAAGTTAGCGACATTTGAGTCAGCTTGTTTGGTTCCCCTTATTAACAAACCGTAAGCCAACTGCCAGTCACCTCGTGCGAACGCCAATAAACCTTCAACGCTTTTAGTACGTGCTCTGGATTTACGATTCACATTATAATTTTTACCAAGGCTAACAAGGCGAAATGGATTCAGCGCATAAAAAAGTAATACTAATAGACGCAGCAACAAAATAATAAAGCCAACTGCCACCAAAAGTGCGAACAGGCTAGTTTCGAACGTGGTATTACCAAAAGCAATCATGAGGTAACCTGGGTCAGCTGGAAACCCAGTGGTGAGGTTAAGTGTAAGCGCCAGGACGATTGCCAATAGACTAAATATAAAAAGCTTTATCATCAGGATGCTAACGCTCGGAAGAAGTTAACTGACGAATTAGCGCTAAAGACTCGCTAATTTCGGGCAGCACTGGATTAATGTTGGTACTGCTAAGAATGACCAGTTCACCGGCAATTAATCTCCCTGCAGTTGAGTCCATCACAGCATACCGCTCAAGCCAGTCACTGCTTTTCTTTAAAGTTTTCGCATATACAACCTGATCTTTCATCAGCAGCGCAAGTTGGCTTTGTTCTAACATCAGCTTGAGATTTTGCTTTATAAACTCACCCTGTTCGGAGGCCAAAATTGTATTAGGTGTTTGATCCCACTGCCGCCAAACAAAGACAGTACTTAAAAAATCTAGACTCGAGGTAATCAGTTCGTTTGAGGTCGGTGTAGGCTGAACTAAGGTTGAATCATTAGTGCTATTGTTTTCGAAGTTCTCGCGCATAGAATTCACTAAGTCGATGTTTTCCACTTCTTCAATCAAGGCACCAATACGCAGATACACGCCTTGGCGGTCAAAAATATCAACGCTTCGAAGGCTAGTTAGATTATTTGCTATTGCCTGACGTACGGCAAAAACTCTATTGCTCCCGGAGTTCAGCAAAGCTGCATCTGCCGCTTCTATCATTGCCACTGCAGCAGAAACGTCAGACTCAAGCTGTAGTTTTTGGTTAGCAATACCCAAAAGATAATCGGCTTCGAATATTTTCCATTCAAAATCAGGAGAGCTGACAACGGATTGCTGCAATGATTCGACAACATTAACTTTGTTGGCTATTCTGGCAATAGAAGCAATTTGATTTTCAATTTCAGCCCTTAACTCAACACTTAACTCAACAAAAGCCGAGTCATCGACCGAAGGCACCTGAGCCTGAAGGTTAAGCTGCTGTAGTTGCTGCTCAAAGCTTTCTAGCGCGCGAATTTGTTGTTCTTGAACCTGTTGCAGCCGCTGGTTCTCAGAACGAACGGCCGAAAATTCTACTGAAGATAAACGCATTTGGTAGGCAAGAAATCCTAATGCAGCCAACATCATAAATCCCATGAAAACAAGTAGGTAGGCGCTTCCGCTACTGCCCGCTCCCTTTGCTTTTGCACGGGGTTTTGCGGTGTTCTTTTTTGAAATTTCTTCCAAAACTTTTGCTGTTTCTAGTTGCTCAGCCACTTAAAAACTTCCCCTAAATTTGTATCGTTGTAGTGTCGGCTAATCGACACAAGGCTGCAATGAATGCCGGGTTGCTAGCACCTTCACAGTTAACGACGGCGGTGAATCCGCTTGCTCTCGCTTGTTCAGCAACACGAGCAGAAGGTACCAACAAAATAAGACCAGAAAACCTGTCAAATTGCGCACCTAAATTGACTTTAAGAATATCTACCGTCTCACTGCTATTCGCACTAAGAACGTTGACGCCAGCAGAGGCTAGCTCTTTGATAAAGTTATCTACAGGGTAAATACACGCCTGGCGGGTATAGACCTCGAAGTAGTCGACCGTGGCACCCCGTTCCCGCAGCACAGATGCTAGAAGTTCCCTGCCTCCAATGCCTCTGAAAATTGCTACTTTACGTCTAGCGATGTCCTGCAGAACTGGCAAATTGAGAACATCTTCGCTCGTTACCCCAGTTTCAGACTGAATAACCCGGCATGGCAATAATTCAGTCACCGCCTTAGCGGTACTTGGACCGATTGCAATTACCTGTAGTTCGATAGGAAACTGGGGCCAATAGCTATCTATCCAATAGCTGCCGTAATGCGCTGCATTAGTGCTAACGAAAATGGCGACATCGTACTCTGCAAAGTTTAGGATTTTGTTTTTGAGCTGATTTATCTGAACCTCAGACTTCAATTCTTCAATAGTCAGCATGGGCTTGCTTAACGTCTTGGCACCTAAAGCCGTCAGCGCTTGGATCAGCTCGCCCTGCTGCTGGGCCGGTCTTGTCACCAGAACGGTGAGAGCCTGAAGCGAGTTAACCCCAGGGCCTAAAACAGAAGTTATCTTTTTTTGACTCATTGAGAATCATCGACTGCGTTAAAAGTGTAGTTAAGTTGCTAAATAGGCGGGCTTAATGAGACACAGAAGCCAGTATCTCAGCAGCACCTTGTGCCAAAAGATTATCCGCAACATCAATCCCCAGTGATTCGGCCTTACTGAGACTTGCCGAGTCATCGTAGCGAAGAATTTTTGAGCCATCCACCGCCCCTACCAACGCACGCAACCACAGAGTATCCCCTTGGATTTCTGCGAAACTCGCTATCGGCACCTGACACCCACCTTGGAGCCTGGCGTTAACTGCTCTTTCAGCAATAACGCGGCTGGCAGTGGCGTCATGATGTAAGCTGCGAATTAAATCGTGGGTGTCCGAATCGCCCACCCTGCACTCAATTCCAACAGCGCCCTGCCCGCCAGCAGGAAGGCAATCCTCAAAACTCAATTTTTCTCGTATACGCTCGCTTAGTTTCAATCTGATCAGACCCGCTGCCGCGAGGATAATCGCATCATATCCGCCTGCATCTAATTTACCCAATCGGGTACCAACGTTGCCTCGAAGGTCTAGGACAGTTAAGTCTGGGCGCAATTGCTTTAGCTGGCACTGCCTCCTCAGACTTGACGTGCCAACAATCGCTGCCTCGGGCAAACTGGCGAAAGAGGGGTAGTGATTAGAAACGAAGGCATCAGAAGGATCCTCTCGTTCGCAGATTACAGCCAACTCTAGACCTTCTGGGAATTCCATAGGCACATCTTTCATGGAGTGAACCGCAATATCTGCGTCTCCTCTCAACAAAGCATGCTCAAGCTCTTTAACGAAGAGGCCCTTGCCGCCAATTTTCGCAAGCGGCGAATCGAGAATCTTGTCCCCCTTAGTCGTCATCGTCACGAGTTCAACTACTAGTCCCTTGTTAGCTTCCTCTAAAGCATCTTTAACGAAATTAGCCTGCCACAACGCTAAAGGGCTCTTTCGAGTCGCTATTTTAAGAATTTTGTCAGACATGAATTAGGAACAGCCTCTGGCGAGTATTAATAAAAATCATATTACGCCAAAAATAGGACTTTGTCTGAAAGTGTTAAAAACATAGAACTAAATTCCCGGCGCTTATTAACTGACATTCTTCCTGTTATAGTTACAGCTTAGGAAAGCCAGTAGCGGGCTCCATTAGAACACTCCCGTAAGAACACTCCTGTAAGAACACTTCCCTTAAGAACACTTCCCTTAAGAACAATAGCTTAGGCAGGTAAAATGACAGAGCAAAGCAGCAATAACACCGACAGAATGTGGGGCGGTAGATTCAGTGAAGCCACAGATGCTTTCGTCGAGCAATTCACGGCCTCTATCGACTTTGACAAACGCCTTTATCGACAAGATATTCAGGGCTCGGTTGCCCATGCCTCAATGTTAGAGAAAGTTGGCGTGCTGAGCGCAGATGAGGCGAAGCAAATCAAAGACGGTCTCTTGGAAATTCAATCCGATATCGAAGCAGGTAATTTCCAGTGGTCTATTGCACTTGAAGATATTCACATGAATATTGAGGCAGCGCTAACTAAGCGCATTGGAAATGTTGGTAAAAAACTTCACACTGGAAGATCTCGAAACGATCAAGTCGCGACCGATATAAGATTGTATGTTCGAGATGAAATTGATCAGATATTGTTACTCATTAGAAAACTTCAACAAGCTTTGGTGAATTTAGCTGAACGCGAAAATTCTACTATCATGCCAGGATTCACTCATTTACAAACCGCACAGCCAATAAGCTTTGGTCATCATATGATGGCTTGGTTTGAAATGTTAGACAGGGATTATGATCGTTTTTGCGACTGCCGCAAAAGAATGAATGTGTCCCCTCTGGGAGCTGCGGCTCTAGCTGGCACAACTTTTCCAATAGATCGCGATTACACCGCAGCGCTATTAGGTTTCGACAAGCCCACTAACAATTCTTTAGATTCAGTAGGCGACCGAGATTTTGCGATAGAGTTTTCGGCTTGCGGCAGCCTGCTAATGATCCACTTGTCTCGATTTTCGGAAGAGCTAGTGCTGTGGACCTCTGCCCAGTTTGATTTTATTGAATTACCAGATCGTTTTTGCACTGGCTCATCAATAATGCCGCAAAAAAAGAATCCAGATGTACCAGAATTAGTGCGTGGTAAATCAGGCCGAGTATTTGGTCATTTAAGTTCTCTGCTTATGCTGATGAAATCCCAGCCACTGGCTTACAACAAAGATAACCAAGAAGATAAAGAACCTCTATTCGATGTAATTGACACATTAAAAGATTGCTTGTTTGCCTATGGCGAAATGATGCCTGCTGTCATTTGCAAGAAAGAATCAATGATTGAGGCAACAATGAAAGGCTATGCGACAGCGACAGATTTAGCTGACTATTTGGTAAAAAAAGGTTTGCCATTTCGCGATGCTCATGAGGTAGTCGGCAAAGCAGTAGGATTAGGAATTCAAAAAGGCCTAGATCTCTCCAAGCTCACCTTGGCTCAACTGCAGGAGTTCTCCGAGCTTATAACGGATGATGTTTTTGAAGTTCTTACGTTAGAGGGCTCACTCAATGCTAGAAATCATCATGGCGGAACCGCGCCAATTCAGGTACTAAAAGCTGTCGCGGCAGCTAGAGAAAAAATCTCCCGGCCTTGACGGCTATTGTAAGAGAAATACAGAGCCCCTTGAAAGGACGGATTATTGGTCTGGCGCCGCTTGCAGTTGAATCTGATAGCTCAGCGACTGGTTATCTCGCCGTGTCACGACGTTAACGGTATCACCGGGTTTCTTTTTCTCAAGTATGCTCGCATAGTCGTCTTCATTAGCAATAGGCTGGCTGTCAATTTCTACGATGACGTCACCCAGAATTATCCTGCCACGCTGATTCGGTTTAACACCGCGCATTCCTAAGCGGGCAGGGTCGGTGCCCTCAACAACATCCATCACTATAACTCCTTTGATTCCCCACATTTGCCGGTAGTAGTCAGGCTGAGGGATATTTCTAATACCAAGGACAGGTGTCAGTACTCGTCCATGCGCAATTAACTGAGGCACCACATCTTTGACAGTATTAACCGGAATTGCAAACCCGATACCTGAACTGCCACCACTAGGACTATAGATGGCCGTATTAACACCTACCAGTTGACCAAGAGAATTTAGCAAAGGGCCACCCGAATTCCCCGGATTGATCGCGGCATCGGTTTGAATAACATCGCGAATTTTACGGCGACTAACTGAGTCTATTTCACGCCCTAATGCACTGACGACCCCTACCGTCATTGTTGTATCCAAACCAAAAGGATTGCCTATAGCGATTACTTTTCGTCCCACCTCAAGTAAGGAAGAGTCGCCGGGGATAACAGGCACTAAATCAGCAGCTGGCGCATCTATTTTAAGGACAGCAAGGTCTTTACCTGCATCAAGTCCCACCGGACGAGCATCATAGGTGGTTCCATCTTGCAAAGTCACTGACACTCTGTCGGCTTGTTGAACCACATGATAGTTAGTAACCACATAGCCTTCTTTACTCCAGATGAAGCCGGTGCCACTGCCTTGAGGGACTTCTTGAGGGTTCAGGGACCTGAACGACCGCACTAAACGAGAATTGGTAACGTTGACAACCGATGGGCTGGCTTGCTTAAAAACTGCGATGTTATTTTCTTCATCGTTAGTTTTAAAAGCTGCATAGTCTGGGGCTTGAGCTGTAGCCAGGACAGGAAGGAACAACGCTGCCAAGCTTAACAGGGTTAAATTGAAAAATTTCATAGTTGCGCTACCTTGGTTAGTCTTTAGATATGAGAGCAAAACTTGGAGAATCAAGGCTTAGCGCCTATTTTTCAATAAAGCACAGCAGTTAAAAACAATGGTGAAGAGATAAATTGAGTGGGAGAGTTAAGTTAAAGGGGTAAGTACAAGAGATACATGCAAGCGATAGATAGAGGTAATAAAATACTGCCAAACAGGCTTCAGAGACTCTGCGCCGCCAATTCCATCTCAGTCTCCAATTCAAACCACTTCTCTTCTTTGTCTCCAAGCGTCGTCTTTAGTTTGCCCTGTTTCTGCAGCAACTCAGTTAAAACTGACTTTTTAGATTCAGTATAAAGCGCTTCATCTGCTAACGAGAGTTCAATATTTTGTAATTCTTTTTGGATTTTTTCCATTTCTTTTTCTAGCTTTTTAGCAGCCTGCCGCAGCGGCGCCAGCTGGACTCGCTTGGCTGCGGCTTCTTGTCGCAGCTTTTTCTTATCAACCGCTTGACCTTCATCGGCAGGTGTTGAACTGTCATCAAGAGTCAGCTGAGCATATTCTTTAACCAGCCATTTCTCATACTCGCCTAGATCACCCTCAAACGGAGTAAAATTCCCCTGATGAATCGAATAAAATTCATCGACAGTATTTGCCAGTAGATGACGATCATGAGAGACAATAACCAAGGCACCCTCATACTCCTGCAGTGCGACTGTCAACGCATGAACCATCTCCAAATCAAGATGATTAGTTGGTTCATCCAGGAGCAGTAGATTTGGCTTTCCCGTAACCACTTTGGCAAGTGCTAACCTTGCTTTCTCGCCACCAGAAAAGTTGTTGATTACCTCTTCTACTCTCGCGCCTCTGAAATCAAACCCACCTAAAATATCGCGAGCGTCTTGTTCACTTAGACTTCCATCAACAGAGCGAAGTTCTTGTAAGGGTGTTGCTTGCATATTAAGCTCGTCGACCTGATGCTGTGCGTAATATCCAATTTTTAATTTTTTTGCCGGAAACTTTTCGCCAGCTAGCTGGCGAAGCTGCCCGGACAGAACTTTCAGCATAGTAGATTTGCCACTGCCATTAAAACCCAGCAAACCTATTCTTGAATCGGACAGTAATGACCAGTTAACACCGCTTAATAAAGGCGTATCAAACCCAATCTTTAGGTCTTCCACTTGCAGTAAAACCGAAGGCAGGTATTCCATTTTGAAAAACTCAAACCGAAAAGGTGAGTCAACGTGGGCAGGTGCGATTTCTTGCATCTTATTCAATTCTTTCAAGCGACTTTGAGCCTGCTTTGCTTTTGTCGCCTTAGCGCGGAAGCGCCTTACAAAGTCTTCGATCTCTGAGCGGCGCTTTTGCTGCTTTTCATACATCGCTTGTTGCAGTGCCATTTTCTCTGCACGTAGTTTTTCGTAAGCGCTGTAATTGCCTTTGTAGCTTACGAGCTTTTGATTATCCAGACTAACAATGTGGCTGGTAACGGAGTCGAGAAATGTGCGGTCGTGTGAAATCAACAATAACGTGCCTTCGTAACGTCGCAGCCATTGCTCCAGCCAAACTGTTGCCTCTAAGTCGAGGTGATTGGTTGGCTCATCTAGCATGAGTAAATCGGAAGGGCACATGAGGGCAGAAGCGAGATTTAGTCTAACTCGCCAACCCCCAGAAAAGCTGCCAACTTTATTAGGGAACTGAGAAGTCGAAAAACCAAGCCCAGAAAGAAGTTGCTCTGCTCGATAGCGAATATCATAGCCATTGATATTGTCCATCTGCGCCAACAATGAGACAAGTCTATTGTCTTCATGGTCTTTCTCAGCTTTAACAATTGCAGTCTCAATGCGGCGGAATTCCACATGTGAATCGAGCACAAAATCCAGAGCACTCCGGTCAACGCCGGGTGTTTCCTGAGCCATCATCGACCAACGCAGCCCGTTAGGAAGGTCTATAGCCCCTTCCTCTAAAGGGATCTGGCCCGCGATTGCCTTGAAAAGACTGGTTTTGCCGCTGCCGTTGCGCCCAATAACACCCACGCGCTGACCATTGTTCACCACAAGGCTGGCATCTTCCAGCAATAGCTGTTGACCACGCATTACCGCGATATTGATCAGAGAAATCATGTTGTTCGGGGTTAATTTACAACGAAATAAGGGCGCCGATAATACACCATAATTGATTTCGAGAGATCGAATTCGTACTATAATCATCAACACTGCCACCAAATAGACAGTGCAGAGCTGGAATTATCAATGAAACAGATATTAATTATCGATGACGATGAAAAACTGGGGCAATTGCTAACCCAATACCTAGAGCGCTACGATATGAAAGTGT
>JBLHTH010000023.1:0-31555 GCA_047627195.1 Pseudohongiellaceae bacterium | reverse complement strand
GGGCCGTGTGCGACTTGAACGCACGACCAATTGGTTAAAAGCCAACTGCTCTACCGACTGAGCTAACGGCCCACGAGGGGCGGTATAGTACTAGCAAATAAAAAAAACTCAAGTGGTGAAGCGACTTTTCTTCAAACATTTTACCGGTAACGAGTTGGATCAGCGGCAACCGCGTCCTTAAAGCCCTTTTTACGCAGTCTACAGCTATCGCAAACACCGCAGGCTTGTCCCCGTTCGTCAGCTTGATAACAAGATACAGTTAGTGCGTAATCCACCTTGAGACGCTCGCCTGTTGTGATGATTTCGGCCTTACTGAGGTTTATTAGTGGCGTTTCGAGCGATATTCGATGCCCCTCTACTCCCACCTTAGTGGCCAAATTGATGAGGTTCTGAAACGCCTCAATGTATTCTGGACGACAGTCGGGATAGCCAGAATAATCTAAGGCATTCACCCCTATGAATATCGCATCGGCGTCGACTACCTCAGCCCATGCCAAGGCATAGGAAAGGAAAATGGTATTTCGTGCGGGGACGTAGGTAACAGGAATACCCTCGCTTTCAATTTCAGGCACATCAATGTTCGCGTCGGTCAAAGCAGAACCACCAAATTCCCCCATCTTAAGCTCTATTACCTTATGCTCTACGACCGTATTAGCGCTCACGACGCGCTTAGCGGCATCAAGCTCGCTTATCGAACGTTGGCCATAGTCGAAGCTCAAGGCGTAGCTAGAATAGCCCCTGTCGGCGGCTATGGCTAAACAAGTTGCCGAATCCAAACCACCTGACACCAATACAATTGCTTTTTTCATATCGTTACCGTAAATCTCATGTCACCGACCTTGTTCGGCTCCCCAAAGGTATTTATGAAGTTGAATCTGAACTCTCACTTTAAGAGAGTCAGCTAAAACCCACTCTGCCAGCTGTGCTGGTTTTAATTGTTCATGTGATGGTGAAAAAAGTATCTCGCCAACTCTGGACTGCAGATCCAGTTCGTCGACCTTAGCCTTTGACCACAGGTAATCTCTATTATCACAAATTACGAATTTAACTTGGTCCTTGTCCTTTAGCAGAGGAATGTTTTCCATTCGGTTGCGACTACTCTCATTTGATCCTGGTGTTTTTAAATCCAATACCACAGAGACCCTTGGGTCTACGTTTGCGATCGGCATTGCACCACTGGTTTCAAGTGACACCTGGTACTTCTGATCTGAAAGTGCCTTAAGCAAGACAATACAGTTTGGCTGAGCCAAAGGCTCACCGCCAGTAACAGTGACATAGCTCGCCTTATACTGAGCAACTTCTTCAAGTATGCTCTCAATGCTCTGTAGTGCTCCTCCATCGAAAGCGTAGTCGGTGTCACAGTACTGGCAGCGCAAAGGACAACCCGTAAGGCGTATAAAAACCGTAGGCAAGCCCGTGGTCCGAGATTCGCCCTGCAAAGAATGGAATATCTCGGTTATGCGTAAAGTTTCATTCATAAAAAATTCAACCAATGGCTATTGGCAAGCGTAAGGGGATGAAATAATCTTGATGGAAGCCTAATCTAGGGAAAGTAACCGCGTATCTGCTAAATTAGCAACGCCCGTGTTTGGAAAGCGCCGTTTGATGTCATTAAGCAACTGCTTAGCCTGAGAAATATTACCCAAGCCTTCATAGGACAACCCTAACCCATACATCGCATCAGCGAGCTTCGCCGAGTCTGTGTATTGATTTACTATAATTTCATATGAATCACGGGCCTCTTCAAATCGAGACAGGTAAAGATAAGCTTGGCCTTTCCAGTAATAGGCGTTCGTTATAAAACGCCCCCGGGGATAAACGCTCAAATACTGATCAAACTCGGCAATGGATAGTTCAAAATTACTATTGATCACTGAATCATAGGCCATTTGATAGAGCTGTTGCTCACTCAGCACCGCTGGTTGCAAAGTTCCTCGACCTAATGTCCGACCAGTGCTGCGAACAGGCGCCGCAGTATTGCCATTAGAGCGAGACAACCCTGTGCTGGAAGTTCCAGAACTAGGGCTGGCTGAATTGGAAGCGCCACCCGCATTTATCGATGGCCTAGTGAAATCAGATGTAGAAGGCCTCGGCGCAGTTGATCCGGATGCAGTTGACCCTGGTGCAGAAAGCAATGAAGTTTGCGGCGGTACGGCGACCGGACTAGTTCCAGCACTAGCACCGACAATTGGCGCTGACTCTAAGTTACTAAGGCGCTGATCAACGTTAGTGTAGCGACTCAAAGAATCTCTCTGCAGTTTTCTAATCTCGAAGCCCTGCTCTTCTACCAAACCACGCAATGCTCGCACCTCGGTGCTGAGCTGTTGGTTTTGATCAAGCAGCAACGACAACGCATCGTTATTTTGAGTGCCTTGAGCAGGCTGGTTTTGAGCCTGCCCTGGCGTAAAAGGCTGAGACTCAAAGACCGAACCAGACCCTTGAGCAGCAGCTCCATGAGCAAAAACAACCAAAATACCGGCGAGTTGTAATCTGACGGCTAGCAAGGGTTTTTTCATCATTTACTGAACAACTACTTCTACTCGACGATTGCGGCTATACACCTGATCAGATTGTCCGCTTGCAGTTGGACGCTCCTCACCATAGCTTACAACTTCGATTTGTGATCGAGACGCGCCATTCACAATTAGATAGTTCAAGATGCTGTTGGCACGACGCTCGCCAAGTGCAAGGTTATATTCACGAGTACCGCGTTCATCCGCATGACCTTCCAAACGAATGCCCATGCTTGAATTAGTCGCTAAGTTGCGAGCGTGATAGGTCAGTGTTTCGCGGTCAGCCGCTTTAAACTCGGCAATGTCAAAGTCGAAATAAAAGACGGTCTGACGCAGCGCATTTTCCTGTCTAATTTCTTCTTGGGTTAGTTGCCCGCCGCTACCGGCAGCGGAAGTTGTTGCCGCAGCAGAAGCTGAGCTGTCTCCCATTGCAGTGCTTTCGCCTTCCATATCATCGGTGTCGCTGGTTGAGCTACATGCCGCCAAAACGAAAAGCGAAATGACCATTAAACTGACTTTAGTAAATTGATTTAGTTGCTTGCTCACTCGTTGAGTCCTCCAAAGACTTTGTATCGTAGTTTGATTACCATGATTTAAGTATTTAATAACTTTTAACTGCTGATAGCTGATAGCTGATAGCTGATAGAAACTTACCACTTAGCAGAGTTTAGTTCAAAAATGGAGACCATGACGGTTCCCTCACGTCACCTTGCGTGGATGGTAAACGGAACTTCACCCGACCGTCAATGGATACGGCGTCTAGGACCCCTTTGCCATTAAATTTAGTGCCATACATAATCATACTCCCGTTTGGTGCCAAGCTCGGTGATTCGTCTAAGGATGTACTCGTTAAGGTAATTACCCGTAGGGTTTCTATATTAAGGATCGCAATTTGATAGGTTGGGTCCTGTCTGGTCTCTCGCCGCACGTGGACTAAGTTGGCTCCATCAGGCAAAAATGCCGCCTTAGCGCATTGAAAACAGTCATACGTCAACCTTTCCACGGCGTAAGAGCTGGCCCCTATTTGCATTTGATATATCTGCGGCTGACCGGTTCTATCAGACATAAACACCAAGGACCGCCCGTCGGGCGTCCAACTGGGCTCGGTATCAATTGCTGGATGCTCAGTCACCCTAATCAGTTGGTTACTGTTTAAATCTTGTACGTAGATGTCCGGACTACCATCTTTTGACAACACCATTGCCAGTTTAGTGCCATCTGGTGACCAAACAGGTGAACTATTAATATTGGGATAGTTAGTGATTTGGCGCCGCTGACCTGTCGCAATATTCTGAATGTAAATGCGAGGCAGGTTTGTTTCAAAAGAGACATAGGCAATATCTTGCCCGTTCGGCGACCAACTGGGGGACATTATTGGCTCTTCTGACTCAAGCAATACCTGAGAGCGCTGCCCATCGTAATCTGCTTTCTCTAACCGAAAGTTGGTCAACTCCGGTGAAATATAGTCTGACACGATATACAAAATTTCTGTCGTAAAAGCTCCTCGAATTCCGGTGACTTTCTCAAATACAACATTGCTTATTTCGTGTGCAATATCACGCAGCTGTGTCACGTTACCCGTTAGCACCTCGCCCGCCAGTTTAAGCTCGCGGTTAACATCAAAAAATTCATACTGCACCTCAACCAATGAACTGCCTGGGGATCTGCTAATCTTGCCAACTAACAAATAATCCTGTGCAAGCACCCGCCAGTCACGGTAAAAAACCTCATTCTCCTGATCAGGCAAACCAAGCATATTATTGCGATCCAATGCCCGAAACTCTCCCACCTGCTCTAAATCATTAATGACTATTTGGCTGATATCTTCACTTAAAACACCTGAGCCGTCCCACGAAAAAGGCACAATCGCGACTGGAATCGGATTGTCGACACCTTGGGTAATAACAATATTTAAGGCGGCAAAACTGCTCAAGTGCGGCAGTAATACCAGCAAGGTTAAGATTATCTTAGGTAGTTTCAATTCAATAAATCCTCTGGCTGAAAAGTTAACGAGAACGACCGAAAATTATCGTTAAATATTCTTATTGGTAGGCTTTGCAGCTCCGCAAACGGAGCAGCTCTGAATGCCGCAGTTTCAGCAGCTCGATCAAATGCTGGGTCATTACTGGACTGGGTAATAGTGACGTCTATCACTTCACCAGTTGGTAGCATCGATATTTGTAAAATTGTACGCATGCCATTTCTAGCGCTTGGCGGTCTCGACCAGTTCTCTTGAACCACCTGCTGAATGAATCCCATCGCGCTTTGAATTAACTCAAACTCAGTTCTGGCCGCATTTGCGGCTGCTTCTGAGGCGCGCTCTGATTCACGTGCCTGCTGCTCTGATCTTTCCCGAGCTTCTTGCTGACGCTGCCGGTCTGCGGCGGCGTCCTCTAGTTGCTGCTGCTCTTGCTCCCGTTCACGGCGTTGCTGCTGCGCTAATTGCCGCTCTACTTCTTCTCTATCTCGCAAAGCTGTCTGTTGCTTTGCCAACTCTTGCGCATCAGCTTTCGCCTTAGCGGCCTCTTGTTCTTGCCTGCGCTGCTGCGCGGCCGCATCAGCTTCTCTTTCCTTGCGGGCGTCATCTTGTTGCCGCTCAAACCGCTGCTGCTCTACCCTCTCAAGGCGACGACGTTCAATATTCTTTTGATTAATAACTTGTGGGTTTTCATCAATAAACAGCGACTTAATAACAGTCGGCTGAATAAAATCGATAGTCTCCACGTTGTTATCTGCCTGCAGGTACAGCCAAGAAACAAGTAAAGTGATGTGCATACCCACAGCAACTACAACCGAAAGTGGGTAGCCGTTATAGATGACTATGTTGTTGAATGCCCTGCTCATTGCATCAATTTACAGCTAGAAAACTGCAAATCCTCATAAACTACTAATGGGTTCGGTTATAAAGTTGGGGTTGTCTACGCCAGCCTGCTGTAGGGTGGTGATCAAAGCAATCATCGTTCCCCAATCAGCGTCTCTATCGCCCTCGATTAAAACTTGAATATCCGGATTTGCACCGAGGACTTTGCTAACTTGCTCACCTAGTGCCGACAGCTCTAAACTGGTCCTGTCTTCACCGGTCGCGCCAAGACTGAGAAAGTAGCTGCCGTCAGATTTGATTGAAACCACCAACGTCTCTAAATTTTCATCAACAGCAAGCGGCTCATTGTTCGCCTGAGGCAAATCCACTTCGATACCTTGGTTAAGCATCGGTGCTGTCACCATGAAAACAATAAGTAGCACCAACATAACGTCTATGTAAGGAACAACGTTGATGTCTGCCATCGGTTTGCGTTTTTTACGAACTAGAATTTCCATTTAAGCCTTCTGAAATTTAGTTACTGTGGATCTGGCGATGTAAGATGCTCGAAAACTCATCCGAGAACGTAATGTAGCTGCTGGTTATACTGTCGACATCAGAGGTATAGCGGTTAAATGCGACCACCGCTGGAATAGCAGCAAACAGACCCAACCCTGTTGCTATTAGTGCTTCTGCAATATTTGGTGCAACGACTTGAAGAGTCGCTTGCGCCTGATTTGCAAGCCCAATAAATGCATTCATGATGCCTATCACCGTGCCCAAAAGTCCGATATAAGGACTCACAGAACCCACTGTTGCAAGGAACGAAAGATGCTTTTCAAGTTTTTCCTCTTCACGCGAGTAAGCAACACGCATCGCCCTTTGAGCGCCTTCCATTACAGCTTCTTTATCCGCTGTGCCCTGCTGACGCAGGCGCATAAATTCTTTAAAGCCCGCTCGAAAGATATTTTCCATTCCCACTACAGGGACATCTTCCTTCTGCATTTGACTGCCTTCTTTGTAAAGCTGGCTTAAATCTATCCCGGACCAAAACCTCCTTTCGAAAGCGGTCACGCCTTTACGCGCCGCTGACAAGACCAACCAGCGCTGCACAATCATTACCCAAGAAACAATAGAAAGTAACAGCAAGATCAACATGACCAGCTGCACTTCTACACTAGCCCCCAGAATTAGTTGAAGAGGACTCAGCTCATTCACAATTTTTCTCCAATTTGGTTGAAAACATTACCGACAAAATACTCAGCTATGACAGCTATAAGCCGCAGGAAATCCGCAGTTCCAAATAATTAGTTCGGCCAATTCCTAAAATAGTTTTGTGAAAAACCATTAAAGAGTCTAAATGTAACTCTGCGAGGATGAATGGGGGCCGTTATCAGGTTAATAGTGGCGACAATATGTCTTTTTAACGCTTGGCGAGCCAAGATCGACAGTAAAATCGAGCCCTAAAGTGGTTAAGTCGACGACTTAGCCCGAAACTAGACAATAGTTTTACTGAAAGATTTACTTGGAATTTTGAGAAAATAGTTCAGCAACCGCTTTTGATGGCTTTATCCCAAAATGGCGATAGCCGAATTGCGTCACTACCCTGCCACGGGGCGTGCGCATGATAAAGCCTTGTTGTATCAGATAAGGTTCAAGAACATCTTCGATGGTATCGCGCTCCTCACTAATAGCCGCAGCAATACTCTCAATCCCTACAGGCCCGCCATCAAATTTCTCGATCATTGTCATCAGTAACCTGCGATCCATGTGATCGAAGCCGTTTTTATCAATACCAAGCATATCTAACGCTCGGCTCGCAGTATCCAGATTGACTGCCCCATCAGCCTTCACCTCTGAATAATCCCGTACTCGGCGCAACAGACGATTCGCGATTCGAGGGGTCCCCCGGGAACGCTTAGCAATCTCAACAGCTCCTTCTCCGTTCATGGGAGTTCCCATAATCGATGCTGAACGACTCACGATGCTTGCTAACTCTTCCACCGAGTAAAATTCTAAGCGCTGAATAATTCCAAAACGATCACGTAAAGGTGACGTTAACAAACCCGCTCTGGTGGTCGCACCAACCAATGTAAATGGCGGCAAGTCTAATTTAATCGACCGAGCTGCAGGGCCTTCACCAATCATCAGATCCAATTGAAAGTCTTCCATTGCGGGATACAATATCTCTTCAATTGCAGGACTCATACGGTGTATTTCATCGATAAACAGGACATCGCCTGATTCCAAGTTCGTCAGCATCGCTGCCAAATCACCCGCTTTCTCTAAAACCGGGCCCGACGTGGTTTTTATTGAAACATTTAATTCGTTAGCAATAATGTAAGCGAGAGTGGTTTTCCCTAGCCCGGGGGGGCCAAACACTAAGGTATGATCGAGCGGCTCGTTACGGTTTCGGGCAGCACTGATGAAAATTTCCATTTGCTCCTTCACTACACTTTGGCCCACGTAGTCTCTTAGAACTAGTGGCCGTATAGCTCGATCGAGAGAGTCTTCTACCGTTGCTGAGCTTGCTGAAATAAGTCTATCTTCGTCCATTGTTAAGCCATGCTCTTAAGCGCGAGGCGGATGAGCGCTTCGCTATCTTCAATTTCTGGATGCTCCTTCATGACGACCGCAATTGAGCGTGCCGCCTGAGGAGGTTTATAACCTAAACTTATCAAAGCTGTTTCAGCGTCTCTACTAACAGACGACGTCAATAATATGCCGCCGGTGACCGCCCCGCTAGTATCACCCCATTCATCGAGCCGATCGCGCATCTCAATGATCAGTCTCTCTGCGGTTTTTTTACCAATGCCCGGCATCTTAATCATTGCACTCACATCATTGCTACGAACAGTCTGTACAAATTCATCGGCTTGCATACCAGATAGAATCCCTAATGCCATTTTGGGGCCAACACCGTTAACTTTAATAAGAGAGCGAAACATAGATTTAGACTTCAAATCATGAAACCCGTAAAGCAACTGAGCGTCTTCGCGCACAACAAAATGGGTATGCAGTAACACCTCACGGCCTACATCTGGCAGTTCGTAAAGCGTACTCATTGGAACTTGAACTTCATAGCCTACACCACCAACCTCGAGTAAAACCTCCGGTGGGTTTTTAGCAAGCAGTTTACCTCGCAGCTGTCCTATCAATTTTATTCCTTCATGCCTGTATTGTTTGTTTATCTAGTATTCGTTTTATGGCGCTACTTTTATATGCTCATTGATAAAGCTCTAGCTAACCGCGCAATCGTTTGCGACTGAAAGATTTTGCGCCTGCTAGGCGAATCAAGCTAGCCGATGTGTTGGCATGACATATAGCAACCGCAAGCGCATCGGCAGCATCCTCGGCTATTTTATCATTTATTCGTAGTAACACTCTTACCATGTGTTGCACCTGCGTTTTGTCAGCTGCACCAGACCCCACGACAGCCTGCTTCACCTTTCTTGCCGAGTATTCATCGACGGGCAAGTCATGAGACAAGCATGCAACCATAGCACTGCCACGGGCCTGCCCTAACTTAAGCGCTGACTGCGCATTTTTCCCCATAAACACTTCCTCAACCGCAGCCTGCTGTGGCGAGAATTCTTCAATCACTTCGCAAACGCCGTAAAAAATAATCTTAAGTCGATCCGGCAGTAATTTGGTTTCGGTCTTTATGCAGCCGCAGCCAACGAATTCAAATTTGTTGCCTACAACATTGATGAGACCATACCCTGTCACTCTCGAGCCTGGGTCAATGCCCAGAATAATGGCCATGGTGATTTCCTGATTTCGCGCCCCTCGCTCACTAAATAGAGAATATAAGCGGGAAGGCTTGTAAGTAGAAAGACTACAAATACGTAGGCTATAAGCGGTGCAACCTGCGCCAAGTGAATTAAAGTTGGTTCGCTATCTCGTCCGAAATTTGGGCATTCGAGTAGACATTTTGCACATCGTCCAAATCTTCCATATGGTCTATGAGCTTAAGCAGCGCTTCCGCGCCCCTTAAATCCAACTCGGCGTCGGTGGACGCGAGCATCGTCATCTCCGCCAAACTAGGCACGATCTCGGTAGCTTTATAAGCATCTTGAACCGCCCAAAAAGTCTCCAGCGTAGTCATAACATCAATACTGGAATCTTCGTTTGTGACAATATCATGAGCCCCAGAATCGAGCCCTATTTCCATAACACGCTCTTCATCGCTGCCGATTGGAAAGCTAATAATGCCTGTTTTTTCGAACAAATAGGCAACTGATCCATTAGTGCCTAAGCTGCCTCCATATTTACTAAACGCATGCCTAACCTCGGCAACTGTTCTGTTCTTGTTATCGGTCAAAGTCTCAACAAGTACAGCCACCCCGCCTGGACCGTAGCCTTCGTAAAGAAGCTCTTCCAAGTTTTCGTTTTCAGCAGTACCGGCGCCTCTAGCGATCGCACGATCTATTGTATCGCGGGTCATATTGGCACTCAGAGCCTTATCTACTACCGCTCGCAGGCGCGGGTTGTCGTCTGGATTTGCACCGCCCACCTTAGCCGCCACTGTCAGTTCACGAATTATTTTCGTAAAAACCTTGCCGCGCTTCGCGTCTTGGCCTGCTTTGCGGTGTTTGATATTGGCCCACTTACTGTGACCCGCCATAACAGACTCCTTATCTTTTTGGTTGAGCCAGCCTTAAACTTTACTTTTTTCTTGTTCGCGCAAACGAATGTGAAGCTCTTTTAACTGTTTGGCTGACACTGGCCCGGGGGCATCGGTTAATGGACATGCCGCAGACTGCGTTTTAGGAAACGCAATGACATCTCTTATTGATGAAGCGCCTGTCATCAGCATCATCAATCTATCTAAGCCAAACGCGATACCGCCATGGGGCGGACAGCCATAGGAGAGCGCTTCTAGTAAAAAGCCGAACTTCTCTGTTGCTTCTTCTTCCCCTATCCCCAAAACTTTAAAGACTGATTGCTGCATGTCAGGTTTATTAATACGAATGGATCCACCGCCTAACTCAGTACCATTGAGGACCATATCGTATGCTCTAGAAAGTGCCCCTTTAGGATTAGCCTGCAGTTCATCGGCATCACATGCCGGCGCAGTAAACGGGTGATGCAAGGATGTCAAACCACCATCACTTGTAGATTCGAACATTGGGAAGTCAATAACCCATAGTGGTGCCCAGCCCTCGCGGACCTGACCTAAGTCCCCAGCAACTTTTATTCGCAACGCGCCAATAGCTTCGTTGACTACCTTTTCTTTATCTGCACCAAAGAAAATGATGTCACCTGTTTGCGCACCCAGCTTGGCCATCAAAGCCATAACCGTAGCTTCAGGCATGAACTTGATAATCGGAGACTGCAACCCTTCGACACCCGCAGCAATATCATTGACCTTAATCCAAGCCAAACCCTTGGCGCCGTAGATACCGACAAAGTCAGTATACGAATCAATAACTTTACGACTGATTGCGGCACCTTTAGGTACCCTTAATGCTACAACTCTGCTTTCAGGATCCTTAGCCGGACCGCTGAAGACCTTAAAGTCGACGTCCTGCATAAGATCGGCGATGTCGACTAACTCCAGATCAATACGCAGATCTGGTTTGTCCGAGCCGTATCGACGCATAGCTTCTGCATAGGTAATACTAGGAAATTTGCCTAAATCCACGTCCATATGACTCTTAAATATATGGTGTATTAGCTCTTCCATCTTCGACATGATTTGTTCTTCGTCCATAAACGATGTTTCAACATCGATCTGGGTGAACTCAGGCTGTCGGTCGGCACGTAAGTCTTCGTCTCTGAAACATTTCGCTATTTGATAATATCTATCCATTCCTGCAGCCATGAGAATTTGCTTAAACAACTGCGGCGACTGTGGCAATGCAAAAAACCGATTAGGGTGAGTTCTACTTGGGACCAAATAGTCTCTCGCGCCTTCGGGCGTTGCTTTAGTGAGTAACGGTGTTTCAATATCCAAAAACCCATTCTCATCTAAAAAATTTCTAACAGTGTTGGTAACTTTTGAACGAAAGCGCAAACGCTCAGCCATTTCTGGGCGACGTAAATCGATGTAACGATAGTGAAGCCTAATTTCTTCACCCACTTCCACGTGCTCATCCAATTGAATTGGCGGCGTCTTAGACGCATTGAGAACGACCAACTCTTTGCCGAGCACCTCAATTTGACCGGTGGCCATATCGGCGTTTCCAGTGCCCTCTGGACGGAGCCTCACCCTGCCTTTAATTTGAATTACATATTCACTTCTGACGCTTTCGGCAAGCGCAAAACTGTCAACGGTATCCGGATCGAAAACGACCTGAGTTATACCTTCTCGGTCTCTCACATCCAAGAAAATCACGCCACCGTGATCGCGACGTCGGTGAACCCAGCCACACAGTGACACCTCTTTATCTACATGAGACTCGTTTAATTCACCACAATAATGGCTGCGCATAGTTAGGACCCTTATCTATATTCGTTAATAAAGCCGGCATTGGCTTCTTTTTTATTCATGCAAACTAGTCGGAGCTTGGCTTTGACGGTGTGGTCTTTGTTTTAGTTTCTGCTTTGGCTTTAGTGCTATCTGACTTCGCCCCAGAATCTTTACTAGAATTACTATCCGCGGTTGATTTCTGACCAGAATCGGTCTCAGCCAGCTGTTTTTTCTTTCCTGTTTTAAAATCTGTCTCATACCAGCCGCCACCTTTAAGTCGAAAGCTGGCTGCAGAAACCAGTTTCTTTAGCGCTGGTTTATGGCATTCGGGGCAATCCACGCGCGGTGCATCGCTCATTTTTTGCAATGCTTCTAATCTGGCATCGCAATTAGTACATTGATATTCGTAGATCGGCATAGGCTGACTAATAAGCTCCAAAGTAAAAAGGCTAAAAACAAACCAGGTAAGATTTAACCAAAATCATATGTCACGGCTATATTTCTGGCCGCAGCTCGAGGTCTGAATCTAGGTCTGAATCTAGGTCTGAATCTAGGTCTGAATCTAGGTCTGAATCTAGGTCTGAATCTAGGTCTGCATCTAAGTCCGAATCTAAGTCCGAATCTAAGTCCGAACTCTAGATTAAAGCCCTAGAATGTGATCAAAGACCGAGAATTAAGGCCCCAATTTAAAATCATATCCACGGCAAGTATCTGCCATAGCCCGAAAAGCCGAGTATTATACCTTATATGGATTTTTACTCGCACCCCTTAACACATAATGATTTAAGAAGATTTCCACTTAACAGCATCATTTATCACCCATTTAAGTGTACATTGCTACTAACAAGCAGCACAAACCAGTTAGCCTAGGACTTCAAAGAAGAAGGTCATGGGTTCAAAAAAGCAGCCCAACGGCGCCAAGAAGAAGCCAGGCAGTATAAAAGAAAAAGCTAATAACCCGCTAAAAAAACCATTGCCGAGTTAGCTGATTCATGACTAGACGATTACATCTTTAAAATCCCCAACCGACTCTTCAAGCGACTAAAGCAAAATGTAATTCTTGGAAGCCCGCCCGTTCAGCAAACTTAACTCTTGCGCGTTACCTTCTAACACGTTTTTTAGATTGACTAGATGCCCTATTTAGGTGATGGGAAATGCCACACCGTAAAGCATAAATAGACTTATTTTTGCGAGATAAAATCAAAAAACACTTTCTTCACTATAGTACTTGATAGGTCATGTTCAATGCTTTATAAATACACCTCTTGAAAGAGCACGAATAATTAAAAAAATAATCGTTTCTTTCCTGACTTGCAAATGCATGTTTGCACCGTCAAATAGTTAGTCTAACCATAACTGAAACACAATAAAGAGATTGCGCATGGCTGTTAAAAAACCAACTCGCAAAGTTGCAGCAAAAAAAGCTGCACCTATTGCTGTACGTAAAACCCCCGCTATTCAAAAGAAATACACAAAAACTGAGATCTTAAATGAGATCACAGAAAACACTTCTATAAGCAAGAAAGAAGTATCCGCAGTGCTAGATGAACTAGGCATTATCATAGAGCGCCATATCAAGAAGCGTGCTGTTGGCGAGTTTACTTTGCCTGGCTTGTTGAAAATAAAATCAGTAGTACGACCTGCTCGACCTGCTCGCAAGAATGTTCCAAACCCATTCAAGCCTGGTGAATTAATGGACATCCCTCGCAAGCCAGCGACAACTCGGGTAAAAGTATTGCCTTTGAAGAAGCTTAAAGAATTCGCGCTCTAGGTCGCATTCTGAGTCGCACTCTAGGTTGCGTCGTAATTCGCAGCCTAATGTAGGTGACATTAAGTTAAGTTTGACGAAAGGCAGCCCTAGGCTGCCTTTCTTTTATGGGAAAATATAATGCGAGCCAGTCAGTTTTTACTAGCCACTGTTAAAGAAACTCCATCGGATGCTGAAATAACAAGCCATCAACTTATGTTGCGCGCTGGAGTAATTCGTAAATTGGCCAGCGGGCTATACACATGGCTACCCCTAGGCCTTAGGGTATTAAACAAAGTTAGTCAAATTGTTAGAGAAGAAATGAATAAATCTGGCGCAATGGAAATTTCCATGCCGGTAGTTCAGCCTGCAGAGCTTTGGCAAGAATCTGGGCGTTGGGAAACTATGGGAGATGAACTTCTTCGAATTAAAGACCGTCACGATAGAGATTTCTGCCTTGGCCCTACCCATGAAGAAGTCATCACAGACCTAGTCCGAAATGAATACAGTAGCTATCGCCAGCTGCCAGCCAACCTATATCAAATTCAAACTAAATTCCGCGACGAGAGACGTCCACGCTTCGGTGTGATGCGCGCCCGTGAATTTATTATGAAAGACGCCTATTCCTTTCATGCCAGCCAAGAATCGCTAGATGATACCTATGCAACGATGCACCAAACCTATTGCAATATTTTTACTCGTCTAGGTTTAGATTTTCGGCCAGTGATAGCCGACTCAGGAAATATTGGCGGCAGCACCTCCCATGAATTCCACGTGCTGGCTGACTCCGGCGAAGACGAAATTGTGTTTAGCTCCAGCGGAGACTATGCCGCTAACATTGAAATGGCCGAAGGTATTCCTTCTGCGCCGGCCACGTCTACAGATAGTCGCCCAGCTGAAACGGTAGAAACTGGCAGCGTCGGCTCCATTGACGATGTTGCAAGCCTGTTGGGAGTAGCCACAAACACCTTGATTAAGACCCTTATCGTGCATGGGGCCAACAGCGAAGGCGAAAAAACTGATCAACTTGTCGCACTGCTATTAAGGGGTGACCAAGAACTAAACGCGGTGAAAGCCGAAAAATTAAGCCAGCTTTACTCACCTATTACCTTCGCTGACGATGACCTGATTAAAGCAACACTAAACTGTCCGACCGGCTGCATTGGGCCAGTTGACCTACCTATACCTGTTATTGCCGACAAATCTGTTGTTGGGTTGACAAACTTTGTGTGCGGCGCAAACCAGCCCGGAAAACATATAAGCTCCGCCAATTGGGGAGACTCAATAAAATTTGATTCAGTAGCCGACATAAGAAAGGTTAAAGAAGGCGATGGCAGCCCAGATGGAAATGGGACCTTAGCAATCAAACGCGGCATTGAGGTCGGCCATATTTTTCAATTAGGGACAAAATACAGCGAGTCATTGAAGGCGACTGTGCTTAATGAAAATGGCAAAGCTGTGGCGTTAACTATGGGATGCTATGGAATCGGGGTTACCCGAGTGGTGGCTGCCTGTATAGAACAAAACAATGATGAGAGAGGCATCATCTGGCCAGAAAACATAGCCCCCTTTCAGCTTATTATCACTCAGATAGATGCTCATAAATCGGAGCAAGTGGTTGAACTTAGCGAAATGCTTTATCAGAAAGCCCAATCGCTTGGCATTGAAGTTCTGCTTGATGATCGAGATAAGAAAACCAGCCCAGGCGTGAAATTTGCAGATTCTGAATTAATCGGCATCCCCCATCGCCTTGTTGTCTCTTCACGTACACTCGGCGATGGTGTTATAGAACATCTCGACCGTCGTAGCGGCGAGAAATCTATGATCGATAAAGACTTAAGCTTGGATTTTTTGAGTAAAACATTCGGTTAGATTTGAGTCGCTAGTAGTTAATTGTGAAACCTGTCAAATTTTCAACTTGGCAGGTTTCATAATCGACCTTATCGACTCTCGCTAAACGCGGGCCCTGTTGCAGCCATTGCTGCATAGCGGCTATGGCTGACTCCTCGCCAACAATTAAAAATGCCACTGTCCCAGCTTTAGTATTACAAACCCAACCTGCTAGCCCAAGAATATCCGCCTGAGCTTTAGTGTTTTTTCGAAAAAACACGCCTTGAACCTTGCCAGTGACCTCACCTCTTATAGCCAGCATTAAGCCATACCATCCTTTCGTCGTTAGTTGGGCATTGTGTACTTAATTAAACAGATGATCTAATAGGCGGTCTCGTAGTTCAGCGAGTCTTGCTTATCCCTGCCAACCATATACCGTATAATGACAATTTTCCAAGATAACTGAATCAATGGCCCTGCAATTCAAGCAAATTAACGATAAATTCACCCAATTGCAGAATCTAGCAAAAGATCTCCTGTGGCAGCCGAATATCTCAACTCTGCCGTTTTGGAAACGTAGCGGTGTTCGCTGCAGTCAAATCACCGTGGCCGTGATTCGAGACCTTCTGCAAGGCCAGCTATCACTTAGAGCCATGAGTTTAGTTTTCACCACACTAATTGGCTTCTTTCCTCTTTTAGCGTTGACCTTCTCTATATTAAAGAGCTTTGGTGTACACAACGCGATGGAACCTACTCTCCTCACATTACTTGAGCCTTTAGGAGATCGCCAAGTAGAAGTTACCGGCCAAATACTTGGCTATGTTGATGCTATGCAAGTGGAATTGATAGGCATAACAAGTGTGGGACTGCTGCTTTACATAGTGCTTGATATGATGCGAAAAATTGAACTTTCGTTTAATTACATTTGGACTGTTAAACATGCTCGTTCCTGGGCTAGCAGGGTCAGTGAGTATCTGTTTGCGGTGATCGTGAGCCCTATACTGCTCTTCATATCAATCAGTATCACTTCTTTTGTAAGTACAAATTATTTTCAGAACTTTCTAGAAGGTTTGACCTATGGCGGGCTGATCATTGAACCGGCCGCCTTTATCGCGCCCTTCCTACTCATGTCATTGGCTTTTGCCTTTGTTTACAGTTTTCTGCCCAATACCAAAGTTCAGTTTGGCTCAGCGTTCATTGGCGGTTTTGTTACAACCATTATATGGAAACTAATGGGTACGGTGTTTCAAGGATTATTTGCTACCTCAGCAAGAGAGCAACTTTATCTCGCCTTTGCCACCGCGATTATTGTGTTGGTTTTTACGTATATCGGATGGCTGGTAGCGCTGGTCGGAAGCAGCATAGCGTTCTACCACCAGTACCCAGCCAAGGCCCGTAACGGTAGAGAAAAAACCGCACTTAGCCTGCTCCAACAAGAAGAAGTAAGCCTTGCTGTCGCTGCAATGATTATTAGGCGTTTTCAAAACGGAGAAGAACCCTTAAATGAATACGAAATCAGCCTCTCCCTAGATAGCAATTCATCCTTACTAGAGCCTGCTCTGAACAACCTAGAAGCCATAAACCTCATTACGCCAACCAACGATGATCCCCCCCGCTTTTTGCCAACAAGAGCGGTAGGCAATTGCAGCATAGTAGAGATTTGGTTAGCCCTGCGCAGGGTCAATAGTGAAAGCCATTGCTACAGTAACGATTCTAAAGATATGCAGCGAATAAAACGTTTTCAATCAGAGCTAGATTCAACGGTTAAAAGCACCTTAGGCAATGAAAAATTTTATTAAACCCGAATATCCGCAGTCACACTTAAAACGATAATTTTAGCGACTCAAAAAGGCAACCAACCTTCGATTGAATCGACAGCTTGCTTTCAAAGAATAATGAGTTTTCGCTAAAATTGTTTTTTATCCATTAATACGCAGTAGAATTGAAACACTATGACTAAATTATTAAAGTTCTACCACAACCCCGACTGCTCCAAATCAAGGGCGGCGCTTGCCTTACTCGAAGAAAATGATATTGAATTCGAGACTGTCTACTACCTTGACCACCCGCCAAACAAAGATGAAATCCGAGCACTAGCAGCTAAAATCGGAATTCCAGTCAGAGAACTGCTTAGAAAAAGTGAAGCGACTTATGAGCAATTCGAGCTAGGCGACATGGAGCTAAGCGAAGAAATCGTCTTAGATATTGTTAGCGAACATCCTATTTTGATCGAAAGGCCAATTCTAGTTAAAGGGGAAAAAGCGGTAATCGGTAGACCACCGGAAGCTATACTTGAACTCGCTCGAGAAACCGCAGAATGATCGAACTTCCGTACGTTTTAGTGCTGTATTACAGCCGCTCTGGTGCAACTGAAAAAATGGCTCAGCTGATTGGCCGGGGCATCGAACAGGTCAGCGGTATCGAGGCGCGACTGCGCACTGTGCCCAATGTTTCCGCCAACAGCGAAGCCACAGAGCCATCGATACCAAGCAGTGGAGCTGTGCTGTGCCGCGAGGATGACTTACGCCACTGCGCAGGCCTCATCCTAGGCAGCCCTACCCGCTTTGGCAATATGGCCGGCGCCATGAAGTCCTATATCGACTCCACCGGAGCGCTGTGGGCATCAGGCTCACTGATTGACAAGCCTTGTGCTGTGTTCACCTCTACGTCCTCTCTGCATGGTGGCCAGGAATCGACGCTGCTTAGCATGGCATTGCCATTGCTCCATCACGGCATGATATTTTGCGGGCTTCCATATTCTGAAGCCGCTCTGAACACCACAACAAGCGGTGGCACACCATACGGGGCAAGTCACGTAGCTGGCGCAAACAGTGATGCCGAAATAAGCGCTGAAGAAAGTCAACTTTGCCAGGCCTTGGGCAAGAGAATCGCTCGACTCACTCTCTCATTAAATCAAAATCAGAACTAAGCTGCTTAACCAAACGTACCTAGACGTAGTTACCTTACATAGACTTAAACAGGCAGTTGAATATGCAGCAGACGCAGACCAGCACCGTCATTGAACTACCAAGACCCATAGCCAGAGCAAGGCTTGTGGTCTTAATTTCCTATTGCGCCCTCATCCTTTATTTTGGGGTTTTAAGCGTGCTCTCCTTTGAGACGCTGAACTTTGCCATGCCAGTGGTTTGGTTAATTCAAGTACTGCCTTTGTTGATCTTTGCTCGCAGCCTCTACCATACTCATCTTCGAACTTATGGCTGGCTTTGCTTCGTTGTGTTGCTTTATTTTTTGCACGCTGTACTGCTTGCCTTTGATCCAAGCCGGCGAGTCTTAGGAATAATAGAGGTGACGCTATGTTCAACGATGTTTGTGGCCTTAGTGATATTCATCCGTGGCTACAAGACTCACTTTCAAGTAAATATGTAAGCTGTAGTTATTGACTGACCGCTCTTGATTAGCAGTCTTTGGCTGACGACTGCTAGAACAGCCCCCTGAGCGGCAAGCCAAAACCGCTCACCAATTTAAAGCAGATTTTACCAGAGGAACTGTTAATTTTCGCTGCTGGACTAAGGACGTTGTATCTAACTTGTCCAACACCCTCATTAAATCGTCAAAACCGCGCCCGGCTCGGACTATTATATAGTCGGCCACCGCATCAGATAGTTCGAAGCCCCGTTGTTTCGCTCGGTGCTGCAGTGCCCGTTTCTTGTCTGTGTCATCCAAGTTGATCAGGTTAAAAACCAGCATTGATTGCAGTCGTGACTGCAAGTCACGCAAATTTAGATCTAAACCTTTTGCTGAAACACCGGCCGATATTATCAACGCTGTGCCGCTTTCTTTGAGCTGATTAAACAGGATGAACAAGGCTTGCTCCCAAGCAGGCTGGCCTACTATGCAGTGCAAATCGTCGATGCAAACAACAGACAATAAGTCGCAGCCTTCGAATATTTCAGGTGCAAGCGCGCTGGCATCTTTAAGTGACACGTACAATGCTGCGTTATTTTCTAGTTCTGCGTGATGGCAAACAGCCTGCAAAAGATGACTCTTTCCTGCGAACGCTGCACCCCAGAGATAAACGAAGTTGTCTCCCTTCGCGGACGCTAAAGATGAAAGACGGTTAATTATTTGTTGATTGCCCACACCCGAAAAATAATTTTCAAATCTAGCCTCATCATTCAGTTCTACGGCTAAAGTCAGCTGACCTGGAGTAAGCATTGCAAATCCTTACCGAGTCCAGCGATAGTGTAGCTGCAATTGATTTTCTAAACCTAGACTTTGAATAGGCAATAAATCTCTATCTAGCGCTATCAGTTCAGCTAGCTGGTTAGGATTACCCAATAAACTCAAGTTTAAATCAAGCCGCTCACCGTCAAGAGCGATTGTTGTGGCACTCTCAACAAGCCCCAATGCGTTAACATAGTTCATCAGAGACGTGTAAGCCTGCAGGGTTCCTACTCCATCAACTCTTAATTGGACGATTTCAAAATCGCTTGTTTCCGGCACGATGGCGAAATAACTAGCCAGCTGCGTTGTTATCTTATCCAGAGGAGCGCTAAGGTAAGGCATCAATTCTTTGTCATAGCCATCAAATCTAAGAGTTTGATCTTGAAAAATAAACTGCCAGACTCCGACTAAATCGCCCCCTGCCGTAAAATGTAATCTGCCGGACATTATGCTATCGGCGCCATAGCGCTCGCTTGCTTGCCTAACAATAGATTCATCCAAAGACCAAATAGTATCTTCGGTAACATTGCGCCGATCTTCAAAATCGAGCACTGGAAAAATAATCGGTAGCCCACGGTCATCGGCAAAGTCTCTTATCAGCTTAACGATCTCAGGATTCGTTTCAGAACTTAGCAACGACCTGTCGCCAGCTTCATCTTGCAATGCCATCCAAACCAACACACTTGGTCTATTGCTATCCCAAACTGGTATTTTAGCTTCCAGCAGTAATTCATTTATTAATGTGGCTGAGAAATCTACGTTGATAAAGCGCTGCTCTGTTGGCGCCTCCGTAACAGCCTCAGCTGCCGCAGGCGCAGGGATACCAGGTGACACAAGAGAAACGCCGGGTATAGCAGCCATCTCAGCCGCAGCTAATTCCGGCGTTTCTGAAAAAGCATCCGAATTAGCAGTGGTGCCCTGCACAGAGCCTGGGGCATCATTTTCGGACGTTGCAACGATCTCAGAGGGTATTAATTCGCTGGAATAGTTAAAACGCTCTACATAGCTTTGGGCATTTCTCACAGCCTTGACCACTACAGGGTCGAGAAGCCAGCGCTGCTCTCCTGTTACTTTTACAATCACTGCTGCCAAGGCATCGCCAAAGGCACGGTTTCGCTGGCTGTTACTTTCGTTCTGCACGGGTACTTTTTGACTGTAGAGGCCTGTAACTTGTAAAGCAACGCTTGGCTGAAACGAATAAGTAGCTATCAAGAGGCACAAAAGACCCCCCAGCCACTTAGAGCGACGCCAAACAAGCTGGGTTGCCATCAAATAGCTCAAAGCGCCAATTTTATAACAGTGATAAGGCCAATCTATAGTCTTCATGACGGGGATAATACTGCAATATTAAGCCTAGAGGCTAATCATGTGGACGAACTATTACGATGAAACCATTTTTTCACTGACGTATGCAGCCCTTCTTGGTAAAATCTATCTTAATCAGCTGCGAGCTCAGCGTTATCGTTTGCTAGCTCACTTAAAATAAAGACAAGCAAAGAAAGTAAAGGCGAAATATTAATGGCATCAGATGATAAGTTAAATCCAACCGCAACTAATGAATCTCTAACTTATCGTGATGCAGGGGTAGATATAGACGCTGGCAATGCTTTGGTGGAGCGCATTAAACATGTGACTAAAGCAACTAATCGCCCAGAGGTATTGTCTGACCTTGGCGGCTTCGGCGCGCTTTGCGAAATCCCAGGAAAATACTCACAGCCGGTGCTAGTTTCAGCAACCGACGGTGTTGGTACTAAACTAAAACTTGCCATGGAGCTCAACAAACACGACACCATAGGCATTGATTTAGTCGCCATGTGCGTTAATGACCTTATTGTTTGCGGTGCAGAACCGCTGTTTTTTCTAGACTATTACGCCACCGGCGGGCTCAATATCAGCATCGCCACCGCCGTAGTCACCGGCATCGGTGAAGGCTGTAAAATGGCTGGCTGCGCATTAATTGGCGGCGAAACCGCAGAAATGCCCGGTATGTACAACGGTGAAGATTATGATCTAGCCGGGTTCTCTGTAGGTGTGGTCGAGAAAAAAGACATCATCGACCAAAAGAAAGTCGCTGTCGGAAATACGCTTATCGGTGTTGCATCATCAGGTCCTCATTCTAATGGCTACTCCCTTATTCGCAAAATCATCGAGCGAAGCGGCGCCAAGTTAGATGAACGGTTTGGCAATAGCACCTTAGGGGAAACCTTACTAACCCCTACTAAAATATACGTTAAAGCAATCCAAGCCCTTCAAACTCAAATATCGATCAACGGCATCGCCCATATTACTGGTGGCGGCATTACCGAAAACTTGCCGCGGGTTCTCCCAGACAACGCCCAAGCTCGGATTGATCTAAACAGCTGGCAGCGACCTGAAATCTTCGACTGGCTGCAACGCGAGGGCAACGTTGAGGACAGCGAGATGCTGCGGACATTTAACTGCGGCCTCGGAATGATCATTTGCGTAGCCACGCAAGATGCAGAAGAAACCATACGCATTTTAAGCAGTAATAATGAGAGCGCCAGTATCATTGGTGAAATTGTTGTCCGGGCAGAAGGCGAACCCTCTGTCTCTTTCTCTTAAGCATTCCTGTTATGAAACTTGAGCTTTGTAAAGTTGTTGTTTTGATTTCTGGAAACGGCAGTAACCTACAAGCAATAGTAGATGCCTCTTTCACATCAAATTATGTTGTTGAGGCAGTAATCTCTAACAAAGCCGACGCCTACGGTTTAACTCGAGCAAAGCTAGCAAATATTGAAACTCAAGTACTCGATCACAAGCAATTTTCTTCTCGAGTTGAGTTTGATCTTGCCCTTAGCAAACTTATTGACCCCTATAAGCCAGATCTTCTTGTGCTTGCCGGCTTCATGCGAATTCTAAGCAATGATTTCGTCCAGCACTATGCCGGTAGAACACTCAATATCCACCCCTCCTTGTTGCCGAAGTTCCCCGGGATCAATACCCACCAGAGAGCAATTGAAGCCGGAGAATCCACACATGGCGCATCTGTTCACTTTGTTACCGAAGAACTTGATGGCGGCCCGGTCATCGCTCATGCCAAAATTGATATTCTAACCGCCGATTCTGCGGTAGATTTAAAATCTCGAGTAGCCTTAAAAGAGCACCAGCTCTACCCATTTGTGGTTGACCTATTTTCTAGAGGTAGACTTGAAATGCACAATAATAAAGCTGTGCTAGATTCAGAAATTTTACCCGATACTGGAATCGACATCTCAGAAATAGCACCATGAAAGTTTTAGCGATCAACCCCCATACCAAGGGCTTTGTTATTGTTATATTCGCGCTGATAATGACTGCAAGCTCAATTCTTTCAGCTCAAAGCCTAACGACATTTTCTAGTGAATATTCAGCTTCCGCCAACGGCATTAAAGCCAAGGCATCTAGATCGCTGAAGCGCCTAGATGACGGCTATCGGTTTGAAAACTCTTTAACTGCCGAATTTGCTGGAGCCACGCTGGCCACCCTTATCGAGACCAGTCGATTCAAACTGGTTGGGCAAAGCATTATCCCCGCACACTACCAATATTCTCTAAGCGGAATAAGTGACGACTCTAAAGTTATTACGTTTGACTGGCAGGCATTTCTCGCGGTTAGTTCTGAGGCATTAAAGAGCTGGACTATTGATCTCCTTGAAAACACCCAAGACCCTCTTAGCTACCAATTAGTTTTACCCCTGCAATTGGCCAATCAAGCTGGTCCTCTATTTGAGATCCCAATTGTTGATGCGGGAAAAATTGAAATCCAACGATTTCAAATCATCGGGGAAGAGATTTTGGAGTCTAAGATAGGAAAACTTAACTGTGTTATTGTCGAGCGAATAAAGCAGGGCACTGGCACCGGAACTACAACCATTTGGTTTGCAAAAGACCATTCTTACCTGCTTGCCAAACTAGAACAAACGACAGCTAAAGGGTTAAGCATTAGCCTTGTATTAGAGTCTGCCGTAATTGGAAACTAGCATTTTAACCCAGAGCAACACACCCCACGTCGACAACATGAACGAAAAAAATAGTGAAAAGGCGTTAAGCAGTCTTCTGGCTCTAGGGATGGTCTTATTGCTTTGTATAAAGTTATTTCTGGCTTCTTCGCTAGATTTATACAGCGATGAAATATTTTATTGGCTAGCCTCAACTCGTCCCGCGATGGCCTACAGCGATCTTCCTTTTATGACGGCCTTGCTAGTTGGGTTGGGCTCACTGCTCGACTCTAGCAACACTTTGGCGGTTAGAAGTTTGTTTATACTCTTGGGGACCTGCATACCTCTTCTTATTTATTGGGTCGCGTTGCCAATCACAAATGCAAGCCAAGCCCTGCTGTCTGCCCTACTTGCACTTTGCATTCCTATGGGTGGTTTTATGGGATTGCTGGCTGTCCCAGACGTACCACTTGTTGTTTTCGGACTGCTATCCATAGGTTTTTTTGAAAGAGCACTGCGAACCGACCGCTTCATCTACTGGCTAGCAACTGGCATTACCGTAGCATTCGGCTTTAGCACTCATTATCGGTTTTTCTTATATCCGGTTGCGGCGCTGATGTTTTTAATTTTTTTTAAAGACGAGCATAAACAATGGCGTAATCCCAAGTTTTGGTTAGCGGTTGGGGTTGCTGCAATAGGTCTCTTTCCAATCGTTTGGTTTAATATCGAAAACCAACTGGCCAGCGCCAATTTCTATTTAGTTGACCGGCACCCTTGGCAGTTTCAGGCGTCAGGTCTGCTACATATTTTTAAACAAGCGGGCATAGTCACCCCACCAATGTACTTGTTACTCGGCTTTGTCGCTTGGCAGTTGCTGCGTCATCAAAGAAGCGACCGCAGCGCTGTTTTATTAGCATGTTTTGCACTGTGCAACGGCACAGTGTATTTGGTGCTCGCACCATGGACTGACGCCAATAGTACGTCGCTGCATTGGCCGCTTTCAGCCTACTTCCCATTACTTGTATTTGCTCCTCGCACAATGGCTCAATTGCGCGCTCTAATCGAAACTAAGTACAGCACTAGAGTCGCCCGCAATACCATTGCAGCAATACCCACCATAGGTTTTATCGGCACACTTGTGGCATTGACTAGCATAGGCTCTCAGGCGTTCCAGCTGCCTTTACAAACAGTCACCGGTCCAGGGGTGCTGTCCAACAAAATGGCCGGTTGGAGTGAGCTTGCCGCCTATTCATCTAAACTTATCACTGACCAATTCCCTGAACCCAGTCTAATTATAATAAGTGACAATTATTACACCGCCGGGCAAATCGCCTTCGCCGGTCTTAGCAGCAATCCATTAACTTCAGATGAAGATAAGGCTGTTCGCGACGGTCGCATCACTCAAATCAAACTCTGGCAAATGGATGAATCAGCACTTGCGCAAAGGCCTGACTCAGCAGTGCTGTTTATCACTGAGGACAGCACGCTAAATGTGGTAGAAAAAACGGCCGTGATGATGAAAATGTGTCGCCAAGTACCTAATTTGGAATACTTGGATAGCTTGTCTCTTTTTAATGGTGACAAGAAATTCAGCTTTTACAAAGCGTCATCTACTTTCAGTTCGCCTACCGACAAAACTTACAGAGCCAACCCCTGCCCCTTTCCTCCAAGGGCATGGATAGACCCTCCACTAGCAAATGCGCAATTAACCGGCGTGTCCCATATCGAAGGCTGGGCTTATCTCGAAGACATTGGCATAGAGTCCATCTCATTGCTTATAGAGGGTGTTGAGGTTGGGATGTTGAGCTACGGTATTAGCCGGCCCGATGTTGTAGCCGCAATGTCGGTAAAAACCGATCCTAACTCTCCGCGACTGGGCTTTATTTATGAATTTGACACCACAGCTATACCCAATGGGAGCTATAGCTTAGCGATTCGCATCACCGACAAAAAAGGGGGATCGAGCAATTACGGAACAAGGCAAATCACAGTGGAAAACTAGTAGAGGAAAACCCAGTAATGCCGCCAAGCTAACCATAGGCAATTTGCTTAGCTTCGACATTGAGGAGTTCGGTGTGTTGGCATAAGTTAGGCCAAAGAAAGAGTAAAGAGAGGAAGCACAAAAGCAGATGAGCAAGTCATCATCTAAGAAGAAAAAAGATAGCCTGTAGCGCTAGAGAGACGTTAGAGAGCCCGGCAGTGCGAAGTTTCGCTGATCGATTGCGTTAGAGCTAAGCAATCTTAAACAGGTGCTAGCTAAACGCTACCGTGTCTTTATCATTGTCCTTATCGTTGCCTTCAACTTCGGAATCTAGTTCTTGACCAGCCTCATCATCTTGCTTTTTTTGTAAACTGTATTTGCGCATTTTTTCGACTAGCGTAGTCCTACGAATATTCAATCTGTCCGCAGCACGTGCTACCACCCCGGCGCTATCATCTAAAGCCTGACTGATCAGGTCTTTTTCAAGATTTGCCAAATACTCTTTTAAATCCAAACCATTTAGGGGCAGCAAAGTATCTGTATCGGATTTAGGCGCTGAATTGCTAGTAACGTTGACTACTGTATTTCCGGTAGCAGCATCTGAAGTCACTTGGGCAATTTCTTGGTCACTTAAATGGCGGAATTTCTTTGGCAGATCATTGATACCAACAATGCCATGAGGATATAAAATAGCCATGCGCTCGACTAAATTTGCCAACTCGCGAACGTTACCCAGCCAAGGATGTCTGCACAGCGAGGATATAGCGCCAGAGTTGAATCTTACTGAGCCTCTTTTATCCGCCTCCATAATTGTAATCAATTCGTTTAACAGCAGCGGTATATCTTCAGCTCGCTCACGCAGGGAAGGCATTTCAATAGGAAATACATTTATTCGGTAATACAAATCCTGGCGGAAGTTACCGAGGTCGATCATTGCTTCCAAATCTTTATGAGTGGCAGCTAGAATTCTAACGTTGGTTTGCAGGGTCTTAACTCCGCCCACCCGCTCGAAACTGCGCTCTTGCAGCACTCGAAGCAATTTAACCTGCATGTTCAAGGGCATATCCCCTATCTCATCTAGAAATAGAGTTCCTCCTTCGGCTAGTTCAAAACGACCTGCTCGCGAAGAAATGGCACCAGTAAACGCACCTTTTTCATGACCGAAAAGCTCGCTTTCTAAAAGCTCTCTGGGTATCGCCCCGCAGTTGATGGGGACGAAGGGTTTATCCGCTCTTGCAGAGTTTAAATGCAGATTTCGTGCAACAACTTCCTTGCCTGTGCCGGACTCACCGGTGATTAGAACACTGACTTCAGTGTTGGCAACCTGGCCCATCATGTGTCGGACTCGGTGAATGGCTTCACTGTTTCCAACAAGACTGCGAAACATATTGAAATCTTTAACGCCGTCGAAATCTCGTAAGCGATTATAATGTTCATGAAATAGTTTGGCTTTATGCAAGGCATCAAGCAATGGCTGATAGCTCAGTTTATGGCCTAGAGTGGCGGTAATTCTAGAGGCGACGTCCGCATCAAAATACTCAGGCAGATCAACCTGGCCCACTAGTACAAAAGGCAACCCCCCCTCCCATCGATGCAAATCGCACAGCAGATCGCCAACGACAGACTTGGAACAGTTCCCGATTAACGCCAAACTAAAATCAGATGGCTTTGCTATCGCCTCGCTAGCCCTGACATGCCAGTCAATTGAGCTTGCGGAAACTACAGTTTCACCAAGGAACTCTAATACCGTCTCAAACTCGCGACGATTATTTTCCTCGTCGGTGATTAACAGTATTTTTGTTTCTTCCACCATGATCGATAAACCATCTACAAAATAGCCAAAGAATTTTGACAGCTAGTGCTTTATTGAAATTGAGAGCAAGAAATTGCAGCTAAAAGCTAGCAGTCGCTGATCTTCACTTTCAATTAGACATTGTAGACGGTTTTCAGTCAATTATGAGAGAAATTTCAAGATGCCTGCTAAAGTCTGCCAGAGCGAGACTCTAGCGCATAAAGTTAACAACTAGGCCGGTGCAATCTCATCCCAAGAAGATTTGACTTTCAGCAACAATCCCATGACTTCTTCAACCATCGACATATCATTCTTCATATTCGCTTCAAGTAGTCGGCGCTGCATATAGTCATAGAGCTTGTCCAAGTTGCTTGCCAAATCTTTACCCTTTTCTTCATCAAGGCTGCCCTGCAAGCCAGCGATAATCGAAATCGATTTACCCAGCAGTACGCCTTTTTGTTCTATATTGTTATTCTCAAAAGCAGCCTTCGCTTGTGCGAGTCGATCCAGCGCTCCGGTCATTAGCATTTGGATTAGACGGTGCGGACTGGCTCCGTTTACTGCTGATTCGCTATCAATTTTTTTATACTGCGCCAAGGCAGCTTTTTTAGAATACATTGTGAATTTCCTTATTCGATTTATCCATTTTTCCATCATCCTTACTATTGGCTTTACTCTCGCCCGATCACTTGCGATTACCTTATAAGACTAGTCGCAAATCATTCTATAAACTCGTCATTGTGTTCATTAATCTTTTTTACCCCCAAGTAAGCCTTCTAATAAACTCAGCTGAGAAGTTAAGAAGTCTGCAGTAGTGTTTAAACTTGAAATAATAAGGTCGTTTGCCAAAAACGAAGACCTAAGCCTCGCCTCTGATGCTTCAATTCTCAATTCTAGATCTGCACGGTCTTCGGCAATTCCGTCCAGCTCTTTGGCCAAAGAAGAAGATCGGTTGCTGAGCAGGCCATTGGAATCTAAAAAGGAGTCCAGCAAAGTATCAAGCTGATCTGCAATACCGCGAACAAAGCTTACCTCGCCTCGCTCACCCAAAGCCCCACCGGTCACCCGCACGCTGAGGCCCGCAGAAGAATCGGGCAGGCCCCGGGAAGCAGTGCCAACAGAGCCCTTAGCTCCGGGGCCTGTGGAAAAGCCAAAGATCGATCCGGCATTGCCATTAACCGCTGATATCGACACATTGGAGGTTCTGCCCGTGGTTCTCGAGATAATGCCAAAACCACCGGTGGCTGTATCAAATTCTACAGTCACACCGACACCGGCGGCGAGCATGGCTGGGTTAGAATTGATCGCTGTCTGTAAGCTTGCTGCAACCGCCTCCGTATCTGTATTTGAAATTGAACCCAATGAAATTGCCGATGAGCTAATTCCATCAACCACCACAACAAAAGAATCATTGGTGGTACTTGATGCCAAGTTGCCAACGGCGGTATTCAGATAGAAACCGGGTTTGGCAGGAATATTGCCGGTTCCTGCTCGCAAAAGCTGACCTAAACCGCGGGCCTCGACCCCGTTTATTTTGCCCTGCACATCAATACCTGCAGCAGATGTGTCAAGAGTGCCATCGCCGATAAACAGGCCGAGTTTAGACGCTGCACTGCTGCTCACGTTATCAAACTCGATCACATCAGCATTATTGTCGCTTTTGAAAACTAGTCGACCAAGCCCAGTAATATCATCAAAGCTGTAGTCGATAGAAACCACTGTGGCATCGCGGCCGATACTGGTAGATTGAGAAAGCGCTAAACCATCGAGGCCAGCAGCACTGCCATTAGCAAGGCCCAACTGTGCGGTCGCTGTTGCATCTGCGTTGCTAATCTCCAAAGACGTCGATGCACCCGTTGCGGAGGTGCGCGTTAGAATCAAGTTATTTCCGGCATCCATGGAGGCCGTAACTCTGTTACCAATTCCTTCGCTATTAAGAAGATTTTGAATCTCCTCGACGGTCTCAGCTCTTGTTAATGTTGAAGAAGATAGGCTTATAGAAACTGCCGCCTCTCCATCTACGCTAAGATCAAAGTTGGCGTTGGACCCCGAAAAATCGAAGCCTGACTCTTCTAGGGCTGTTGCGCCCCCAAGCTGTGCACCAGATCCATTCGTGACTAGATCTATGGAGGCATTAGCCCCAGTGCCCACAGTTGTAAACAGTATTCTGTCTTCATCATCGAGAGTAGCTGTCACCAAACCGTTCAGCGAAGTGACGTCAACTGCGGCTTGAATAGCCGCCAAAGTGTTCGCCAAGGTACCGGGTGTCTCACTATCAAAAGCGTCGACCGCCGAGTTCCCGTTTATAACGATCTCAACGTTCGTGTCGCCACCGTCTATGGAGAACGTTATCGAGCGATTCGCAGCGGAGAAATCAGTCCCTGCAACAACGACTTCACCGGCAAAGGTTGTGGCCGATTTGGCCAGAAAAGCACCGTCGGCATCAATTTGTGCCGCGATAGCCGCTATTAAATCATCAGGAGTATTGTAGTTAATAGGTGAGCCAGATGAGCCGGCAACCGTTAACAGCCCCGTACTAATGCCGGCAATCCCAAGCTGAAAACTAGTTTCCTCGTTAATAGTTACCGGAGTAACGAAGTTTTCGCTGCTAAGGCCTGTGGTAGTAGCTAGCCCTCCCAATTGATTGCTCTGAAAAGGCCCTTGAGAATCAACCAGAAAGCCGAGGCTGTTGGCTATTTCTGAGTCTGCAGCGGTAAATTCAATATTCGAATTAGAGCCATACACATTGGACTCTAAGTTAAAGCTGTTTGTGCTGCTATTGTAAATAACCGACACCGAATGATTGCCAGTTTTATAAGTGGCGTCGCTGTTTATCTGCAGTTGAATTTGCTGAGCAAGATCCTCAGCTGTAGTGTAGGTCCCATGGGTCAGCAGAATATCGGCGTCAACCCCATTAAGAACCAAAGAAAACCCATCATTGTCATCATCGATGACAATGTCTCCTGCTGCCAAAGAATTCACGGTAACACCGGAGTAGGTACCAACTGTCGCTAGCGCATCAATTTCGATGCTGTAGCTTCCTGGAACCGTCTGATTGCTGGACCTGACATAGTCTATTTGAGAATCGGTGGTGGAACCTGCGTTTGCAAAAAGCCCCTTAATTGCATCAGGAGATTCATCAAATTTACTCTGAAAAACACCTCGATTAAAAATCAGCTGAAATCGATTAGTTTGGTCAGTCGAAATACCGATTTCCGAAAGCGAACGTATGCTGCCAGAAAGGCCAGACACAGCTGATCGCAGCAATGAGTTAATACCAGTTGTCACCGCCCTCAGCGTTGAGTCCCCTATCAACAATGAACCCTGGCCGTTATCTCCGGCACTGGCATCGAATGCGGTCAAATCGTCAGAGAGCGTTTTTAGCTCGTTGTAAGCATCGACAAACTCTTGAATATTTTCAACAATTCCCTCTGAATCTTTTTCCACAGTCAAAGTAATTGGGCCAGTGGAAACAGCCCGCAAATTAAGAGTGGCCCCGCTTATAACGCCGACAACGACATTTGAATCTCGAGTAACAGAAAGCCCGTTAACTGAGAGTCTGGCATCTTGGGCCTGAATGGTTTCGATTAATCTTGTCGATCCGGTAACCTGACCTTCTGCTGTATTCAGGCCGAAGCCGTCAAGCCCAATCACTGAAGTTTCAACAAGCCCTAACTCCGAAGATGCCCCCGTGCCCGCTGAATCTATTCCAGCGATAGCGATGGTTTTATCCGCACCCAAACCTGCGCCAATCAAAACCAGCTCGTTATTGTCATTTAGCCTAGCGACTACTTCGGTATTGAGCCCAGCCCCGGTGAGTGCTGCATTTATCGCGTCCACCGTGCCTGATCTGGTCAAGGTCGCAGTATCTAACAAAATCGCCTGTGCCGGATTGCCATCGATAGCAATGGTAAAAGTCGCATTATTAGCCGAAAAGTCAAAACCATCGCTTAAAACTTTAGCAGTTGTGAGCACTGCTGCTGCTCCGCTCGAAATTGCTTCCAGCGTTGTCTCGAAACCTGTAGCGGCGCTCTCGAACTTAAGCGTATTGGCATCATTGCTGACACTTACGTCTCCGGCAGCGAAGCCATTCGCTAGCAGCTGTACATCGAGCGCCGCCTGTACAGCAATAACTACTTCTGCCGCCGTGTCGATAGCGGCATCGGTGGCAACCCTCACGTTTAAATTGGTGCCGTTAAAACTAAGCTGAAAAGCTTTGTCGGCCGTGTCCAGACCTGCGCCGGTGGCTATGTCGACGCTGCCACTCTCAATAACCGCGTTAAGGTTACGCGTCTCACTGCTGAAATTGTAATTTAGCGCCCGTATGCCCTCATCGCCGGTGGCAACGATTTCCA
>JBLHTH010000022.1:0-31731 GCA_047627195.1 Pseudohongiellaceae bacterium | reverse complement strand
CTATTCGCTGAGTAGAGATGAGGCCAACACCCATTACATCCATTTCGCCCGGTAGAGTAAGATGTGCCATGTGAAAGCGTGACGCACCATGCCAAGGGTAGTGGGGGTTGCCCAACAATACGCCCCGACCGTTGTCAGTTAATTCACTGCCAAACGCTAAGGCGTTGCTGCCAACCATATCTGGATCGACGAACAAATCCATGGTATCCAATGACGCTAATTCCATGCCCGGTGCAGCAGTTGCTATCTCGGCTGTAACGCGGCCCAAGCCATAGCGGATGCCTGAACCTAAAGCCAATTTCGCAAGATCATTAACATCGATAGGCTTGACCCAATCGGCATTGTTACAAGATGCAGGAAGCTGGCCTCTATTAACCTCTAAAAAATTGTTGTAGCCAGCCGCGTAGCCTTTGTCCATTTCTTTGTTCTCTTGGCTGGCACTGGCTAAGTACTCGTTAATTTTGCTGGGATTTAAAAGGGCTTTGTGGAATGCATCGCCATTAATATTCTGCCCGGCGTCGCCAAAGTATTTGGCTGTCTCACCGCGCACGGTGATCAGCTCTTTGGCAAGCACGCAAACAGTGTTGGTCGCAACAGCATGAGCAAAACCATAGCCCAGACCTTCCCAAGAGTTTGCCTTTACGTGAGGTATACCGTGGCTAGTCCAGCGCAAACTCACTTCTTCTTGTGCAGGCTCAGCGCTCACCCCCGACATCGTAGGCGCACCTTCATTTATAGCGCTCGGCAATGACGCTGGTTGCTCTGAACATCCTGCCAGCAGAAAAATTGAACCAATAATCGTAAGCTGGCCCAAACCTACAAAATTTCGATTTTGCCTAAGGTTTTTTAAAAGTTGAGTCATGTCTCTGCCCTGTTTTTTAAAGCGTCATTTAAAACTCTGATAGCGCTTCTTTTAGAATAAGGTGTTTAGCTTCTTTATCATTTGAGCTTACGCCTAATTGATACTGGTTGAAAGATGCAGGAGGCAGCACACGTCGCCAACATATAGAATTTTTTCTGTTAACCTTCACTCCAGATGCATTGCTCGATGCTACTAAATATCCTTAGGCTCTAGCCGTTTTTACCACTGCCTGTATAATCTCGCTTCTACAGAATTTTGCATAAAGTGAGACTTGCTATGAGTGAGACAAATGACCCGATAGTTATCGTTGGCCAAGCCCGCACCCCTATCGGGGGACTTGTCGGCGATTTATCTGCTGTGAGTGCCTCCGTACTTGGGTCTACCGCCATAAGGGCTGCAGTTTTCCGCGCTGGATTGCAACCCGATGCCGTGGAAGAAGTAATAATGGGCTGCGTCCTACCCGCAGGCCTCGGTCAAGCACCCGCCCGACAAGCCGCCTTAGGCGCGGGCCTTCCTAAATCCACCGGCTGCACCACGATTAATAAGGTCTGCGGGTCTGGCATGAAATCAATAATGTTAGCCCACGACTTGCTCATAGCAGGCACCAACAAGATCATGGTTGCCGGCGGTATGGAAAGCATGAGTAGGGCCCCTCATCTTATCCCTCAGGCTCGAACAGGGTACCGCTTTGGTCATGGTAAGCTCATTGACCACATGGCATTCGATGGTCTAGAAGACGCTTATGAGGGAGAGCCCATGGGTGTCTACGCTGAATCTTGTGCCGATAAATACAGCTTCACTCGAAAGGCACAGGATGAGTATGCCATTACCTCTTTAAAGCGCGCTCAGGCCGCAATCGAATCCGGCGCGTTTGAGGCTGAAATCACTCCTGTTGTCTACAGCAGTCGCGGCAAAGAAATTGAAGTCACTCAAGACGAACAGCCCATGAAGGCCCGCTTCGATAAGATTCCCACGTTACGCCCGGCTTTTAAGAAAGATGGAACCGTGACCGCAGCTAACGCGAGTTCTATTTCGGACGGTGCGGCAGCCGTAGTGCTAATGAAACTGTCTGAGGCAACCGCACGAGGGTTAACGCCGCTAGCGAAGATTGTGGCCCACACGTCTCATTCGCAGCTGCCTAGCGAATTTACTATGGCGCCGATTGGGGCCTTAGCCGCACTTTTTAAGAAAACTGGCTGGGACAAAGACTCAGTCGATTTGTTTGAAATCAATGAGGCGTTTGCCGTCGTTCCTATGGCTGCAATGGAAGAGCATAAGCTTGATCATGAAAAAGTAAATGTGAACGGTGGAGCCTGCGCTTTAGGTCATCCTATCGGCTGTTCTGGAACTCGCATTGTGGTCACACTAATCTCTGCCCTTGCCAAACGAGGCAAGAGACGCGGCATCGCTTCTTTGTGTATTGGCGGCGGTGAGGCCACAGCTATGGCGGTCGAGCTTTTATAGGTTTTATAAATTTAATGCTATGCATACCTTACATAGCTGCCATTTTTTTCTCAAAGTGATTCTACGCCATGATTTTTAACGAAGAGCAAAGGCTTATACAAGACACAGCCCGTCAGTATGTTGCCGAAAAGATCACTCCATTTGCCCCAGACTGGGACCGAGATAAAACTTTTCCTCGGGACGCGCTAGCAGGATTAGCCAAGCTTGGTTTTTATGGCATGTTGGTGCCTGAACAATGGGGTGGCTGCAATATCGGTTATACCTCAGCGGCTATTGTCTTGGAGGAAATTGCAGCCGGAGATGCCGCTTGTTCCACCATCATCAGTGTAACCAACTCTGTTGGCTGCATGCCTATTTATCAGTTTGGCGATGAGTGGCAAAAAAATGAATTTCTTAGACCCTTAGCATCCGGCAAAAAGCTCGGCGCTTTTTGTTTGACCGAGCCACAGGCTGGCAGTGACGCGGCTAAACTAAAAACCAAGGCTGTTCTAGATGGAAACGACTATGTGCTTAACGGCACAAAGCAGTTTATTACATCGGGTAAAAATGCAGACATCGCAATTGTCTTTGCTGTAACCGACCCCGCAGCTGGCAAGAAAGGCATGAGTGCATTTATCGTTCCAACCACAGCACCTGGTTATATCGTAAGCAGTGTTGAAGACAAACTTGGTCAACATGCATCAGATACCTGCCAGATAGTGTTTAAAGACTGCCGCATTCCATCGACTCATCTTTTGGGGGATGAGGGCCAAGGTTACAAAATTGCCCTAGCTAACCTTGAGGGTGGACGAATTGGGATAGCCGCCCAGTGCGTTGGCATAGCGCGTGCTGCATTAGAGGCCGCACTGCTTTTTGCAAAAGAGCGCGAAACCTTTGGCAATCCTATTGCTAAGCATCAGAGTATTTCCTTTAAGTTAGCAGAGATGGCAACTCAGTTAGAAGCCGCACGGCAACTTACATTTCACGCAGGCCAACTCAAAGATCAGAACTTGCCTTGTTTAACGCAGGCATCGATGGCAAAGCTATTTGCCTCTGAGATGGCCGAAAAAGTATGTTCCGAAGCTATTCATATTCATGGTGGCTACGGCTATCTTAAAGACTTTCCAGTAGAACGATTTTTTCGCGACGTAAAAGTCTGCCAGATATACGAAGGCACCAACGAAGTTCAAAAGATGGTGATTAGCCGATCTTTATAGCGGCCAATGCTTGCAGTCTAAAATAATAATCAAGAAATATGCTCGCGATCCAACTTAGTACCAAACCCCGATCGGTACGAACAACCAGAAAGCAATCGCGATAACAGCTGGAATTATCATCAAGATTACCATCGTTTTTACTCTAACCATTTTTTCACCCCATTGTTTATAAAAATTATTTAAAATTGTCTTTAACTTTTCCTGCCAACTCTGTCATCGAATCTGTGCACCACTGGCAACGGGCTGTCATGGCCCGCGCACCTATCACATCTCCAAAAACAAAAATGGCCAGTATGACAGCCATACAAGTGATTCTCCTTGACCCTTTTATCATCGCCTGACCGTCACTACGTAACTTTTATTATCCGACTACTACTTGATTATTGGCGAACCTGTGCCTCACCCGTCACCTTCCTTTTTACTTGCTCGTCAAGACTGAATCTAGGCGTAATATGCTGAGGGCAATTCCAATCGAACGCGTGCACTTTGATAAAGAAAACACGTTCTATAGTTGCCTGATAATCGCTCTGAGTTAGCTCTGCAAGAATTTCTTCACTCACCGACGACACATCTTTCACGCGCACATGGCCAAGAAGCTTTAGTCGCCTCTTTTTTGTGTAGTCCATCAGAATTAATGAACAGCGATCATTGCCGGCAAAGTTACCGGTGCTAACCAACTGAGTGTTACCGCAAAAATCTGGATAGGCTAGAAGATTGCCACTTAATATCTTCAAAAACCCTTTTGGCCCCCCCCGGTGTTGAACATAGGGCCAGAGCGTCTCACTTACCGAAGCCAGATAGAATGAATCCCTTTGAGAAATAAAATCCACCTCCCTAGCCGTTAGCTCCGCATTGGGGCCAAAGTTTTTCTCGAGGTTTTCGTTTTGCTTAAACGAGCCCGATGCTAATTGGGCAGCCTTAACATTAGCTGTGAACATTGTCTCTGCAAATTTATGTGTCATGGCACCTTCCTTTTCCTTTAGACTTTAGCCAACTTATTATTCGCTGTCGCCAAACCAATGCGTCGATCACATGAGGAAATAAGCACGTCATTGGCGCTCATATCTCGGCGCTGCATATAACCATCATTGTTGAATTCCCAATGCTCGTTACCGTGGGTTCTAAACCATTCGCCGGTTTTTGCATCCTGCCACTCATATTCAAACCGCACAGATATGCGGTTATTGCTATAAGCCCATAGCTCTTTCATTAGTTTGTAATGCAGCTCTTTGCTCCATTTGTCAGCTAGGAACCTCTCGATAGCTTCTCTTCCGACAAAAAACAGAGTTCTATTTCGCCACTGGGAGTCTTCTGAATAGGCGCCTGCTACATGTTTAGGATCTCGAGAATTCCAAGCATCTTCTGCCGCCTGGACCTTGGCCTTAGCTGATTCAAAGTCAAATGGAGGTAGTGGATGTTTTTGCATAATTTTTCCTCAAAACTTGGTTATGTCTGCACCTAAAAGATCAATCCTCTGGATCTAAATCTCGGTTAAACTCGACTCTAAACATCGTCGTGAAAGCGAGCCCAAAAGCAACTCTAGGAGGTTGGTGAATTTCTATATTGGACATTGCAGTGATCATGCCAACCTTTAAAACAAGGATTATCAGTCACTTACGAGAAGTCGGAACCGCAATAATTTGTGATTCTCAATTTATTGTGGTTCAATCCTTAAAAAATTGAGGCTTAAGTAAATGGACACTGAATCTAGTAACGTGACTGATGGGCCAATAACTGAATCAACTGAACTTCTAATACGCTTGGATTCTAATCTTGTAGTTCAGGAGCTCAGCGCTGCCTGGCTTGGCAAACTAAATTTGTCAGCAGATACAGAACTGACCCTTTCACTAGCCCGGCTAATAAATCTAGAGCGCAGCCACAAGTTAATCCCGCAGCTGGCAAACCTCATTGATATTGGTGAACCGATAAGCGGCCATGTAACTGAGCTGCTTACCCCCGCCGGCTTTGAACTCGTATCTCTAAACGCATGGCGTACCACAGACCCAGAAACCCGCTTAAGTAACATTCTTATTCGCGCTAAAAAGAAAACAGTCGCTGCAAGTGAGTCGGAACAGCTGTCTCAGTTGCGGACCCAGCATCAATTGATTCTTGACAGCGCCGGCGAGGGCATCTGGGGCCTGGACAAAGACGGTAAGATCACTTTTGGCAATAAAGCCGCTGTAGAAATCCTTGGCTGGGAACTCGACAAGGTCTTGGGAAAATCTTCCCATGAAGTACATCACCACTCACACGAAGACGGCAGCCCCTATCACCGATCTGAATGCCCCATCTTTGCTTCATTGCAAGATGGGGAAGCTCATCATGTAGATAACGAGGTGTTCTGGCACACCAACGGCAATGCAATTCCAGTGGAATATGTAAGCACTCCAATTTTAAAAGATGGCAAACCAAACGGCGCTGTTATTGTGTTTAGAGATAACACCCAGCGCCGGGAAAGCGAACTTCTTAGACAACAAGCCTATGCTGCTCTTGAACAATTACAGACCACTTATCAACTCATTCTTGATGCCGCCGGCGAAGGCATTTACGGCCTAGATAAAGACGGCTTAATTACGTTCAGCAACATGGCCTCAACTGAAATTCTTGGCTGGAAAGGCGAGGATATGCTGGGAAAGCTGTCACACGAAGTACACCACCATTCCCACGCTGATGGCTCAAGTTATCCAAGAGACGATTGCCCCATCTACGCATCTATAAAAGATGGTGAAGTGCATCGAGTAGAAAACGAAGTATTTTGGCACACCGACGGCTCAGCAGTTCCAATAGAGTACACCAGCACCCCTATCCTGCGCGACGGCAAACCTGATGGCGCAGTGGTTATATTTAGGGACGTCTCAGACCGTAAAGAAATCGAGAAACAACGGGAACTAGCCTACGCTGAAATTAGCGTTCTGAAAGAAAAGCTTGAGTTAGAGCGGGATTACCTTAGAGATGAAGTAAATTCCTCCGGCAATTTTAACGATATTATTGGGACTAGCGATTCGCTCAAACGTACACTGGCTCAAGTCGATGCCGTAGCAGCAACGCCAGCAAGTGTTTTGATTCTAGGTGAATCTGGCGTCGGCAAGGAAATGATTGCGCGCGCCATACACACCCAGTCTAACCGCTCTGCAGAAGCTCTCGTTAAAGTAAATTGCGCATCTATCCCCTCGGAATTGTTTGAGAGTGAATTTTTCGGCCACGTCAAAGGCTCTTTTACCGGCGCTCACAAAGATCGTATTGGCAGGCTGCAGTTAGCCGATGGAGGAACACTATTCTTAGATGAGGTCGGTGAAATACCACTTTCACAGCAAGGCAAACTGCTTCGAGCATTGCAAGAAAATGAGTTTGAACGCGTGGGAGATGATCACACGGTAAAAGTAGATGTTCGAGTCATCGCCGCCACCAATCGCGATCTTGTAGCGGAAATTAAGGCCGGACGCTTCAGAGAGGATTTATTCTATCGCTTGAGTGTTTTCCCTATTCAAGTTCCGCCACTGCGAGACCGCATTAACGATATAGCGCCGCTGGCGGCCAGCTTTCTTGATCGCGCTTGCAGGGAATTAGGTAAAGAGGCACACAGCCTTACCAAGGGAAATATTGAACAGTTAAAATCTCACAGTTGGCCAGGAAACATTCGTGAACTCAAGAATACTATTGAGCGTGCAGTAATATCTTCAAACAGCAAAAAACTAAATCTGGACCTTGCCATCGTCACCTCGGCTAGCGAACCGCAAGATATCTCAAGTAAAACGATGGCTGTATCCACAGACTTTCTCACCAACATTGAATTTAAGGCGCTGGAAAAAGAAAATATATATGCTGCGCTTCGCGCTGCAAATTGGAAAACATGGGGTAGCGGCGGCGCCGCACAATTACTTGGTATAAAACCTTCGACTCTAGCGTATCAAATGAAGCAATTTGGCATTGAAAAATTAAAGGTAGGCTCTAACTAAAAAGGTAAAAACTATGGCTAGTTAAAAGCTTAAGCCAGCGGCACTTAACGCAGCAACAAATAGCTTAGCAAGCATAGCCGTTTCCATAACCGTATGCGCTTTAACGCTACTAGAGGTAGGCGCCGTGATCTATTTTTTACTCACTGGCGGCGCCAATGAAAAATTCTCCGAGTTCCCACTAATCGTAAACAGCCATGTCTTGCTTGGCGCTGTCTATTTACTGACGGCCCCTTTACAGTTTTCTAAAACATTACGCACCCGCTCACTGGATTTTCATCGGTGGTCAGGACGCTTTCTGGTTTCTTTCGGACTGATAGCCGGGGCCTCAGCGCTTTTTATGGGAATCGTCATTCCTTACTCCGGCACATCCGAGCAACTAGTCATTGGTTTTTTTGGATCGCTATTTTTGAGTTACAAAAATGTCCGGCAGAAAAATATAAAGCTGCATCGCGAATGGATGATACGCGCGTTGGCGCTAGGTTTGAGTATTGCAACCATACGGCTAATTTTCGTGCCTGTCCTCATCCTGAATTCACTTAATAGGCAAGAGGCTGAAATGTGGTCAATACTCTCCTTCACGATAGCCTTTGTACTTCACTGCGGATTTGCTTAATTTTGGATACGCAAGACTCGAACCCTTATATGATATTTTAGGCTTAAATAGCTGGCACTAGTCTACTTTAACCAAGTCGGGCATTATCCAGCTACCATCGATGACAGTTTCTTGTGGCTGATACATTCTCATAACGAAATTCCAACCCTCGGTAATCGGCAGATAATTATCGCCAATTGGGTCGCCACCAAAATGCACTGTATAAGAGCCATTTTCGTTAGCAGTAGCGGTTAAATTATTCACGCTATAAGCGTCGTGAACATTCTCTTGAAAATACCCTTCTTTGTTATAAACACTAAGTGACCAAAACCCATCTACAGGCACATCTTTGACAGTTAGCGAATAACTAGCGACTGGAAGATCAGGCTGCACATTGACATAGAAGGCCTCATATTCAGGAAGACCTCCCCAGCCATAAGCGGTAGCAAGTAGGTGTCTGACATTATTGACAACCTCTTTCCTGCCAAATGTTTCAATAACATTGGGCAGCCCTGCGGCTAACTCTATTAGTGGCACACCAACCGCACTCAAACTGTCCAGATCATAGTTTTGATGAACGTAAGGATTACTTGAAGCACTTTCAATTGTCAGCGCATCCTGTAACTGGTTTGCAATGGCTATGTCGCTTGGCTCTTCAGAGTTTGCGAGTATTCGAACTGTTAGCAATACATATGGCGTATCAAATTCTTCTATATCCAAAGAAAAATGGCCTGCACCATGGAATATTTTATTGATGAAGTGGTCTTGGTTGATGACAGTGGCAGACATATACCGATCACCGGCATCTGGCATTGAAAATGTCGCCCCTTTACTTATATCGACGACCACAGAACTGTAAAGAGTATCCCTATTCATGCGCCGCGATCTTTGCCGGTCAAGGGGGATGGGCTCACGCACATGACCCCACTTGTTTATCCCGCCTGCGCGAGCAACTACGCCATCGAAATGAGTAGTAGTTTTCGCGCGTACGTAGTTGAGGACATTAACTTCGATAGCTGATTCGGCTCCATTTGCCATGCAACTGAGAAAAGTCAGCATCAGCAGAGCCAAACAACTTGGAAAGTTTTGGTAAGTTAAACTGCGCATATTATTTCTGCCAATAGACTTGTGGATTAAATCCTTAAGAATACTATTTTTTCGCTTAAGCGCTACATAACTGATTACTATATCACCGCCGGAATCCCTTAACCGATTTTCACTGTTACGTATGACTGGCATCTAACTCGTTTTTCCTTTGCATCTTCTTTATTAATGTAAGCCCTACTATTTGCAGCATAATTGCTCCAATCACTATGATACTAGATCCGGAAATACCTGCTACAGCAAAACCTACTAAGCTGATACCACCATTAAACAAAGCATAAGGTAGCTGAGTCCTAAAATGTTCTATCTGTGGACAACTGGCGCCTGTAGAAGCAAGAATAGTGGTTTCTGAAATCGGTGAGCTATGATCACCAAACAAACCACCGGAAAGCACAGCTCCAATGCACGCATACATAGGAGACTCAATTCCGTAAGCCGTAGGAATCACAAGCGGCAACATAATTGCGAAAGTACCCCAAGAGGACCCGGTGGCAAATGAGATTATCGCCGAGAGTAAGAATGCCACCATAGGGAACATCCAAACTGGCAGTCCGGCTTTAGCGACCTCCGCTATGTATTGAGCAGCGCCAAGCTCCCTGCCGATGTCGCTCAAAGCCCAGGCTAGTAGCAAAGTGATCGCGACCAGCATCATTGAGCTCACACCTTTAAGATAAATATCTATACTGCTCAGAAAGCCTCTTACTTTGTAGATCGACATTAATATAATAAGAACAGCCGCAGCAAAAAAATAGGATGTGGACAAACCCGCTCTAAAATCTGTTCCTGAAACTTGCTCTAAAGGAAATCCCAGAGGAACTAACATTAGCGCCAATACGCAGGCCATAACCAGCAGAGGCGCCCAGACTAGTATTGGTTTTGCGTTTGGGTGAGTAAAGGTTTTTACTCGCTCTGGCGAACTGTCGCTAGCTTCTTGTTTTATGCCTTTGTGGTCTTTTACCACTTGCGCGTTCTCTACCTCGGCCATAGCCCCAAAGTCCAAATTTAAAACAGCCAACAGCGGCACCATTAACACTGCCAGCCAAGCATAAAACTGAAAAGGAATAGTTAGAATAAATGCGGTGAACTCACTTTCTGCAATACCAAGAGCTTCGTATTCTTGATAAATCAAACTCATGATGTAAACACCCCACCCAATAAAAGGAACCAGGATCGCAACAGGAGATGCCGTAGAATCAATAATATAGGCTAGCTTTTGGCGGGACACTTTTAGTCGATCCATTAAAGGCCTAAACACAGGCCCTACTATTAAAGGCGTGCCTAAATCTGAAAAGAAAATAGAAATGCCAGCAAGCCAAGCTGCAATCTGCGCCTGCACGGGGGTTTTCACCCAATGATTAATCCGCTTAGCAAAAGCCGCCCCACCACCGCTTTGCTCAACAAGTGCTACAAACCCGCCAATGAACGCGAGGAGTATCAATACGCCAGCGTTATAGCTGTCGGTAAGCTCTGGAATTAAGTGTGATTTGACCATTATGCCTAACGCGGCAAACGGCTGTGGGCCGTTGATCATCAGCACGCCGGCAAAAACGCCAGTAAATAAGCCGACTATTACATTACGTGTGGTCAGAGACAGTACAAGTGCAACGGCTATAGGGACTAGTGAAGTGATATCAGTTTCATTCATAAGGCATCTGACGCTTGCGCGGCGCTAATCACTCCGTTTTTATTGAAATTCATAATTTAGTTGCCAGCATTGTGACCCATAGGTGACTTAGATAACACCAGAGGCCCCGCAATCAGTATTGGTCTAGAGTCATTCTTTGCCAAACCCGCCGACAGTTCGATTTTCCCGATGCTTTTAACAGCTATTCTCGAAAGGCTTTCCGATCCGAAATGAGTGATCCTTCGCTTTATACGAACGGTTAGCAAGAAAATCACTGAGCTCGAACTGGCATCAGATGGCTTTTGAAACCAACTATTCTTCATAATTATAATAAATTATAAATTCTCAACGTTCGATACCCAGGACAATACAGCTATGTTCAATTCTCTAAAAAACGACCTGCCTGCCAGCATAGTCGTGTTCTTTGTCGCGCTACCCCTCTGCTTGGGCATTGCATTGGCAAGTGGCGCACCACTATTTTCCGGATTAATCGCCGGAATTATCGGAGGCATCGTTGTTGGCGTACTTAGTGGTTCTCAAATTGGCGTAAGTGGACCCGCAGCTGGTTTGGCAGCGATCGTGCTTGCGGCTATAACCACGCTTGGTAGTTTTGAAAATTTCCTAATGGCGGTGGTGCTTGGCGGCGTCATCCAGATCGTGCTGGGCATTTTGAAAGCCGGCATCATCGGCTATTACTTCCCATCATCCGTCATTAAGGGAATGTTAACTGGCATCGGAATCATCATTATCCTTAAGCAGATACCCCATTTCTTTGGTTACGATGCTGACCCGGAAGGTGACTTTGCATTTTTTCAAGTAGATGGTGGCAACACCTTCTCTAGCATCATCAATACTATCGACAATGTCAGCCCAGGAGCGACTCTGATTGCCATGATTAGTATGGGAATCTTGTTGCTTTGGGACATAGTCCTGTCGAAAAAGTCGAGAGTCTTTCAATTGGTTCAAGGCCCTTTGGTAGTTGTAGCTGCGGGTATTATCTTCTATCTGCTTACACGTGATAGCGAGACCTTTGCAATATCTGCGGAGCACCTCGTAAGCGTGCCTACCCCGGACAGTGTATCTTCGTTCTTTGGTCAATTTATAACGCCTAATTTTGGTGCAATCGCCAACCCTCAGGTTTGGTTGACGGCGTTTACAATCGCTTTAGTGGCAAGTCTCGAGACCCTTCTGTGTGTTGAAGCAACCGATAAATTAGACACCGAAAAGCGCGTAACACCTACCAATAGGGAATTGCTGGCACAGGGAACCGGTAACATTCTTTCAGGGATGATCGGCGGTCTTCCTATCACTCAGGTGATAGTCCGCAGCTCGGCAAACGTTCAGTCTGGTGGTCGCACTAAGGTCTCAGCCATTCTTCATGGCATTTTCTTGTTAATTTTTGTGGTTATGGCACCTAGCCTGCTTAATATGATTCCTCTGTCGGTACTTGCGGCTATACTCTTCACTGTCGGCTACAAGCTTGCTAAGCCCGTGTTATTTAAAACAATGTATGCCTTAGGCTGGAAGCAATTCTTGCCTTTCGCGGTCACTGTGTTCGGCATAATTTTTACCGATTTGCTTTTCGGCATAGGCATGGGATTGGTTGTCGGTGTAGTGGTCATTCTTATCAAGAGCTACCAAAACTCATACTTCCTCCACAGAGAGGCCGGCAGCAGCGCTGAACGAGTGAAAATGACCTTGGCTGAAGAAGTTACTTTTTTCAATAAAGGTGCGATTCTTAAGGAGCTAGATAGCCTGGATAGCGGCACATATCTGGAACTTGACATCAGCAACAACCGCTATCTAGACCATGACATCATAGAGATTTTGGATGATTTCTCCCACAAGGCAAAACTAAGAAATATCACAATCCAGATCGTTTCCAAGAGCGGTGTGGTAGAGAACCCACCAAGTTACCTAGAGTATTTCAAATCGAGCGCTCACGCAGCCTAGAAATCTTATGCCTTTAAAACGCCCCACGCCAAAAGCTGGGGCGTTTTTGCGCTTTACCCTGCCGCCATAAACTACCTCCCTACCTTCGCCTTAAAAAGACCGAACTTCCCTCTTGCCTAAACAGTCCATAATGAAATCATGGCAGTTTGTAACAAAGGCTGATTATTAAGGTCTATTCCAAGTACAATCCGGCTTCCGCTAAATCCGGTGGCTTCAAGTATGCCCCTTAATAAATAAAACAGGCCTTGGTTGTGTTTCCATTACGTATTATTTGCAGTATTTTCAATTTAACACCGTTGATTTTTGCCCTATCTCTTGCCACTTTAAACTCAGCGTTGGCACAGGTGAGCGAGGATGGCAATTCAACTATTGTCTATCCCGCATCGTTCTTCGACCAGTTTGTGCCAATTACGGCACTGGACATGCTGGATCGAATTCCCGGACAGGAAACTTCAGCGAGTCCAGGGCCAGGCCCAGGTGGCAACCCGTCCTCAGGAGGACGTGGCTTAGGCAGTGGCAGCGGCGAAAACCAAATTCTAATTAACGGCAAGCGCGTTGCTGGTAAGAACAATCAGGCCAGCGAGCAGCTAAACCGAATCACTGCTGATCAAGTCAAAGAATTTCGAATCATCCGTGGTACTTCTGGCGACTTGGACGTGCGCGGCAGCGGCCAAGTAGTCAATGTTATTTTGTTCGCAGAATTAGCTTCTACGAGCATTTCATACCAAGCCAGTTTGGACTCCTATCAAGATGGTGAAATTAAACCCGGCGGCGTGTTTTCAATCAGCGGCCAGGGTGGTGGTTTCAACTATTTAATTAGCGCAACCAGTGAGCCTCGCTACAACAACTCCATCGGTCGGGAGACAAGCATTCTTGGCGATTTTTTACCAAACGATTTAGTTCGAGAAGAATTTACCGTCGACCAAACCAACAACGAAATTAGTTTGAATATTGGCTACGACATTGCTAGCAATAGCAGCATTAGATTCAATGCCTTGTACGGCAATAACGATAACCCTACCGATGTCGATCGAGTGACAGCTAATCTGAGAACCACACCCAACGGCATTACACTAGAGCGCGAAGATGTTCCCGGTGAGCGCGACAACTGGGAGATAGGCGGCGACTATGAGTTCACTAGAAACAATGGCCATCGATTCAAGCTTTTAGCAATTGCGAACCAAGACAATAGAGATACCACCCGAAATCGATTCCTAACACTTGCCGACGGTTCAGAGGAGCAAAACTTATTTCTCAATACAGGGGCAATCACAGAAGAGAGAATTGTGCGGGCAGCTTACACCTTAGACTTATTTGAAAGCCAAGACTTAGAGTTTGGTATAGAAGGTGCGAAAACCACATTAGATGCCTCGCTTGCATTAGGTATTATTGATGCAACCGGAATTCCCTCTCCAGACTTCGGCGGCTTAGTGCCCCAGGCTGTCACCAATGCCAATTCGACTGTGGAGGAAATCCGCTTCGAGCCTTTTTTAATTCATAATTGGAGAATTAACCCAAAGCTATCCGTTGAATCGACGCTGCTTTATGAAGAGTCAGAAATATCTCAATCTGGCGATGTCTCCAACGAGCGAGATTTTAGTTTTGTAAAACCTAAAATAGACGTTCGTTACGACCTTACCCCAACACTGCAACTCAGAGGCGGTGTTGAACGAATTGTTAGTCAACTAAGTTTTCGTGATTTTGTGGCGGCTAACGACGAGACTGATAATGATGTAAATACGCTTGGTGGTAACGCCGAACTTAGACAACAAACACAGTGGCGCTACACTTTAAACACTGAATACCGACTTCCTAACGATATCGGTGTATTGAGCGGTGAGTTTTTCTATGCCGATCATCAAGACGTCATTGATCGAGTGGATGCTTCCGCATCGGAAGACAACTTGCTATCTGCTAACGGCAACATAGGTGATGGTATCGAATACGGCATGAACTTAAATGCCAGTATGCGAATGAACATGTTTGACTTACCTAATCTGCAGCTAACCTCTACTTTTACTTTACAAGACTCGGAAGTAACCGATCCATTCACAGGGGATACGCGTCGCTTTCAACTTTATAACCGCGGCCGATTTACTTTTGCGTTCAGACATGACATCCCAGAGTGGCGAGTGAACTGGGGCATGCAGTATTTCGACAGAATTGACGGCGGCATGTTCCGCTTTGAAGTCAACGATGTTGAATTTCAAGTAGGCGAACCAAGAGTAAATTTCTTTTCTGAATATATAGATAGCCGCGGCATTACTTATCGGCTTGACTTAGGCGCATTGACCAATGGCGCACAGATTAGAAGAAGAACGCGATTCATCGGCAGGACATCTGCTGGGATACTTGAAGAAATCGAAAACAGAGACACTACTACAGGCGTTGAATTTGGCTTAACAATTAATGGTACTTTTTAGACTAAAATCAGCCAAGCTAATACCGTTCAGTCCAAAACCAACGCTTTAGAAGCTTGGATGCCTTAGATGCCAATTGCTTGACTGCTCATAAGCGTAAGCAATTCGGCACAAGTTTAGCTCAGCCAAACGGCTCCCAAGAAATTGAACCGCATAGGGAGTATTGGCTGCAGAAAATCCGCATGGAACGGTGATCGACGGAGTACCAGCTAGATCTGCTGGAATTGTGAACTGACCTTGAAATTTTTGAATAACTGGTTTTAACGTTTCCATATCCCCATACTGCAGCTCTTTCTCTACCTCAAAAACAGAACCACCGGAAGGACAAATAACCGCATCGACCTCACTTAGCTGTAACTCGAAACGATTGCTTATCTCGGCGCGAAGATTCATTGCTGCATTGTAGTCGGCCTCTGTCATATTTAGACCCAGCGCTAGCACATCACCTAAATAGCCACCATAGTCCGCGGCCCGTGCAGGATAAGTGTCCGCGTGAGCCTGCAAGGCCTCATAGGCTGTGACCGGGAGCCATGCTGCTCGCAGCTCCTTTGGCCCATCTTCAGGCATTGAGACGCTAACCAACTGCGCGCCCAACTGTTTGAGGGTCTCTATCACTTTGGTAATTGCTAAAACCAAGTCAGGGTTTGTTCCTTCGCATATATAACGCTCATCAACGCCTATTTTTATTCCGCGTAAATCAAGACCTGCATCGAGACTTAAAGAGTCTAGAATATTTGGGACCGGGGCCCTTAAACTAGTTCCATCACGATGATCAAAACCTGCTATCGCTTCAAATACCACAGCAGCGTCTTGCACCGTTCGAGTCATTGGACCCACATGATCAAGGGAGCTGGCTAAGGCCATAACCCCAAATCTACTCACTCGCCCATAGGTAGGCTTTAAACCAACGATACCGTTTGCCATGGCCGGATACCGAATTGAACCGCCGGTGTCGGTACCAAGACTTGCAAAGCAAAGACCCGCCGCTGTTGCCACACCTGAGCCGCTAGAGGAAACACCCGCCCACAGGTTTTCACCCCATGGGTTTATGGGAATATCAAAGCCTCTGTTATAGCCGGACAAGGCGCCTTCGGTGAGATTGAGCTTACCTAAAACTACCGCACCTGCAGCTTCTAGCTTTTCCACAACGGTAGCATCAAAATTGGGTACAAAGTTTTTACGGACCTTGAGTCCGCCCATGGTTTTTACATCCTTGGTAAAGCAAAGGTCTTTTACGGCGACAGGAATGCCATGAAGTGGGCCCTTGTAGTCTCCCTCTGCAATCTGTTCCTCTGCTTTTTTTGCAGCAAGCATTGCTTTATCTGCGGTCACCGTTGCATAGCTCTGCAGGGTCTTATCAACGTCTGCAATGCGAGTTAGCATCAGCTCAGTCAATTCGACAGGCCCAAGCTCTCCTGTCTGAATTAATTTAGCCACTTGGCTTAAACTGGCGTAGTGAATCAAATCTGCCATATTAAATTAGTAAACCACAAGTTATTGAGATGCATTTAGCTTAGGGGGTTGGAATAGCATGTCCGATCATTTTACTGCCTTCAAACACAGCGAGATCCATTACGTTTTGATCATCTACAAATACAAAATCCAGAATCTCGTTGGTGTTACTATCTGAATGCAACATTACGATAAACATTTCACCCGGTGCTAGGCCTTTAAATACTTCAATGTTTACATCAGTGTTCTTGCCACTGCTCAGGAAGGTAGAGGCAACATACTTATCTCCGTTAGGAGCGCCGTCTTCAAACGGATGAATGACTAACCAACCGTTTCCATCAATCTGCACTTCGGAAAAAGTTAGAATAGTCCCGTCTCTGCGAACATCGTCAACATTTATCCAATTTTTATCACCGTTACCCATACTCATCGCTTGGGCGAGAACAATCATTGGAGTGAACAAGATAACAAGTGTTGCAGCGACTTTTTTTATTGTAATACTATTCATGGCGTTTCCCCTTTTCCGACTCATTCAATTAGTGTTTTTCTAATAACCATGACACTATCATTTTTTTAGTCAATACCGCCAATATGTTCCAATACCTGAGCGATAATTTGGTCTGCATGGGAGGACATCAGCCAATGCTCGCCATCTGTTTCAATCACCTTATAAGGCCCCTTCATATACTGCCTTTGGTCAAGCACTGCCGCTCTTCCTACTGCAGAATCATTGCTACCCCAAACGAATAAGGTCGGCACCGAGGTTTCGGGCGCAGCGGATATAGTTTCGGTCAAATTCCCCATCTGGCGATACCAGTTCAGGGCTGATGACAAGGCCTGGGGCTCTGAGAGAACCGCTAGATATTCTGCGACATTTTCATTGCTCATACCCTCGTAAGCTTGGCGCAGCAGGGCTAAAGCGTTAAATGTGAGCAGCACTTCCGGGACGATTGGGGTTCTAAAGAGCGTAAAATAACTACTTCTGGCTTGTTGATCCGGGTCATTTAGCAAAGCGTCGGAAAATGCTTGTGGGTGAGCGATAGAAAGACCGGTCCAACTGAGCACCCGATCTGGATGCTCAAGCATTGTAGCCCAACCAACGGCTGAGCCCCAATCATGACCTACTAAGTGAAAGGTTTTAGACCCTACCGCGTCAGCTACCGCTAAGACATCACTCACCAAGTTGGGCAATGAGTACAGCGCAACATCAAACGGTCGAGCCCCCGGGCTATAGCCGCGCTGATCGAAAGCTACAACACGATAGCCACTGCTCGCTAATGCAGAAATAAGAGGTTTCCACATCGCGGAAGTAACGGGGAATCCGTGCAGCAAGATAACAGTTGGACGATCTGACACGTTGCCTGCGACCCTTGCTCTAAACTCGAATCCATTCGCTTGAATTCTTAGCACTTCCTCATCGGTGAACGTCGAGGCTTGAGAAAATAATGGCAAGTTTGCGGTTTGTTTACTGTGGCTGAAATTTGCATCCAGCGATAAGTAAGATCCAATTCCAGCTATCAGAACCACCAATAAAATTAGACCTACAAAGCCAAATGCAATTTTCTTTAGCAACTTAATTAACATGAGCATTCCCTTAGCGCTAAATCAAACAAGTGTTAGTTCAACCTATTTTTTAGTCATCCGGCTGGATACCCAACTTATTTTAGCCGCAGTCGATGACCGTTATCGGGCTGATCGTAGTATCTGTTGCCCAGCTCATACTTTCAATTCTAATGTAATTTCAGTAACTGGCTTAACATCTTTTAGCTTGACCTTCAGTTCTCTGCGCACTAGCAAATAGCTGACGATGCCTTGAACAGTAACGGAAAGAATTGAGACGTACCAAACCTGCTCTATAGTAAAACCCGGCTGGTACTTTAAATACACTGCTATAGGAATAAAAATGCTTAAGCGAATAACAGAACTTAATAAAGCGGGCCTGGTATTGCCTAGGCCTTGAAAAACCCCCGAGCAAGTAAACACGATTCCTTGCGCAATGAAGTTAAGAGAAATCAGTTGTAAAAACCCAGCACCAACTGCGATCACTTCCTCATCGTCAGTAAAAAATGTCACTAGAAGCTCTGGGCGAAGCAAAAGCAGTGCCGTTGTTACTGCCATTACAATAGTGGAAAGCAAGATGCCTTTGTTAAAAGTATCACGCACTCGATCTCCAAAGCCGGCACCGAAATTTTGGCCAATTATTGGGCCAACAGCAAAAGCAATTGCCATCGTTGGCATGAAGATAGACTGCATAATCCTCCCTCCAATGCTGAAGCCCGCTTGAGCGGCCGCGCCAAAATCTTGAATTAACCAATAAACTATCGAAAAGTAGAGAAATAGAATCGCCATTTCCCCGCCTGCCGGTAAACCGATATCAAACATCTTGCGCCAGATATCAAAGCGAGGGCGCCAAAGGCTGCGCTCGAAGGATACGTATTTTTCAAGTTTGAAAAAATAAAGAGTGAGAAGTACCACTCCAACGGAAATAGAAATCGTACTTGCTAAACCAGCACCTAAAACCCCAAGCGCCGGACCGGGACCCCATCCAGCGATCAGAATTGGCGCTAGAATAGTATTAAGGACCACCGTAACAACTTGAATTATCATTGCCGGCTTAACAATACCTGTGGCTCGTAAGGAGGATGACATAGCCATCATCGCAAACTGTAAGGCCATGCCCGGCAAAAACCAAAAAAGGAAAATAATGCCTTCACGTAAAGCCGCTTCATCAGCTGTGATTGCCACGAGATAGGGTTTGGAAAAAGCGTATCCCAGCACCAAAGTGATAACGGCGCAAATAGCAGATAATACTAATGATTGGTTGAAAACCAAATTGGCTTGCGCTTGATCTTGACGCCCAACCGATTGTGAGATCATTGCAACAGCGCTGACACCTAGAACTTGAGTCAGCGCCATGATCATAAAGAGAATAGTGCCTGCGGCACCAACCCCGGCAACAGCGTCATCACTAATGGCTGCCACAAAATACAAATCAACAAGCAAGTAAAGTGTTTGAAAGATCATTCCTGCGGCAACTGGAATTGCCATCGCCAAAATTATCTTTGTAGAAGAACCTTGGGTAAGATCTTTCATATGTACTTCACCTCAATGGGGTTATATAGCTTTGGTTATGCGGCTATGGGTAGGCCAAGGGATCTGAGCTTTTTTCGCGGCGTAAGATTATCACTAACTCGTTGAAATAGGCGCGAAAATAGAAAAAATAGATTTCTTTACATACGCTCTCAGATTGGTAGATTAGTGATATAAGCGCCAATAATTAACCATCCGTAACAAATGCTTTTTATCAACGTTTATTTGCATTTTACTCGAGTCAGTAGAAAGTGGGAGACGATTGAGGGCCGCGAGATTGGCCTGCAATAGTACCAAGGCATGCTCAAAACAGTCCTGGCTTAAAATACAAAGCATTTGTGCCAGCCCCAATAGTGCTGCGTTAACCTAATCAGAAGGCAGTGTATCTTTTTTAGTTGGACCTGAGACGTTAAGGCCGCAATAATGCATAAGCTGTTAATAAGATCTCGCCAAAAAGTGCCTAACAACGAAATGTCTGCTAAAAAATTCCGCCACATCACTGTCACCGCAGTTGTTATCGCCAATATGGTTGGCACCGGCGTGTTTACCAGCTTAGGGTTTCAGCTTCTTGATATTCGCTCCGGATTTGTTCTATTAATGCTTTGGGCTGTTGGCGGCTTAGCCGCGTTCTGTGGGGCCATGACCTATGCCGAACTAGGCGCCGCGATGCCTCGTTCGGGCGGTGAATACAATTTTCTAACTCGTATCTATCATCCAGCCGCCGGATTTGTATCTGGATGGGTGTCCGCTACAATCGGCTTTGCCGGCCCTGTCGCGCTAGCTGCTATGACCTTCGCGGCGTATGCCACCACTGTATTACCCGGCGAGTCATCACCAGTATTAAAGAAATCCTTAGCGGCTGGGCTACTTATAATTCTTACTTTTATTCATGCAACCAACCGGCGCAACAGCGGGCGTATACAGTTAATTTTCACCATCTTGAAAGTCGCTGTAATTGTATTGTTCTGTGTCGCTGCAGTTGTGATGGTTGAAACCCCGCAGCCGGTAAACTTTTTTCCAAGCGAAGGCGATGGCGCTCTACTCACCAGTGGCGAATTTGCTGTTGCGCTAATTTATGTAAGCTATGCGTACGCGGGTTGGAACGCGGCAACCTATTTGAGCAGCGAACTTGAGGAACCTCAGCGAACACTGCCCTGGATTTTAATGACCGGCACGCTGGTCGTCATGACCCTTTATGTGGCGCTGAATTTTGTATTTCTTTATGCGGCGCCAATGGATTCGATGGCCGGTCAGTTAGAAGTAGGCTATATCGCGGCTGAGGTCGCTTTTGGCGACATTGGTGGCCGATTCACGGGAATTGTTCTTGCAATGTTACTCATATCGACGGTCAGCGCGATGACGATGGCGGGTCCTCGAGTTATTCAAGTAATCGGTGAAGATTTTCCGGCCTTAGCTATTTTGGGCCAAAAGAATAAAGACGGAATGCCGGCAAATGCAATAATTCTCCAATCTTCAATAGCGATGCTATTCATACTTTCTTCAACATTCGAATCTATACTGGTGTTTGCCGGATTCACTCTGGCTCTCAATAGCTTTGCTACAGTATTGGGAATATTTATTTTGCGCTGGAAACAGCCAAATTTAGACAGACCGTACAGAACTTTCCTTTACCCCTTGCCACCACTTATTTACCTTACATTAACAGGGTGGACACTGTGGTTTGTTCTCCTGTCTAGACCGATCGAGGGATTGTTCGGGCTTGGTATTATTGGTTCTGGATTGCTACTTTACTTTTTTTCTTCATTTAAATCGTCAAGCGCTGACTAATAGGATTTATTATGTTTTTACAACGCTCCTTAATTAATTGTATGCGGTCTAAGAGGCTTTCATTTCTAGCGTTAGGACTTATCCTTTCCTCCTTGAATGCCAAATGCTTGGCTGATGATTCTGTTGCACACTATATGGCTAACGAAGCGTTAATGGTTGTGCACGGAGATACCAAAATCATGTTCGATCCCATCTACAAAAATAGTTACAACAACTACATGCTATTACCTGAAGAGATGGAAGCTGCGCTTTTCGCTGGTGAAGCTCCTTATGACGGGCTAGATGCCATTTTTATAAGCCACTATCACGGTGATCATTTTACCCCGGAAGATGTGCTCCGCTTTATGAACGCTAGACCAGAGGTAGAACTGTATGCTCCAAGCCAAGCCGTTGTGGCACTGCGTACTATCGCCACCGATGCAGACCAAAAGATTTTTGATAGAGTTACATTCGTGGACCTTGAATATAAGGATGCACCTGTCACCTTAGTTGTGAACAATCTTAAAATTGAAGCTGTGCGCATTCCCCATAGCGGCTGGCCTACTGGCCGACTCGATATCGCCAATATAGTCTGGCGCGTAACTCTCGATGAATCAGCCACAGTGATTCACTTAGGCGACGCCGATGCTAACGATGTGCACTTCGCTACGGACCCGGAATTTTGGAGTAGTAATCAGCCTGATATGGCTTTCCCTCCCTACTGGTTCTATTCTTCTCAAAGTGGGCTGGATATATTAAGCAGCCGTATCGAAGCGCAGCAAAACGTCGGCATCCACGTCCCCACAGCCATGTCTATTGATGCCAGTGCGCGGCCAGCTCAATTACGTAATGTAGACTTGTTCACCATTCCCGGCGAAACACGCACAATTCCAGGGCATTAGGGTCTGGCGCGGCAGACGTTTATTGTCGAGTTACTTGCTGGCGCCACTATCGATGACAATATCAGGTAAAACAGAAAGGTCAGCTTACAAAACTGGCCTATGTCTTAAACGGAACACATCTTGATGCAAACTTGACCACAGCAAGTAAAACTTGTTTTCCCTTTGTATGAAAACTTGTTTAACTTAAATTTTTGTAAATATACACACCCATTTCAGCACGCATCACAGATTTAGTATCGAATGACTAAAGTGGTTACACAACAGTGACGTCGCAAATTATGGAGTTGAACCTATGAGCGCAACCAGAAAGCAGTCAAGAAGCACCTTGCTAAGCAATGGCAAAGACTACAGCTACTATAGCCTCAAGGCCCTGGCCGCACAGGGTTACCCGACAATAAACAGTCTGCCGGTATCCATAAAGATTTTGTTAGAAAATCTGCTGCGTCACTGCGATAACAATGTGGTGAACACCCAGCACATAGCCGACCTAGCCAACTGGGAAACCACTCAGTACCAAGGCAAAGAAATATTGTTTCACCCAGTGCGAGTGCTAATGCAGGACTTCACCGGCGTACCAGCAGTGGTTGATTTAGCAGCAATGCGTGATGCCGTGGCCAAAGCTGGCGGCGACCCGAGCTTGATCAATCCTATCAATCAGGTTGATCTGGTTATTGATCACTCCGTTATGGTCGATAAATATGCCAGCGATTCTGCATTTAAAGAAAACGTAATAATTGAAATGCAAAGAAACCGCGAGCGCTATCAGTTTCTGCGCTGGGGTCAAAATGCTTTCGATAATTTTAGAGTTGTGCCCCCAGGCACAGGTATTTGTCACCAAGTAAATTTAGAGTATCTAGCCAAGTCAGTCTGGCACGAAGAGATAGACGGTGAACTGTGGGCCTATCCGGATACAGTAGTCGGCACAGACAGTCACACCACAATGGTTAATGGTCTCGGTGTCCTCGGCTGGGGTGTAGGCGGGATAGAGGCTGAAGCCGCCATGCTCGGCCAACCAATATCTATGAATATCCCAGAAGTTGTTGGATTCAAGCTCGAAGGCGACCTCCTCGAGGGAATGACTGCAACAGATTTAGTTCTCACTATAACTGAAATGCTAAGAGGGCACGGCGTGGTGGGTAAGTTTGTAGAATTCTTTGGCCACGGTTTGAATAATTTGAGCCTGGCCGACAAGGCCACAATCGCCAATATGACGCCGGAGTACGGTGCAACCTGTACTTTCTTCCCAGTAGATCAAACAACCCTAGATTATCTAGAATTGACAGGTCGGGATAACGACACAATAGATCTCGTTAAAACTTACAGTAAAGCTCAGGGCCTTTGGCGCGATGACGACGCCAAGACTCAGTTCAGCAGCGAGCTAAGTCTGAACTTAAATACGGTCGTTCCCTGTGTCGCTGGACCCAAACGTCCGCAAGACCGCGTACCCGTGGCGGCATTGAAAAAGAGCTTGGTAAGTTTACTCGACAATAAACTACCTAAAACCCATCCCGTCGTCGGCAAAAAGTATTCTTTAACCGACGGAGATGTGGTTATTGCCGCAATCACATCTTGTACAAACACATCCAATCCTGATGTCATGATGGCAGCAGGTTTAGTTGCACAAAAAGCTGCAAGCAAAGGCTTAAGTACAAAACCTTGGGTAAAGACGTCTTTGGCTCCCGGCTCAAAAGTTGTCACGGACTATCTTGCCAAAGCAGGATTACAAGAGCCTCTGGACGCCATGGGTTTCAACCTTGTCGGCTACGGTTGTACTACTTGTATCGGCAACTCCGGGCCTTTGGCTAATGAGATTGAAGAAGCGATCGATAAAGGCGAACTCACTGTTTGCTCAATGTTATCCGGAAATAGAAATTTTGAAGGTAGAATTCACCAGAAGACCCAAGGCAACTGGCTTGCCTCCCCTCCTCTTGTTGTCGCCTATGCAATCGCAGGCACTATTAATATAGATCTCAGCACTGAACCCTTGGGCGATGACAGCAGTGGCAATCCGGTTTATCTAAAAGATATTTGGCCCAGCAATCATGAAATTCAAGAGGCAGTGCAGTTAGTCAAAAAACAAATGTTTGCTAAGAGTTATTCTGAAGTTTTCGATGGCGATGACGAATGGAACTCCCTGCCCCTTGTGAAAAGTAAAACTTATAACTGGAACGAAGACTCTACATATATTAAGAGCCCTCCGTATTTCAGTGACTCTATTGTAAGGGTGGAGGGCAATATAGCAGATGCCAAGATTCTCGCCGTACTCGGGGACTCTGTCACTACAGACCATATCTCGCCCGCCGGCTCGATCGCGGCTAAAAGCCCTGCCGGGGATTATCTAGCAGACAACGCAATACCTAAAGCGCAATTCAATTCCTATGGCTCCAGACGAGGCAATCACGAAGTTATGATGCGAGGCACCTTTGCCAACATTCGTATTAAGAATGAAATGCTTGGGGGGATCGAAGGTGGTTACACTCGTATGTCTGGAGAAAAAGAAGCATTGCCTATTTATGATGCCGCTATGAAATACCAGGCTCAAGCGAAGCCATTAGTCATTTTTGCAGGAAAAGAATATGGCACCGGCTCAAGCCGTGATTGGGCAGCCAAGGGCACTATGTTGTTAGGAGTAAAAGCTGTAATCGCAGAAAGCTTCGAGCGCATTCATCGATCAAACCTTGCCGGCATGGGCGTACTGCCTCTGCAATTTACAAATGGGGTATCGCGGAAGTCTCTTGGGCTAACCGGCGATGAAACCATTAGTCTTACCGGCCTTAGTGATATCGCAACGGGAATAGCAGTTACTTTAAAAGTACAAGCCGCTGACGGTACCAGCCAAGAATGTGAACTGCTGTGTCGACTAGATACTGCCCTTGAAGTCGATTATTTTAAATTTGGCGGCATCATGCCCTATGTGGTCTCTCGGCTGCTCGAGACTTAAACACAGAAAAGCTGACTAAGGGTTTGTGACCTAGTCAGCTTTTCATTTGTTCAGCCAGCGCAGTGCGACCGATTAGGATTGATTTATGCACTCAGAAAATTGCTCTACCTAAATCTATATCAGTCTTCTCTTATCTTAGTTTTGATATTCTAGCCTTCCCTACCTCGCCCTCTTTTAAAGTGAAGATACACAGATAGCAAATATCGCTTAGGCTCGCTTATTTTGTGCAAAGAATTACTTAATGTTCTTTTACAACAGTTATTATTGCAAATTCTGATACAATTCAGAAGGATAGGAAACATAGTCGCTGAATACGAGGAAACCTCCAATTTTCTATATGAGGGGCTTTATACATCGGATACATGAGACCCTTCATATCTAAACTTATCGAATAATAAATATTAAAACTTACGGTTTGCAATGAAAGAGTTAGCGAGTGCAGTTATTGTCACGTGTGGAAAATAGCGCGTGAAACAGGTATACAAATGTTATGTCTCTTTGAGGGTTTCTAGAGCACCGAAAGTAAAAAGAAACGCACTCAGGCGAAGACTCAAAAGTGATAAGCACTAGCCATAACTGATATGGGTTTTTTCGAACGAATTGGCTTCGAGATTTAGTATTACTCTTTGGGATTACTGCATCAACAATTTCTTACGCTGCTGAGAGTCAAGTGCAAGAAAATGTGACTCTAGTCAGGCAATGGCTAAATGTATCTATCGATGACATTGCTGGTGTGGCAGAATCTCTTTCAGATGAATACACTGTAGATAAGTTGCGTACTACGATTGCAATATCCCGTGAACAAAGAGTACAACAAATTCAAGATCGCCGACAACAACGCGGCCGAAGTACATTGCATCAGATTGAGCTTTTTGGTCAACGGGATAAAGTCGTAGCTATTTACTTGTTACAGACATCTGTGGAGCCAATCAGCGCGGCTCAAATATTCAGAGTGTCCGATTCCAAAAATAGCGAAACTTGGGCTGACCCTGCGGGAGTCGGAGCTCTTTAGACATGGAGCTCCGAAATCAGCGGCGATACTGATCTGGAAGAAAACGCGCACGTTTTTCGTCGCTGGCATGATTAAATCTATCGATACTAAAATAAATCTTTAGTTCCAGAGTTCGCGGGGCCAGTTTACCTCCGACACGAAGGACGAGAGTTTGAAATGAAAAGCGAGGAATACAGCGAGCGGCTACAACCCTTATTTGGGGATAGACCTATGAATATTGATTACGAAATCGTAGCAGGTTCTGATAAAGTCGCCGTTATAGCTGAAATTGACCCGATTATTTTTGTTCAGGCCTAGCGTGTGCGAAGTGGCAAGTTAGTCGGGGGTTGGTTTGGGGCTGAAGCCAACTAGTAAAAACACGCTATCCATAGCCAAATTAGCTCAGTGAGAGCAAGACATCACAAGCAAATCAAAAAGAACATGCTGCGTATGACTATTATTCAGTGTGCTATACGTGCAACATAGAATCACGTATTACGTTGTTTGATGCAATGGTAAATTTGGGTATGTTGCTGTTATGGTCATCTATTATCCTTTTTCATATACAACTATTTTTATTCAGTAAATTTCTCAAAGAAAATTGCTCGCAAATATCGAAACGCTATATCTCTAAGAGCGGGAGAGCTAGCTTTTTCGTGCGTTATCATAAACTAAGGGCACTGCCATTAATTTTTGAATCAGATAACATGGAAGTAGGCCGAAAATTGAAATCTTTAGCATCAATATACAAATCAGCGCTCATCGGCGTAGCTATAATGGGGGCTGGAGGTATATTAGATTTAAGTGGTGTATTCAACGCATAACAATCAAATCACAAAGGAGGTACGCTATCCACTGCGCCAATTGTTCTGTGCAATATATTTCTTAATCGGCATCGAGAAAAATTGGCCAGCACATAAAGTTGAATCTAAAAACTAATATGGATACAGCAACACTATTGATAGGATTCGCGGAATTGGCTATTTCTATGGCCAGTTTCACTACAATTGCAACTATCATCGTTAGAGTTAGTGATACGACTACAAAGAACCTTCTGGCAGTTCGCCTGAAATGGTACACATATTTAGCGTTCACCTTATCATTATATCTCTCGCCCCTTTTGTGCTATCCCAATTGGATTCAGATCCTGAACAGTATTGGCGCTCGTCCGCGTTAGTATCGTTTGTGTCCATCGCTCCGGTTGCTTATATCGGCTTTTTCCAACTACTTCCAAAAACTTTAAAAGACTTCAAAAACTCTTTGTGGCAAACCATCGGAACCATGACATGCAGTTTATCAAGTCTCGTGACAGGTCTACTTACAATGTATGGGACCAATGCTTCCTTTTGGTATTGCGCGACCTTGTCACTAGTGCTCGGAACAAGTCTCGTAATGCTAGTGGGGCTTGTTCTCTCGTTTCCCATTTTTGATATACGTCAAAAATGATTTGAAGGGCACTGTGTAAGTATAGCGCCGCTACTGAGAGATAAGTTGAGGCCACCAAAAATAAGCGACGAAACAACAAGAATGCGGTGCGCGCTCATACTATTAACGGCGTTATGTGCCTAGTGTAATAAACTGCTACAGGAAAGAAGAATAATGAATTGGGAAGCTTTAGGAGCATTAGCAGAGATTGTCAGAGCGGCGGCAGTTGTAATAATGCTCCTTTATCTAGCGATTCAAGTTAGGCACTCTAACCGGCAGACCGAGATTGATTCACTACATCATACATGGGATTCCTCCAATGAGCTGATTAACACATTTTCTTCATCAATTGAAACAGCATCCATTGTAAACCTGAGCCAGGAATCGTTCGAGAACTCTAATCCTGACGAAAAACTAATATTCGAGCTCCTTCATGTTAAAGTGCTGAGTCCTGTAGAAAGTTGGCATCATCAAGCCACTCAAACATCGATGGAATGTGAGCTTAAGGATGCTCAAATTTAAAATATCGATGGAGTGATAAGATAGTTTTTTAGCTATTCAGGGTCAGTTGATGTTTGGAAAAAAGTAAGGCACATGTTCGTGCCAATAAACCATATTGTTGAAAAAAATCCGAAGTGAATATTAACGGAACCTGTTAATTAAATAGAAAGGAAGCGCTTTGTGCTGTAGTTATTTTGAGCTCTACTTGTAGCGTAGACTTATTTCTTGATTGATGTAGCTTGGTAAATTGCTAACCCATGAAAAATAGATACAAGATCGCCGCATTGTTGCTTGTGCTCTCGTTAATTGCAGGGTTCGGTTACTACTTAATGTCTCCGAAATCCATCGTCACCAACCTGTCTACCAAAAGTTATGATGAATTCAATATTTTACTACCAACGAGCAGAATTTCGATCGGTCCAATTAAACCGAATAGTTCCTATACCATTTTCTATTCACGTCAGCGAAAAACAGGCATAGGAAAGTATTCGTTAGTGGCTAATAATTTTGAAATCTCCGGTGACGAATTTCCATATGCCGAAGGCACCGAATTAGGCAGAGTATTGAGGTTTACAATTGAAAGTAATGGACAAATATCAGTTAATAATTAGAGAGTAGTAGCATTGCCGCTAAGTCCAGCACATATTAATAAAAGCGGAAAGATAGCGCTGCGTGCTCAATTAATCCAACCGATTCTGTTCTAAATTCTAACGCCATACCCCTAATAAAATTAACAAGGCTTTTTCATGAAACTAAGAATAATTATCTCGCTGCTATGTTTAGGATTCCTTTTTTCAAAATCGAGTTACGCAATCGATGCTGATCAATTTATTGGCACTTGGCTTCTTGTTCATATTCAATCACGCAATGAGTCCGGCGACTGGGTGATACCCGATTCTGTAGCTGGAAGCACTGGCTACCTCACTTATAGCGCTGATGGTTATATGTCATTTCAATCTGCGCGCCCCGGCGGTCCTGATTTCACAAACAAAGGTTTTCTTGATTTTACAATCGAAGAGCTCAGAGCCGTACTATTAAATTACGGCGCCTATTTTGGAACTTATGAGATTGACGAACACGCAACAACCATGACTCATAATGTAGTCGGAAATATTAACCGGTCTCTAGCGGGCACGTCTTCATCACGAATTTATGTTTTCAATGAGCCTCAGTTAACCTTAACGATTGGTGAAAGCCTTCGCTATGTTTGGAAAAGACCCTAGCTCGGGTTACAACAGACACTTTGGCATAACGGCTTGATTAACAGCGAGTCGCTACGGCTATATGTCACAAATGACGCTTCACTTCTTGGAAATGATGATCATTACGGAAATTTAATTATTAAAGGTGGCAACAGGTAATGGAAAAAGAGGAACTAGTTCAAAATTGGCGAGAGCGTATTATCGCTTTATGCGAATCCAAGCTGGGTAGAAAACTTATAGCGAAAGAAGTTGCTTATATCAGCTCACTTAATACATTCCTGGCGTTAGAGTACTTGCAAAATGAAGCTGAACTTGCGGCAGCAAACGAACTTGAGATCCATCTAGAAGAAGTTGTGTCTTTATTTGAAAACAGCGTTAAAAGCTAAGATCAAATATATCAATTGATTCACAAGGATTTATCATACGCACTGAGCTATACGGTGATACCCAATTTCTATGCTCAAACTAACACTGTTTACGAATTCTTTTTGCATCATAAAGGAACTAGAATAATGAAAAAACAACTTATTCCTATGGTGGTGTTATTAATCGGCTTAACAGCGGTTTTTCAAGCTCAAGCAGATGTGTCGTTAATGGCTGCACGCGTGGGCGCAGAGGATGTATTTGGCACAGGTGAATTCTATAAAAAAGCGTTCGGTCTGGTTGAGGTGGACCGGCTCGAACTCGCTAGTGGCAAAGTCGAATTGATTCTTGGATTTACGGAGAGTCACGATCAATCGATTGGAAATATGGGCCCTGGAATAGCAATTTTGAGTAGAGAGTCAGATGAGGCGGTTGAATCTATGCCGCACATAATTTTTCGAGTAACCGATATTGGTTCGTTTTATTTTGACGCGCTTGAGCTTGGTGGTATAGAAGTTCAGGCCCCCACGGCTATTAGTGATCTTGGAATTACAATTGCAATGCTTAAAGATCCAGCTGGCAATACTATCGAGTTACTTGAGCAGCACCGATAAGGAATAATCTAGGAGCATTCTATTTAATCTGTTCATGTTCGAATTTCATCGCAAGGCGAGAAGATAGGCAGGACAAAATTAACGTATAAAAAGAGGGGGAAAATGAAAGGCGTGCTGACTCAAATTAACTAGGGCGATATTGTGCAAATCTCCAATTTTTAGTTGAAATTACCAACCCTAAAGAACGCCTTAAAATTACTGGCTTATGGGGAGATAAAGCCTTTCTTAAAGTACTGGACTCACTGGAAGGCGCTGACACAGCCTATCCTCAGGAGCAAGAGCTGCGCGATATGTAGCTTTTATCATTGCAGGATATTGAGCTGCCAAAGTGATCTTCCGATCGCATTTAGGCAATGCTCTATCGCGTAGCCAGATTCAAAATATTGCACGAGATGTTGCATAAGTAAACTTTGGGAAGAATACGCAGACATCTGGCTACATGAGCCTGTGTTTTTTGTCGCTGCTCTCCTATATGAAACCTTTCCCATAGATTTCCCGCAACCTGACGCCGTGCTTTTTACCTTCTATGTAAAACCTATAAGTGCAGCCAGCAAGGTATTCTATTGAATAACGCAAGTGAGAGCTTCACGTCAGAGTGATTGCAGATAGTGTTGATAACACAATACATTAAAGAGGCTAGCTGACGAACAGCTTGCTAGCTACTCTGTCTAGGAGGCAGAGTAGATTATATGGGTACGCACCGTTTTGGGGCGATAGGGTTGGTGCAGTGCAGTTGAAATATTAGGCTCTGCCAAGTGATTGAAGTTCGAAAAATAGTCTTCCTGTGTAACGCCCGGACGCACAGTCACTGAATAAAGTAATGGCCCAGCTTGATAATGGAGCCTTTTTGCGATGCTTAAAAGAAACCAGTGTTGATAAAAACAGGATTACTGTAGATAGCGCCTACAATTTAGAAAGAGTCTGATGCTTGGCTAGGCGTGATCGAAGCCTTCTTGCTATTAGAGCAACTGCTTATCAGAGCAGCGAACTATAAAGACAGCTAAACACAAGCGAGCCGGTATAAAAGCACCTGCAGATCGGATTTTTGCTGTTTTTGATACGTGACGGGGAATAAATGTACGTAAAACATGACCAAAAGATCAAAAAGTGCCATAAAGTGCACTTATTAACACGAGCGTTATGTGTTCGTGAGTGACATAATGTATTCATTGGAAGTAATAGGCCGATATACGGCTATATTGTTTCTAGGTGCACATTTTTAATCATCAGTATAGGAAAGCAAGCAATGAGCAAAGGTACAGTGAAGTGGTTTAATGCAGATAAAGGATTTGGATTTATAACACCAGAAGAT